>JASHOT010000119.1 GCA_030040965.1 Candidatus Sulfotelmatobacter sp. | reverse complement strand
GGCACGCAGCTGCGCACGCCTCTTCCGGTCGCTATCGTCGACACGCGCGAGCAGAATCCGCTCTCCTTCTGGAGATTCCGCAAGTGGTTTGCCAAGATCGAGCATCGCGCCCTGCCGCTCGGCGACTACTCGGTCGCAGGGATGGAAAACTCGTGCGTTGTCGAGCGCAAGGATCTCGCCGACCTGATTCAATCGTTCACGGCGAACCGTAGCGTCTTTGTGAGCCGCCTGCGGCGCATGAGCGCACTGCCTCATAGCCTGCTTGTCGTAACGGCGCCGCTCAGCGAAGTCAAGTCCGAATATCCCTATCGCGCCTGTAATCCCAACCGCATCACGCAATCGCTGCTCGCGGTGCTCACCGGACTGCGCCTGCCGTTCATCTGCACCGAGACGCACGAACTCGGCGAAGAGATTGTCGCATCGTATCTCTACCAGACTTTTCTGTATGATTGGCTCGACCGCAACGGCCACGGGCGGTATCTGGCCGACGGGGATTTATAGTTCAGAGCGATGAGATGTTCGATCAACTGCAAGCTGCATTGCCTTCTTTCGGCGCAAGGCTTTCGGAGACGATTGTTTGGTGCACTGGACAGCCTGTGGAGTCGAACCCTGTCGAAAGTAACGATATCCGTGCACGGCGAAGGCTCAGCTGTGAGGCAAGCGAACTGGTACGCCGCGCCTTCCTATCAGGAGCTTCAGACTTTAGGAAAACTTATCTTTATTGGCGAGGCATGAAGCTTTTGCGGAAAGCAAAGATTGACCAAATCATTCCTCCCTTGGCCAAACAATTACGCTCTTCAATTCTCCAGCCACAGCCATTCACGTGGCCCCAAACCGAAGAAGAGCGTATGCGCATTGTAGAAACAGTGGCTGAGAAACGGGCTGACGAGTTGCGACGCCAACAGCGCTATCCACCTCGGTTCGTGAATGACTTGCATGAGGGTAGACTCTTGCTCTACGCACCTGATGAGAACCTCTGCGATGGCGCGGCTGAATACAGCTCGTTAGGCTTCTTCGATGTCAATAACATCCCGCCATGGGACACGTGGATCTGTTTCTTTCAGCAGTATCTCGTTAGCTGGGTTCCTCCGCAGCTTCTGGAACTTGCGGGCATCGGCATCGACGTCAACCCCGAGCTATGCATCCTTTGGGCCCCAGAAGCAGGACTGCCTGCATGATCGACCTCTACTCCTCCGCCGACTCCGCCGCGCAGCTCATACTTTCACGGACTCCGCTGCGCCCGAAAATCGGACTCGTACTCGGCTCCGGACTGGGCGCTTTCGCCGATTCGCTCGCCGACTCAGTCAAAGTTCCCTACGCTGAAATTCCTTCGTTCCCGAAATCGACCGCCATCGGCCACGCCGGACGCATGGTCATCGGAAACGCGAACTCGGTTCCCGTCGCCGCCATGCAGGGCCGGGTGCATCTTTATGAAGGATATTCGCCAGAACAGGTCACGTTTCCGATTCGCGTCTTCGGACGGATGGGAATTCGTGCGGTGATCCTTACCAATGCGGCTGGCGGAATTGATCACGGATATTCGCAGGGTGCACTCGTTCTCATTCGCGATCACGTCAATCTGCAGGGGACGAATCCGCTTGTCGGGCCGAACGACGAACGCCTCGGCCTGCGCTTCCCCGACATGACGTACGCCTACTCGCGAAAATATCGGGAGATCGCGCGCGAAGAGGCGGTGAAGCTGAAGATCACGCTGCACGAAGGGGCCTACGCGGCGATGCTCGGTCCAAGTTATGAAACGCCGGCTGAAATCGAATATCTCCGGCGCATCGGCGCTGACCTCGTCGGCATGTCGACGGTCGCCGAAGTGATTGCCGCCCGGCACATGGGAATCGAGGTGCTGGCGATTTCCTGCGTGACCAACATGGCCGCCGGAATTCTCGACCAGCCACTCTCGCACGTTGAGGTCATGGAGACCGGCGAGCGTGTGAAGTCGACGTTTGAGGCGCTGTTGCGGGCAGTCCTGCCAAGGATCAACGATCTGCAATCAACCTGAGAGAATGTCATGCTGAGCGAGAACTGCCTTCGCGACGCGAAGGCAGTTCGCAGTCGAAGCATCCCTATTCGCACCACACGCTTGGCCACGCGCTGACTTCGCAGATCACCGTAGGGATGCTTCGACTCCGCAATGGGGATTGCTCGGCAATGGCTATCACTCCGCTCAGCATGACTGCAGACTGCTACTTCGCCTTCGGAATCTCCAGCGCCGCCGGAGGCTTCACTCCATAAACGGCGGCAAAACTTCCCTGATTCACCGCCAAGGCAATATGCCCGCGCGAATCGACATAGAGCAAAGGCTGGCCGAGGGGCACGTCGCTGAATGTCTTCACGAATTTGATCTTCATCTCTTTGCCCTCTACTGCGAGCGGGACTTCCTGCCCACGCTGGTAGCCGAGCTTGAGAAACTCTTCTGCGTCCACGTTGGTCACGAGATTGCCAAATGGACCGTCGGTTGCAATCACGGTGGCATGCAGCCCCCGGTCGTCGATCGTCGCGGCTTTCAACTGCAGTCGCACGAGATCTCTTACGGCTATTTCTGGCCCAACCTTCGTCCAATCGTCACCGCGGGCAACGTGTGCGCCCGCCGGTGAAAAAATGTCTCTGCCGTGAAACGTGGACGACATCTTGCTGCCGATCATCCACTCCGGATTGGTGATCTCCCGCGCCGCCTCGATTCCATCGCGCTGCTCGACCAGTGTCAGCAGGCCGTTGTCGGGAAGCACAAAATATTGCCCGCGACCCGACTTGGCGATAATCGCTTTGCGCGTGCTCCCCACGCCCGGATCGATGACCACCACGAACACCGTGCCCGCCGGGAAATATGGCGTTGCACCGTACAAGAAGCGGGCACCGTCAAGGATGGAAAACGGCGTCACCTGGTGCGTCAGATCGACGATGCGGACCTCTGGGTCGATCTCGTACATCACGCCTTTGCAGAGCGCGACCGAATCGTCAACCACGCCAAAATCGGTCATGAACACGATCGTCGCAGGATATTTCTGCGCTGCCTGCCCTGCGGCAAGTCCCAACACCAAAAGCACCACCAACCTCGAGAGCACACTTCGACGTATCGCAATCATTGCTTCATTCCTTCGGTTGAAATTGCCTACGAGTCTACTAGAGAGCGGCGGCAAGCAGTGAGCCCGGCAGTCGCAATCGAATCGCTGACATAGGCCCCGCCATCTCAACATCCGTCTATAATGCTCGTGCATCTCACGCACGGAGGCTCTCATGTCCTCAGTCATCCCTGAAAAGTATCGCGATCTTTTTCAGAAGCGGGCGTTCGCCTCGCTCTCTACGCTCATGCCCGATGGCCGCCCGCAGGTCACTCCTGTCTGGTGCGACTTCGACGGCTCGCACGTGATCTTTAATTCGGCGAAAGGGCGGCAGAAAGATCGCAACGTGCGCCGCGATCCCCGCGTCGCGCTGGCCATCATCGACCCCGAAAATCCCTATCGTTATCTGGAAATCCGCGGCTCGGTGGTAGAGATCACCGAAGATGGCGCCAGCGCCCACATCGACAAAATGGCGAAAAAATATCTTGGCGTCGACAAGTATCCCTATGGCCAGCCCGGCGAAGTGCGCGTGCTCTACAAGATCCGGGCCGAGCACGCAACTGTGATGGGCTAGGCTCACCGGGTTTCAAAGTTTCAAGGTTTCACAGCGGATGATTGCAATGCGGCACCTCACCGCCGCCGCTCATAATGCTGCTGTCTTTCTTTGAAACATTGAAATTTTGCGACCTTGAAACTTCGCGTCTACAACCTCTGCTTCCTCGGCTTTGGCAACGTCAATCGGACGCTCGTCCGGCTGCTCGAAGACCGCAGACAGGAACTGCGGGAACATCATGGCATCGACTTTCGCATCACCGGAATCGCCTCCCGCCGTTTGGGCCGGATCGCGCATGCCAACGGATTCGATTCGGCAGAGGTGCTTGCATGGGCTGCGGATGCGGAATCCGGCTGGTCGCGGACAAAAGTGTCCTCGCCACAAGAGCCCCAGCCCCACGACGTGCGCTCCTGGCTCGCCGCGGCCGATGCCGACGTGCTCTTCGAAGCCACGTCGCTCAATGTCGAAACGGGCGAGCCTGCCATCGATCACACCCGCGCCGCGCTCGAACATGCGGCCCACGCGATTACCGCGAACAAGGGACCAGTCGTGCATGCTTATCGGGAACTGCGCGACCTCGCCGCCGCGCACGGGAAAAGGTTCCTTTTCGAATCCACGGTAATGGATGGCGTCCCGATTTTCTCTTTCTTTGATGAGCTGCCTGCGATTCACCTGCATGGATTTCACGGCATTCTCAATTCGACGACTAACTTGATCCTCGGCGAAATGGAGACGGGCATGACATTCGACGACGCGCTCAAGAAAGCTCAAGCGCTCGGCGTGGCCGAAACTGACTCCTCTCACGACATTGATGGCTGGGATACCGCGGTGAAAACTGCCGCCCTCATAACCGTGCTCATGGATCATCCCATCCGGCCCCATCAGGTCGCGCGCGATGGCATCCGCGACCTAACGCCGCAGGCACTGCGCAACGCCCGCCGCGATGGATGGCCCTTCAAACTCGTTTGCCGCGCGAAACGCGTCGGCGACGAAGTGCGAGCCAGCGTGCAGCCGGAAAAAGTCCGTGCCACGGAACCCATGGCTCGCATCTCCGGCACATCGTCGTACATTTATTTTGAGACCGACATTTTCCCCGGCCTCGCCATCACGGAAGAAAATCCTGGCCTCTATGCGACGGCGCATGGAATGCTGGCGGATTTCATAAGGGCAGTTGGTTAGGCCGCCGCCGGTTCACGCACTCCTTGCCCCTGCCGCTTCTTCCGCAACATCGCCGACGAAATCAGCGTCATCAGCAGCCCGACCGGGAACGGCTCGATGAACGTCATGGCGGCGTTCATCAGCGGGTTGTCATACATCTCCTTATATTTCTTGAACTGCTCCACCTTCGCCTGAATCGCCGCCGGGCTCGCGCCCGCAGCCGTTAACTTCTGCACTTCGTGGGCGCCATATTTGTCCATGAACCCCGGCAGGAAGTTGAAGTAGAGAATCTCCCACGCCGCAACGTAGAGCAGGCACGAAATCACTGTAATTCCCAGGCCGACGGCGAATGCCCGGCCGAATGTAATTTGCCCGGCGCCCACATTGTCCCGATACGACCGGATGCCGAAGTAGACCAGCAGCATCGACAACACAATTACGGTGTAGCCCAGGTACAGGCCGTGGTCGTAGCTGACTTTGTTGGCCAAGAGCATGTTGGTCGACATCAGCGCGGCCGAGATAGCGCCGGAAATCAACCCGAACGTCAGGATGGTTTTTCTCATATGTCTCTCCCGTGCAGGAACTTCGTTTCATCCCACGAAGGTTTGCTCGAACGATTACAAGCTATTGCTATCGCGAAGTTTTTGTCGTCACTCTTTCGTATGATTTTGCGCCAGCATGGAGAAATCATTCGTTCGAATGAGGCATCTGAGTTGGATTAGGGCAGCAGTCCCATCTCCTTGCCCAGTTGCACCGCTTGCGTGCGGCGTTTTGCCCCTAGTTTGTCGAAAACTCGGCTGGAGTGGGTCTTGACCGTGTTCTCGCTGACGAACAGTTTCTCGGCGATCTCGCGGTTGCTCATGCCCTGCGCGATCAGCCCCAGAATCTCGAACTCCCGCCGCGTGATACCGAGGTCTTCCAGCTTCTTCTCATTCGGAACAAATGCCTCCACTGGAGTCGTCGCTGCGACCGGCACTTCCTTCACTACGATCTTTTCCCGAGTCAGCTTCAGTCCGAGCCAGATGCCCAGCAGGGCAAACGTCGCCGCGATCAGCCCGCCGTAGATTTCAAAAGAATGCTCAATGACCAGAAAGCGGTACTCGGACCACTTCAGCAGCACAATCAGGACGCCGCCGACGACTCCGTAGATGAGGATGTGCCGCTTCATGGCGCCAGGATGGAAAAAGCTCGTGAAGGATTATCTCACTGTTGGGACATTGGAGAAGAGACTGCTGATCCATGCCTGCGCGGACCTTGACGATCGCCAGACCATGATAAAACTTAAGTCATCATGTCGTCAGCTGAAACCCTTACTCCCGCGCTCGACCTTGCCTCCATCCGCTCCCAATTCCCTTCCCTCGCTCAAACCGTCAACGGGCACCCGGCCGTTTTTCTCGACGGCCCTGGCGGGACGCAGGTACCCGAGCGCGTCATCGACGCCATCTCCGGCTACCTTCGCAGCGACAACGCCAACACCGGCGGAGCCCATGCGACCAGCCGCCGCACTGACGCCATGATCGCGGGAGCCCGCGCCGCCATGGCCGATTTCTTCCACTGTGCCGCCGAGGAAGTCATTTTCGGACAGAACATGACCGCTCTTACATACATGATTTCGCGCAGCATTGGTCGCGAGCTGAAGCCCGGCGACGAAATCGTGGTCACGCGACTCGATCACGACGCCAACGTCTCCCCCTGGCTGCAGATGGCGGAAGATCTTTCGAAGCAAGATCGCGGCGTGACCGTCCGCTGGGCCGAAATTCATGATGAAGATTGCACCCTCGACATGGCTGATCTGACTTCTAAGATCAACGCCAAGACGAAGCTCGTCGCGGTGGGCTATGCTTCGAATGCCGTAGGCACGATTAATCCGGTAAAAGAAATCGTGCAGCTTGCGCACCGTGCCGGCGCGCTCGCCTACATCGACGCCGTCCACTATGCACCCCACGGACTGATCGACGTGGCCGCACTCGATTGCGACTTCCTGGTCTGCTCAACGTACAAGTTTTTCGGACCGCATATGGGCGTGCTTTTCGGCAAACGTGAACATCTCACGCGCCTGCGCCCCTACAAGGTCCGCCCGCTCAGCGACGCGATTCCCTTCCGCTGGGAATTTGGCACGCTCAATCATGAATGCATTGCCGGTATCACCGCCTGCGTGGATTACATCGCGGACCTCGAAAAAACACAGAATCTGAGGGTGCCCCACCCTTCGCGATTTTCGAAGGCTGGGAATCGCGACGCTCAGGGAAAAACGGCACGCCGCGCCGCGATTGAATCTGCCTACGCGCTGATTCATGAGCACGAACGCGGCCTGCTGGAGCGCGCCATGGCAGGATTGCGCCAAATTCCCGGAGCGAAAATCTACGGCATCACCGATCCCGCACGCTTCGACGAACGCTGCGGAACGATCGCGGTGAGAATTGAAGGACACACTCCTCTCGAAATCGCCACCGGGCTCGGCGAGCGCGGCATCTTCACCTGGGACGGAAATTACTATGCGCTGAACCTGACCGAACATTTGGACGTGGAAAAATCCGGCGGCTTCCTGCGGATCGGCCTCGTGCACTACAACACGCTGGAGGAAGTCGACCGCTTGCTCGCCGCGCTGCGCGGGATTGTCGGCCGATAAGACGATCGAAAGGGTGTAGCGGTGAGCGACGCCGTGGTAGACAATCTGATCCTCGATCTCCTTGAATGGCTGATCCAGAAAGACCGTACCTACGAGGAGACGATCGATGCCTGGCGAACTTCCTGCCCCAAGTTGCTCGTATGGGAAGACGCGAACGAAGCGGGCCTGATGGCCGTTGAAAAGGTGAACGCAAGGAGAATTGTGCGCGTTACCTCGTCAGGCTTGCCCGTCTCGACCATCGTCGCAGCAAAACCCTGAACCAAACGAACTCTACGGCTTCGCCGTCGCGGGCGTTGCCGGCGTGGGCGATGGAGTTGGTGCTGCCGCGGCGGGAGCCGCCGCTTCGGACACGATCAGCATTTCGTACGACTTTCCATTCACCTTGAACTTCATCTTGTCCTTGCTGATCGTCAGTTCCACCGGTGCGTTCACCGGCAGCATCTCTTTGTGCCCCTCTTTTTCCTGGCGCACGTGATACTCCGTCGTCGCTGTGCGGATCACATACTCCTGACACATCACGTCGGTGGTCTTCTTCTTGCCATTCGCCTGAGATCCGCATTGCACGGAATTCTCCGACACCAGCGTTCCCTGGGTCTCCTCTTTCGCCCACACCAAGCCCACGGCCAGCGCCGTTACACCCAACATCACCAGTATCTTTCTCATCATTCTCGCTCGCGTCATGATCGCTCCATACACGTCAGCCCGGGAAGCAATCCCCGGGCTGAAAGAGTCTGAACATTGTGAAATCCTTTGCAATCATCGCTGCCGCACACGATGTGCGAGTCAAGTGCGCTCTTATCGCGCCGTTCCGAACCGCTTACGGCCAACGCTTCGCTGAATCTTCCCATCCGGCAGCGCGCACCGGTTGCGGCGCGGGAATCGCCGGAGAAGTCGGAATCGGAATCCGTGCCGTAGCTTGCGGCCCTGCGTTCACGGCGGTGGCCAGCGGTTTCACCACGTCTGACACCGTCTCTTTATCTTCCGAGAGCAGCGGAGCCACCAACCGCAGCGCCTCCACTTCTTTCTCCAGGCGCGTCAATTCCATCTCTTTTTGCCGCAAAACCTCATATACATTCTTCATAGTTCAGGTCACCTGCGCGTGAAATGGGCTGGAAAACCGGTCCAAATGCTTGCTCGAAACTCTAGCAGAAGTGCCCGCGTTGTCAAGGAATTCCGGGAAATCGGATAGTACCTTGCGATAGGCAAAATCACCAGTTTTCAAAGGATTTGGGGCATTCGCCGAGTGGAACCGGCGGGTACGGCCTTCGGGAAAGTGAGGTCAACGCAGAAAGACGAAGGCTGCAACCGCGGCCGCAACCACCAGAATCACGGCGATCACGTATTTGTTCCGCCCGATCCAAGACTGCGACGGGGCAAGCCCGGCGCTCAGCACAAATTCCGGTGAGGACGACTTCGGCGCGACGGCTTCAGCCGGTTCTTCCGCCCGCTCAGCTACGGTCGCAATGGTTTTTGCCTTAGCATTGCTAACTATTGGCGCTGCTTGCTCGGCGGCAGAACCGGATACGGATTCATCTTTGCTCGAGCTTGCGGTCGATTCTCGAGGCTCCACAGACGCCAGATTCTTTCCGTTGGCGTTCGCCGCCTTGACAGTCGGACGTGACAATTCCTGCTGGTTTGGACGCTTTAGCTGCCCGCGCCACTTCTTCTCCTCGCACTCCACGCATAGGGCGCGGCCGGGGGAGACCGGAAATCCGCAAGCCTCGCACTTCTGCAGGTTTCTCAATCCCGGCGGAACATGGCTGCGATCGTTCCTGCCGGCAACCTGCTCGGCCTCATCAACCGCGCTCAAGGCAACAGACCAGAAAAGCGGCTTGGTCACAGGATTCGCCTTCGGCGGATCGAGTTGAGACGCAGAGGAAGCTAACACGACCTGTGCCGGAGATGTTTCAGCACGAGATCGAACCGGTTCGCTGGCGGCCTCGGTCACAACCTCGACCACCGGATGGTCCGCATCGGCCACCGTAGTTTCAGTCGTCGCAGTCATCTTCTCCGGCACCGTTTCAGCCGCCCGCGCCAGCCGAACCGCGGTCTCGACCATTTGGCTAAGCCGCTCGAGCGCCGTCAAATCGCGCTCGCCAAAGGCGTTGGCCTTGCCGGAAAACAGTTCGAAGACACCCAGCACCTGGTCGTCATCGACAACCGGCATCACGACCACCGAGGCGATCCCAAGTTCCCGGCACACTTCGCGGTTCACGCGGGCGTCTCGTTCGGCATCGTCGCAGCGCAGGGCACGACGCGTGCGCACGCTCTCGCCGGAAAGCCCAAACTCGGTGGAAAGCAGCGCGCCCAGTTCGGGAGCATTTGACCCGGAGCTGGCGCGGCATAGCAGATCGTTTTTCCCGGCCCTCCGTAATGCGATTGCCGCCCCACCTGCACCCGTAATGTATTGCGCCCGGTCGGCCAGCAATTGCAGCGCGGCGTCCAGATCGCGCTGCGCCATCTCCGCCAACGAATGTCCGCCGTCTTCTCCCGGAAACCGCGCCGAGATCGGACCCGCCGCATTCGCCGCCGCCAGTGCGGCGGAGACACTGGCGTGCGAAGTCCGCGTTGTACTTTCCTGCCTCATTGAGTCGGATGACGTAATTCGAGTCTCGCTCGCAGCCGGAGGGGTGTCAAGAATTTCTGCGGCAGGAAGTACTAAAGTGCGGGAAGGACCGGTCGTAGCAGAAGCAACCTCAGGACCGTCGCCGAAGCGCCGCCTGGGCCAGCCGATTGGCTTCGGCGTTATCCTCGCGTGGCACGTGCGAGATGGAGAAATTCAGCGACCGCGCCAGTTTCCGGCAGGTCCAGTGCAGAGAATAGAGCCTTGCGCTGCGGCAAACGTATTCACCCGTCATCTGCCGCACCACAACCTGGGAGTCTGAATAGACATGCAGCTTTCGAGCCTTGCGGGAAACAGCGTACTGGAGGGCTTCCATCAATGCGGCGTACTCCGCAACGTTGTTGTCCTGGTTTCCAATCCACTTGGCGATCCGCACCGGTCCCGTCGCACCGCCGTTAATTATGACTCCAATCCCCGACGGCCCGGGATTTCCCAGGCATCCGCCATCAACGTAGGCCACTAATTCTGACATCGTTTCGTTTTCACCCGGTGCCCTGCCGAAATCCTTCTGTCTCTTAGGTTACGCTAAGCCCAAGTTGCAACATGCGCCATACAACTGCAGCCGTCAAGACGATTATTTGATTCCCTGTCATGACTTTGCGGTTGACCCAAGAGCTGTGCAATTTAATGTGTAAAATCCGACCGAAATTCCAGTAGAGCCGCCTAAGTTTTTACATTACAACAATTTCCACCCTAACTTTTGCACAGGTTTCAAACCTTGGATTGCACCAAAACTTTGCGTTGACTTTTATGAATGCTCTGTTAACTTGGCATCGTCGACGGTCGAAAGGGTTGGCACAAATAAACCTGAGCCAGTCCGAAGTAGACTGAGTGATCGGCCGGGCGGGGCGACCCGCAAGGCGACCGAACCTGAAAAAACCGACAGCCCTGCGAGGGGGAGTCGGGGTTAGGGACTGCGAAAGCAGTGATCACATCAAGGGGTCGTGACGGTACATGCACCCACGTTGTTAGCTCTCTCGCAGGAGCTGGCGGCTAGGGCATAACCAATGTCACGGCCCTTTCAATTTTTGCCGTCGTTTTCCCTTCCAAAGCGTTACCCGCACCGGTAATATCGTCCGCGACCGTCACGACGCCACGTCGCCCCCATGAGAATCCCAAAACTTGCTACGTATAAGCTGTTCGCGGCGGCGACGTTCATCGTCGCCATCGCTACGTCCCTTGGCGCAGAAGACCCCAAACCGCCTTCCACCAGCCACTATCTTTTCTCCTGGACTGGCGATGCCGCGCTCAAGGGAAATGACTTCCTCGCGGTGATCGACGCGGATCCTGCCTCACTCACTTATGGTCGTCTCGTCACGACTCTCGCGACCGACCAGCCCACTGGCTACGTTCACCATACGGAATACACCATGCCGGCCAGTGGCATGCTGTTCGCCAACGATCACAACGCCGGACGTACCTTCATCTTCGACGTTCGAGATCCGCTGCACCCCGCCATCGTCAACTCATTCACCGACATGGACGGCTACATGCATCCGCACTCCTTTGTGCGGCTGCCCAATGGCCACGTTCTCGCGACGTTTCAGCATGCACATCACGAAATGGATTCCGATTCCCAGGGCCGAACGGGCGGCCTTGTGGAAATCGACGATACCGGTAAAGTCATTCGCTCGGCGAGCAATGCCGATCCCGCATTCTCAGACGCGCTGCTCATGCCATATGGCCTGGTCATTCTTCCCGAGCTTGACCGAGTCGTCTCCACCAATTCCTCTATGCATGCGGACGATATCTTCCGCGGCGTGACCTATCAGGTGTGGCGCCTCTCCGATCTGAAACTGCTCAACACGGAATACTTTGATGTCGGAGAAAACCACTACGCGCAGATCAGTCCCGAGGAGCCGCGCCTCGGCCCGGATGGTTCGGTCTTCGTGCAGACGCTGGGATGCGGTCTTGAGCGCATCACGGGCATCGACAAAGACCGGCCCACGTCGCATCTCGTTTACACTTTTCCCGGCAACTGGTGCGGAGTTCCCACCGTGATCGGCCACTATCTGATTCAACCGGCTCCCAATGTTCACGCTGCGATCGTGCTCGACATCGCCAATGCGGCGAAGCCGTCGGAGGTCGCGAGAGTCAGGTTCGAGGACAACTATTTTCCCCACTGGACGGCTTGGGATGCGAAAACCAACCGGGTTGTGATCACTCCCGGAAGGGAAGGCGACCCTCGTCTGTACCTGCTCAAATTCAATCCGACCTCCGGGTCCATTGCCATCGACGAGGCGTTCCACGACTCCGACGGCAAGCCGGGCTTCAACTTCTCCGATCATGAATGGCCGCACGGCTGGAAAGGTACCGGCCGACCGCATGGAGCGGTGTTTTCCCGCTAAGTGCGCGGGCTCGGAGGCAAGCAAAGTCGTTGGAAACGAAGGAGCGGAACGACTACATCTGCGGATCGCGCCGTCTGACCGGCGGTTCTTTCGCCTTCCCCTGGTGCGGGTCAGGTTTGCTCAGGGTTGGGGACTCGAACAGAGGAACTACCGCGCTGCCGTCCCGGCAGAAGGTCGCAACTTTTTCAAGATTGCCATTTTCGTCCGGAATGGTCATGACCGGTCCGTAGCAATAGATGGCGTGTCCACTGGCGGCAAAGTACCAGCGTCCACCACCGAGCACTCGCTTCGCAGAGGGCAAAGAAGGTTCGCGAAGCGGCTTTTGCGGAGTTTTGGCAATAGGCAAACTGAGCAGCAGGGCTAGGGTCAAAGCTTTCATCGTCCACGTTCCTGGGAACTACGGTAAAGCTCGCCTACCTACCACAGAGCAACATCAAGTTCGAACGGTGGTGTCTGGATGGTGATCTCACGCTGCACTTTTAGATCGTGACTAAAGCTCGGTTTTCGTCGTTCAAATCGGAGGCCGGCCGCGATGGCATGCGGAACAGCGGCTTCTGACTTTCTTTCTGCGCCTGGTGCTGCTGCACTACCTGGGACGACGGGGCATGCTGGGCAGGAACCTGAGTCGACGGAGCCACGCTTGACGGAATCTGGGAAGACGGAGTCTGGGACGACGGAGATTTGGCCGACGGTGCTTGCGCCCGCGCTTCGGCTGCCTTCTTCAGCGCCTCTGCCTTCATCGCCGAAAGTGCAGTGCTGTCGCGAAACAGTTCACGAATCAGGGCGCGTTGCTGGTCGATGGTCTGGCCCTGCTCGACAATCAGCATGGTCATCAGCCCATAGGAGAGACAGAACAGAACGGTCAGAAGCGGCAGCATCCCGCGCTTCTTGGGAGCGACTGAACCGACCGCGGGAGTAGAGGCCGGAATCGCCGCATTTTCAAAGTTGTTGTTGAACAAAGACGTCAAGTGGCACCCCCCAATCTTCCCCAAACTGCGGGTGACGTTGGGAGTGCACCCGCCCGGCCAATAGACGATAATCTTTTAAGTTATTGATATTAGGCTGCTTAGATTGGGCCTGGAGCCGCTCGTCAGAGCGCCCGAGTGCAACTCGATGCACATTATGAGTAACGAAGATTTGTTACGGCGGTTTTCTCTGCTGGCTGGATTTTGGCCGTTTGCTTGCCAATCCGACTTGGTGTGCCTTTTCGGCCTGGTTCGTGGTTACCTTGGGAACTACCGAAACACTTTCTAATCTCTTAGGATCGAGCGTTCGGTAGCAGGAAAATCCCCGTTCCTAAGGATCGTTGCGATGCGTGTTCGTTCCCTCGTGGCTCTCTTTTTATGCTTTCTTGCTCTCTGCTTTTTTGCCTTAAGTCAGCAATCTTCCGATGGTCGTAAGCTGGTAAAGAAAACCGACCCAGATTACCCGGCGATCGCCAGGAAAATGAACCTTGGCGGCACCGTCAAGGTCGTCGCCGTGGTTTCTCCGGAGGGAGCGGTGAAGAAAGTAGAACCGGTGGGCGGCAGCCCAGTCTTGATCCAGGCGGCCGAAGATGCGGTCGCAAAATGGAAGTTTTCGCCCGCCGAGTCCGAGTCGCGGGAGGTCATCGAACTCCACTTCAATCCGTAGAAGAAACGCAGGAACGCAAACGTTCGACGCGGTACGGGTCAAAGTCTCACAGGGCTTCGCCCGTCTTTATTTTCCGAGCACGAGTTTCGCGATCGTGGCCAGCTGCATGTTCGACGTGCCCTCGTAAATCTTCCCGATCTTGGCGTCGCGCCAGTATTTTTCGACGGGATAATCTTTGGTGAAACCGTATCCGCCGTAGATTTCAATGGCCAGCGAAGTCACGCGCTCGGCCACCTGGGATGCAAACAGCTTCGTCATGGCCGCTTCCTTGACGAAATTCACACCGGCGTCTTTCATGCGGGCACAGTTGTAGACCATGAGGCGTGCCGCCTCAATTTCAGTCGCCATCTGCGCGATGTGGAACTGAATGCCCTGAAAATCGGAGATCGGTTTGCCAAACTGCTTGCGCTCGGCGGCGTACTTGCAGGCAAACTCCCAGGCGCCGCGGGCTAAGCCGATCATCTGGGCGCCGATGCCGATACGCCCCTCGTTCAGCGTCTCGATGGCGATCTTGTATCCCTTGCCCGCCTCGCCCAGCACATTTTCTTTCGGCACATGACAGTCTTCCAGAATGAGCTCACAGGTCGATGACGCGCGAATGCCGAGCTTGTCTTCCTTTTTTCCGACGGTGAATCCGGGGAAATTTTTCTCGATGAGAAATGCTGTGATGCCTTTGTACCCCGCGCTGGGATCGAGCGTCGCGAAAAGAACGAAGAGTCCGGCCTCTTTGCCGTTCGTGATCCAGAGCTTGCGTCCGTTGAGAACGTAGTCCGAGCCCTTCAACGTGGCGCGAGTTTGCAGCGCGAACGCATCCGATCCCGATCCCGCCTCGCTCAGCGCGTAGGCGCCCACCGTGTCGGCCGCCATTTTCGGCAGGTATCGCTTTTTCTGGTCGTCATTGCCCCAGCGCAGCAGCGCGTTGTTCACCAGCGTGTTCTGCACGTCGACGATCACGCCCGAGGAGGCATCCACGCGCGAGAGTTCTTCGACGGCGAGAATCGCCTCGAAGAATTTCGCTCCGCCGCCGCCGTACTGTTCAGGAATTTCGATGCCCATCAGGCCGAGCTGGAAAAAATCGTGAATCAGATCTTTCTCGAAGACGCCTTTTTCGTCCATTTCTTTGACCAGCGGACGGACTTTGTCATCGGCGAACTGGCGGATGTTGTCGCGGAAAAGAATTTCGTCTTCCGTGAGCGTGGTCAGCGGTGCGGGAACGGGAATCTGCAAGGTTTCGGGCATAGGCGCACCTTCGCAAAGTTAAGACGCCAAACCGGCAATTCTAGCACTGGACTCTCTGGTGGTTTGGCAGAGGAGGCTTACCGCGGCTTGGAGTAGACCAGCTTCAGGCCGTCGGATTGCAGGATGCGTTTGATCTGGCTGCGCGCGTGCACCGACCATGGGCCTGAGGTGTCGAGCCGGACATAGGCCTGCCAGTGCTTCAATGCCTTGCGCGGCTCGCGCGTTTTTTCGTAGGCGAGCGCGAGGTTGTAGTGGGCATCGGCATAAGTGGGCGCCAACTGCAGCGCCGTCTTGTAGGTCTGAATTGCTTCCTGGACGCGGCCGGTTTCGTCGAGCACGTTGCCCAAGTCGAAGTAAGCGAGCGCATAGCGCGGATCGGCCTCGAGGGCCTGCCGGTAGTGGCGTTCGGCGAGACCGAAATCCTGGCGGTTGTAGTACAGCGTGCCCAGATTGATGTGCGCGGCGGCGTGCGCAGGATCGATATCCAGCACTTTCTGATAGGCTGCGATCGCCTCGGTGTGCGTAGCCGGATCTTCTTCCAGCGCAATGCCCCGAGCGAACCACCCCGCAGCCTCCGTTTCCCGCGGACTGGGCGTGGGACGCGGAACCGGTGTGCTGGTGACTACTTTCTCGCGCTCGGAAAAATCCATGAGGAACTGGCCCGCGATCGGCTCTAGCAATTTGCCATCGTGCCGAAACGCAACGCGGTGTTTCTTGGTTGACCACACGCCCGCTTCGAGCAGCGGCTTTTCCACGCCCGCCGCCTGTTTTCGCATGGCGTCGAGCGACTGCCGGATCACGGTTGGCCGAACGTTCATCGCGCAAAGGTCGCGGACTTTCTTGATTTCGAGGAGATCGGCGAACGAATAGGATTCCGCGGAGATTGCCAGACCGATGCGCTCCCAGTTGGCCAACTGGCGCGGCGTAACGTGGAGAATTCTCAGTAAATCGTTTCGACTGTACACAAGTTGCTAAGCTTCAGCTCGCGCTAGAGCTTCCGCGCAATTATCTTCGTTTGCGCTCGTGAACGCAACTGCAAAGCCTGTGAAATCCTGTGGAGAACCTGGTTGATTTACATGCAGCAGAAATGGTGCAAAGGGCCGGAATTACTGAGTATCACACCGCCACGCTTGCCGCCTGGTACTCCTCGTACGTGCCCTTGAAATCCGTAATCTTGTGATCACTCTCGAAGTGCCAGATGCGCGTGGCGACTTCATCGATCAGGTCGTGATCGTGGGTCACCAGAAGCACCGTGCCTTGAAAACGCTGCAAAGCGATATTCAGCGCGTTGATCGACTCCAGGTCCAGGTGGTTCGTGGGTTCATCGAGAACCAGCACGTTCGGCTTTTGCAGCATTAGCTTGCAGAAAAGCAACCGCGCGGCCTCTCCGCCGGAAAGCACGCTGGTGGACTTCGTCGCTTCTTCGCGGGCGAAGAGCATTTGCCCAAGAATCCCGCGGAGTTCCTCGGTCACCGCGGCTGGATCCCACTGATGCAGCCACTCCAGAACAGTGGTTCCATCTTCGATCAGGCTGCGATGATCCTGCGCGAAGTAGCCGATTCCCGCTTCGTGTCCCCAGATGACTTTGCCAGCATCGAGGAACGGGCCGTGGTAGCCGCTGGTCTTGCGCAACTCCGATTCCGGCGTGGTCGGAGAATTGGCCAGCAGCGCGTTGAGCAGGGTCGTCTTCCCGGCCCCGTTGCGTCCCATGAGCGCGATTTTTTCGCCACGCATGATGCTGGCAGTGAAACTGCGGACGACCTGCTGGTCGTCGTATGACTTGGCCAGATGTTCGATTTCAAGAATGTGCTTGCCTGAGGGCCGCTTCTGCTCGAACTTGATGAATGGCCGCGCGATGTTGGATTTGGCGAGTTCGGTCACCTGGAGGCGTTCGACTTCCTTGCGCCGCGATTGCACCTGGCTGGAGCGTGTGCCCGCGGCAAAACGAGCGATAAACTCGTTCAACTGTGCAATCTTTTTTTCGCGCTGCGCATTCTGCGCTTCAATCTGCGAGCGCACCTGCGTTTTGGCGACGACCATGTCGTCATAGCTGCCGGTGTAGGTGATGATGGTCTGGTAATCGATGTCGGCGATATGCGTGCAGATGCTGTTGAGAAAATGCCGGTCGTGCGAAATGGCGATGACGATTCCGTCGTAAGCCTGGAGAAACTCCTGCAGCCAGTGGATGGAGTCGAGGTCAAGGTGGTTGGTGGGCTCGTCGAGCAGCAGCGCCTGCGGGTGCCCGAACAATGCCTGCGCCAGCAGCACGCGCACTTTCTGTCCGCCTTGCAGTTCGCTCATTTTGCGCGTGTGCAGTTCGTCGGGAATGTCGAGCCCTTGCAGCAGAATCGCGGCATCGCTTTCGGCCGTGTATCCATCTTCTTCGCCAACAATTCCTTCCAGCTCGCCGAGCTTCATGCCATCTTCGTCGGTCATGTCGTGCTTGGCGTAAATCGCGTCCCGCTCCTGCATCGCGGCCCATAGGCGCCTGTTGCCCATGATGACGGTATCGATTACGGAGTAAGCGTCGAAGGCAAACTGATCCTGGCTTAAGACGCCGAGTTTGCGCGGGCGCACGACGGTGCCTTTTTGCGGCTCCATCTCGCCGCTCAGCAGTTTCATAAAAGTTGACTTGCCGGCGCCATTGGGGCCGGTCAGGCCGTAGCGGCGCCCGGGCGTGAAGGCAGTGGTCACTTCATCGAACAGAATTTTGGCGCCGTAGCGCATGGAAATGTTGCTGACTGAAAGCATCGCTCTCTATTTTCTTTTCTCTGAGCTTCTTCTGGGAAGTGCTTCAGGAACTGCGGGAATTCCGCCAAGACGGTGCGCAGCTGGAGTTATTAGAATATCACGCCGGCGCGGTGATTCGTCGCATTGCGCTGCGTGGTAGTCGATCCGCTCAGTGAGGCGGGGATCCAGCACTGACGTTGACCAGTTTCTGCACAGGCGCCAAGATCATCAGCAATAGATTGGCCGACGGCTTGTCCGCCTGCGCAAAGAAAGCCGTCTCTTGGGCTCTCGGGGAATCAAACGCAGTTTGCGAGTTGTCGGCGGATTGCCCCTTGTCGAGGTAGTCAAGCGCCTGCAACCCGACGGCGCCTGCTACGGACAGGTTCTGTGATAAGAGCAAATCCTCCCGCAAGAGCAACGATTGTCCGAGCAGCGGTTGCAGCTTGCCATCGTTGTCCCGCCACAGCGTAAGCCAGGATCTCATCTGCGCCTCGGCCCCCTTATCCTGGCGCCAGCTCTGCAGGAATCTGTCAACCAAGTTGTTGAACTGCCGCGCGATATCGCTCTCGGGATACACCGCGTCTACCAGACTCGTCAGCGGGGCCTGCAGGCTGATCGGCGCCTTCGTCAGGTCCTCTCGGTTGTACTCTTTCACCGGCTCAACTACATCGGCCAGGACGCGCAGCGCAGAAATATCCGCCGTACCGGCCATGCGATGCAGCATTTGTTCGCGGGCCGAGCGATGCGTGAGGCCGAGCCATTCGAGATCCAGACTCACGGCGTTCAGCCGCGTGTACATGGAATCCACATCGGTGACGTTCTGCGGCGACCACAGGCGCTCGGCAATGGCCGCGTTGCGCGGCCAGATGTGCGAATCCTCGTTCTCGGGCGTGACCCACTCGGCCCACATGCAGGATTCGCCGCCGAGAATCCGCTTGGTTTCTTCCGGCGTCAGATTCGCCGCCGCGTCCGCCATCGGGTCGACCGCATAATGCCGCGCAGCCGACCACATCAGGTCGAGATAATATCCGTACGAAAGCAGGCCGCTGTAGCCCTGTTTCGCCGCTGCCGCCAGCGATGCTTGTCCGCGCCAGGACTGCACCACGATCGTCTTTGGCAGATCGGGATGCAGAACCTCATCCCAGCCCAACATGATCTTGTGATTCTTGGCGACGATTTTCTCCAGGTGCTCGTTGAAATAGGCCTGCAAATCTTGATTGCTCTTCATTCCGTGGGCCTGCATGAAGGCCTGAATTTTGGGATTTGCGCTCCACTGCTTTCCGTTCACCTCGTCGCCACCGATGTGGAAATACTCGTCGGGGAACAGCTTCGCCATCTCGGCGATGAATTCTTCCAGGAATTTGTAAGTTCGCTCCTGCGTGGGATCGATCGCCGCATCATAGACGCCGATCGTTCGCCCAATGCTATAAGGCCCCGGAGCGCTTGCCAATTCAGGATAGCCGACGAGCCATGAAGTCGCGTGGCCAGGCATGTCGAATTCTGGAATCACGCGGATGCCGCGATCGCGCGCATAGCCGATCAGGTCGCGGACTTCATCCTGCGTGTAGTACATTCCGTCAGATCCCATTTCCTGCAGCTTGGGAAATTTCTTGCTCTCGACGCGAAATCCCTGATCGTCGGACAGATGCCAGTGCAGCACGTTCATTTTCACCGCGGCCATGGCGTCCAGGTTTCGCTTCAGCACGTCGAGCGGGATGAAGTGCCGGCTCACGTCGATCATGGTTCCGCGCCAGGGGAAACGCGGCTGATCTTTGATCGTGACGGCTGGAACGGCGAATCCGTCGGGAGTGATTTGGACTAGCTGCAGAAATGTTTGCAGGCCGCGCAGAATTCCCAGCGTATTGGGCGCCCTAAGGTTTGCGCCGCCAGGCGTGACCGTCAACTCATAGGATTCGTCTTCGCCCAGTTTCTGCACGACTTCGCGACGATGCTCGGCGTGAATCAGCAAGCTCGCAAATGCAGGGGGCGCAGGATAAAGAGGCATTCCGGTTTTGCGGGAAAGCACGGTCTGGAATCTCTGGACTTCTTCGTCGAGCGAGGCATCGCGGGCGCCGGTGACTTGGACGGAAAACGACTGTTTGATAAGCAACTGGCCGGTGCCTGTCTGCACGCTGGCCGGCATGGGCATAAGGTTAAGTTGCGGCTGAGATTGAGCTTCACTCAAGGATCCGAGACAGAGAATTACAGTCATCATGTGAAGAGTTCGCATAGGAATGAATCTATTTGTCGCCTTTTTGGTGGATGAGAATAGCCATGCGTTCTCAGTGCCCGCCCAGTTCCTTGACGATCCCGCCCACAAACTGCTTGGCGTCGCCAAATAGCATCAGCGTCTGGTCGAGATAGTAGAGCGGATTGTCGATGCCCGCAAAGCCCGGGTTCATGCTGCGCTTGATGACCATCACCGTGTGTGCCTTGTCGACGTCGAGGATCGGCATGCCGAAAATCGGACTGGACTGGTCCGTGCGCGCGGCGGGGTTGGTAACGTCGTTCGCGCCGATGACCAGCGCCACATCGGTTTGCGGGAAATCGCCGTTGATCTCGTCCATTTCGATGAGCCGATCGTAGGGGATGTCAGCTTCGGCGAGCAACACATTCATGTGCCCTGGCATGCGCCCCGCAACGGGATGAATGGCGAAACGGACGTCGACGCCCTTCTTCGAGAGCAGATCGTAGAGTTCCCGCACTTTGTGCTGCGCCTGGGCAACAGCCATGCCATACCCGGGAACGATCACGACCTTGCTGGCCGCGGAGAGAATTGCAGCTGCTTCTTCCGGAGACGCGCTGCGCACGACGCGCTCTTCTTTCGCGCCCGCCGCGGACACCTGCACCTGACCGAACGCTCCAAACATCACGTTGGCGAACGAGCGATTCATTGCCTTGCACATGATTACCGAGAGGATGAAGCCGGATGATCCATCGAGCGCGCCGGCTACGACGAGCACTTTGCTGTTGAGCACGAATCCCAGCAGGGCTGCGGAAAATCCGGCGTAGGAATTGAGCAGCGAGATGACCGTCGGCATGTCGGCCCCGCCGATGGGCGTTACCAGCAGGACGCCAAAGATCAACGCCACCACGACCATAATCGGAAACAGCAGTGTATTCGCCGGATTCACCACGAGCGCAATGGCTAATCCAAGGGCCCCGGCGAGCACCGAGAGGCTGACGATATTTTGCCCACGATACACGATGGGCCGCTGCGGCAGAAACTCCTGGAGCTTTCCTGCCGCAATCAGGCTTCCGGTAAAGGTGAGCGAGCCGATAATCACTTCGAGCGCGATCTCGCCCATTTCAAAGCGCGTTACGGGTGCGGTTCCTACGTAATATTCCGCGATGCCGATCATAGCCGCGGAAAGCGCGCCAAAGGCGTGACTCAATGCGGTCCGCTGTGGAACGGCGGTCATGTGGACCAGGCCCAGCGGAATGCCGAATCCGGCCCCGATGATGAGCGGGATGAGAATCCACCGGTATTCACGGAGTCCGGGAGTAAGTAGCGTCGCGAGGACCGCCAGTGCGGCGCCGATCTCTCCGCAGAGCACGCCCATCCGGGCAGTCGTGGGCGAACTCAAAAACTTTAGTGAAAGAACGAAGAGAACGACGGCGGCAATGTAGGCGAAATCGAGATACTGCTGCAGATCGAACGCGCTCATTGTTGTTTCGACCTGGATTTGAACATGCGCAGCATGCGATCGGTGATGAGGAATCCGCCGACCATGTTGCTGAAGGATGCGGCAACCGCAATCGCGCCGAGTACGGTCGTGAGCATGGTCTCATGGCGCCCGGCGATGATGATGGCCGCTACGACCACAATCGCATCGAGCGCGTTGGTCAGTGACATCAGCGGCGTGTGCAGCAGCGGGGAAACGCGCCGGATGACTTCAAATCCCACGAATCCCGCCAGGATGAATACGTAAAGGTTAGAGATGAAATCCTGTGGCATGATCGCTGTTTCGCCTCCGTTCAGTGCTGAACTGCGAGCGCAGGCAGTTTGAAAAACTCTCGCACCCGCGCATTGATGATTTCTCCGTCGTGGGTAATCAAGGTTTCGCGGATGATTTCATCCTGCAGGTTCACTTGCAGTTTGCCGTCTTTGACCATGTATGCGAGATAAGTCGCCAGATTGCGCGCATACATCTGGCTGGCATGATAGGGAACGCTGGTGGCCAGATTGATGGCTCCGATAATCGTCACCCCGTGCGCTTTTACGGTCTTGCCGGTCTCGGTCAGTTCGCAGTTTCCCCCGCGCTCGGCCGCAAGATCCACAATGACGGAACCGGGAGCCATGGCCTTGACCATTTCTGCGGTCACCAACACTGGCGACTTTTTGCCGGGAATGACCGCCGCGGTGATGACGACATCGCTCTCGGCTACAACCCGAGTCAGCAATTCGCGTTGTCGCGCATAAAAGGTCTCGTCTTGCGCCGTGCCATAGCCACGCGCATCCTGCGCATTCTGGGCTTCGAGCGGCAATTCGATGAATCTTCCGCCCAAGCTCTGCACCTGCTCCTTGGCTGCCGGCCGCATGTCGTAAGCGGAGGCAACCGCTCCCAGGCGTCGCGCGGTCGAAATCGCTTGCAATCCCGCGACACCGGCGCCGATAACGAATACCCGCGCTGGAGTAATGGTTCCAGCAGCGGTGGTCATCATGGGAAAGATTCGCGGCGAGGTCTCCGCCGCGAGCAACGCTGCCTTGTACCCGCAGATCGTTCCCATCGAGGAAAGTGCATCCATACTCTGGGCGCGCGTGGTGCGCGGCATGAACTCCACCGAATAAGCCGAAACTCCCGCCTGCGCAATCTGCTCGACGATCTCCGCCGAGCCGAACGGCCGCAGAAAGCCGATCAGCGCCTGGCCGCGCCGCATCAATGGCAGATCGGCCTTGCCGGTCACGTCGTTGGAGCCGTAGCAGAGAACCTGCACGACGATGTCGGCGTGCGCAAAAACGCTGGCACGGTCAGGAGCGATCTTCGCCCCTTTTTCTGTATAGGCCGCGTCGGTGTAGCCCGCCTGCTCACCGGCACTGGCTTCGACAAGAACTTCCAGGCCGGCTTTCGCCAGCATGGGGATCACAAGCGGCACCAGGGCGACGCGCCGCTCTCCGGGATAACTTTCCTTGGGAACTCCAACGATCACGCGATCCCGTCCTTCCACCAGCCAAAAATCAAACAGGAAACAGTAACAGATCGGATCGGCAACTGGAAGATGGTGGGTAGTGGGTTATTTTGAATCCGCCGGCTTAGATTCTTTAAATCCGGTAACCAGAAGCCAGCTTATGAAGGCCCACCAAATCGCAAGGGCAAGGTCACGAAGAATGGCTGCTTTGCTTACGGGCTTTACCAACAACAATGCTGGGGTCAGGATTAGGAGGATAATCCCCCGGATTAGCTTCGACCTAACCTTCTGCTGACTCATGCCGCTCCTCCCGACACGTCCCCAGCCGAGCTTCACAACTCAAGCCGCGCTGCGCGGTGTCTGAAAGTTTCGGACGCCTAACGCAGTGGGAGTTGTCTATAGCGCGCCGGCCGCCTGCAGCAGTTTCTTCATGCCCGCCCAACTCTGGCGCGACGATTCTTCGGGCGAGCCGCCACCGTTCCAATGCGTTTCAAGACTCACCGCATGGTTGTAGCCATCGCGCTTCAAAGCCTTGAATTGACCCTCCCAATCGATGATGCCTGTGCCCATCGCCGCCCACTCGTACTTGTTGCCCTTGCGCACGACATCTTTGCAGTGGCAGTGCCCGATACGATCCTTCGGCAGCAGGTTGTAGCCGTCCGGATAAGGAACCTCGCCGCGATCGGCCGCATTGCCCGGATCCCAGTTCAGCATGAAAGACTCCGATTGCACCTCTTGTAAAAGCTTTGCCGCTTCCGCCCCGGTCGCCGTGTTGCACGACTGCTCATTTTCGAGAAGTAAAATTATTCCGTTCTTTTCGACCTTGGTTGCCGCCTCGCGCAACTTGTCGTTGATCGCAGCGCGATACGGAGCCGGATCCTTCAGCCGCCAGAAATCGAAGCAGCGCACGCGATCGGTCCCAAATGCCTTCGCCATTTCGAGGGCACGATCCAGAACTTCATCCTGCTGCGCGAGTGAAAAGTTCGCGGCAAAATTTTTGCTCTCGCTGTACTCGGATCTCGGCGCTCCCGGCCAATCCACCTTGAACAACGGGCTGGCGATATCGGTCACTTTCAGCTGGTACTTCTCCAGAATCCGCTTCGCCTCGGCGACTTCTTTGTCATCAAGATTCACGATGTTCTTCTTCCACATGCTGCGCAGTTCAATCCATCCCATGCCGAATTCGCGCGAAGCCACCTCACATACATGGCCAAAGTCCTGGGAGATTTCGTCATTGATGACGGCAACCCGAAAAGGCGTACTGGATTGACCCATCGCGAGCCGGGATCCAGCCGTGGCTGCTGCCGTAACCGCCATTCCCGCGAGAAATTTCCGGCGATCGATTAGGGAGAACGTGCGTTCAGGAAACACGGGTCCGGGGAACATAGGTGCTCCTTGCGCCAGACGCAATCGCAGGCTCGATTGCGGGCCCAGTAATGACACCCTCAATCTAACACTCTGGAAATTCTGGCGCTTTCGGGAGCCATGAAACTGGCGCTGGACACCGTTGCGGAAGCTTAAGGGGAAATGCGCGTTGTCGGGTGGGGTTTCGTGCACAAAACAAAACGCCCCAGACTCGATTTGAGTCTTGGGACGTCTGTTGATCAGCCCTCCCCCAAGTGCTGCTCAAGAACGACTCTACCCCTGCCCCTGGAACCCGTAAATGGCCCCTTCGTGCCATGCCGCTAACCCGAGGTATTTGCAGCTTTTTCGCCCCATCTTTAATCTTTGTGTAACACGATTCTGAGAGCCTTCCTCGTTGGAGAAAACCGGGTTGATGCAAAACAGGATTCGCATCCCTTTCGCGATCCGATCCTCGATCGCCGCTCGCGCCCCGCGGATAAGCTTGCTGAGCAGCTTCTTCCTACTTCTGCTTTGTGCTCCACCGTCAAGCTGGTGCCAAAAGGTCGACAAACTATCCCGAATCACCACGCTCTACGTCGAATCGCTCGGCTCGAGCCATCGCTCCGAAGAAACACGCACCTCCCTGATTCGTCGCCTCGAACGCACGCATCAGTTCCGCATCGTCAGCGATGCAGCCCGTGCCGACGCCCTGCTGAAGGGCACGGCTCAAATCTGGTCGACCGGAGAAATTTCTCTCAGCCCGCATTCTCACAGCGCCGACCAACCGATTCTCGAGGGATATCTCTCGGTAGAAGTTGTCGGCAAAAACGATCAAACTCTCTGGTCCTATCTCGCCACACCCGGAAAGTTCGCTTGGGAGGGAGTCGGCGGCAGCCTGGCGCGGCAAGTTGCCATGCGGCTCAGCGAGGACATCCGAAAAGATAGCCAAGAGCATTCCGCCGCCGCCGCACCAAGTACGACTCCAGCGGCTCAATTGAAGGGCGCCGGCGGAACCTTTCCTGCGCCTCTTTATAAGAAGTGGTTTCAATCGTTTGAGGAACTTCATCCCGAAGCTCAGATCAGCTACGACGCCGTGGGATCGGGCGAAGGCATTCGCCGCGTGAGCGAAGGCGAAGTGGACTTCGGCGGATCCGACATGCCAATCACGAATCACGCCCAGTCAGAGGTTCACAGGAACCTGGTGCAGATTCCCATGGTGCTCGGCGCGGTAGTTCCCATCTACAACATCGCCGGTCTTCATCGTGAAATCGACTTCACGCCGGAGATTCTCTCTGGAATTTATCTAGGAAAAATCAGGAAATGGAATGACACCCGCGTTCGCGCGGCCAATCCGCAAGCCGCCCTGCCCGACGCGGACATCGTCGTGATACATCGCTCGGACGCGAGCGGCACCAGTTTCGTGTGGTCCGACTATTTGTCGAAGGTTAGCCTGGAGTGGAAATCAGCGATCGGAGCCAGCGTGAACGTGCCGTGGCCGGTGGGAATTGGTGCGGCCTACAACGACGGGGTCGCCGCCGCCGTGCAGCAAACTCACAACTCCATCGGATACGTGGAGTTCATTTATGCCATGCAGCACGAGCTCAGCTTCGGTCCGGTGAGAAACGCCGCAGGAGTGCCGGTGAAGGCCGATCTCGCCAGCGTAACCGAAGCCGCGCGCAGCGCGGGCACGCCTGATAGCGCATTTCAACTCTCAATCACCAACGCGCCTGGGAAGTCCGCGTACCCGATCGCCAGTTACACCTGGCTGCTGGTTCCCGAACAATTGGAAGATAAGAACAAGCGCGCCACGCTGCTCGATCTGCTCCGCTGGACGCTTACGTCGGGTCAGAAAAGCTGTTCCGCCCTCGGGTACGCTCCGCTGCCCACAGACGTCGCGCGGCGCGCCATGGAAATCGCCGAACAGACCTTGCGGGATTAGGCGTTCGAAGCGCAGCTGTCGTGGACGCGCCCGCCGTCACGCATCTTCCACATCAGCGTGCTCGGAACTGTTGAAATAGCTGGAGTCGACGATCGGACTTTAATGGCTGGTTCGTTTTCGTACCGCGATTAGCGAGATCTGCTCCAATCCCGGAAAGTGGTCCTCCTTGTCAGCTTTGCGCTCGGTCGGCGCGATTTGCTGGATCGTGGCTCGCGCCGGCAGCACGCCGCCAAAATACTGCGCATAGACCTCATTGAAGGCATTCAAGTCGGATAGATCGTCGAGATAAACATTCGTGGCGACAACTTGATCGAACGTCATGTCCGCTTCTTCCAGATTGTCGAGCAGATTGCGCATGGTCTGGCGCAGTTGATGGGGCGTGGTCGTGGCGTAAATTCCGCCGTGAGGCCCGGGAATGAAACCATCTTTCGCGGAGCAATACAGAGTGTCGCCCGCGAAAACGCACGGACTGGCGGTGGGACTCGGTGGCATGTTCTTCGGACGCACAGCTTTTCGCTGTTGCAGATCGCGCACTGCCACGCCCGTGTATTCGATGTGTGCGCCTGCGGGCAGGCTCGTCACATCGATTGTGGCCCGTGCGGGAGTGTTGCCGAATTCGAATCGCTTTGCGTAATGCTGGTTCATGATCCGCGACGGAATTTCCGCCGTCAGGTACGGATTCACGAAGACCATGTTGCGGAGGTCGAGACCCGCAGCTTTCACGACCGCTTCAACGCGGTCGAGCGCGAGATCGACCTGCGCTGCGGCATCATCCGGGACTTTGCCCGTGACCGGATCGCTGCCCGACATGCTGGAAACGAAGAGCCGGTCGTAAGTGAGAACGCCGGGCGCAGCCGAGTCCCCTGTGTTGTAACTCGCAGGATATACAGCGCGCTTGTCGCGCAGACTGCGCACTGCCACGGCGCTGATTTCGATGGGCGGTTCGGGAATCCGCGCAACGCCCAGCGTGGCACGAGCCGGCGGCGTTTTTCCGAAATACTCTCCAAAAACGCGATTCATTTCGGCGTAATTCTTGATGTCATCGAGATAGACCTGCGTGTAGACCACGTGTTCGGTGGTCAAACCGGCGGCCTCGACAATCGCCTTGACGTTATCGAGCGCCTGCCGAACTTGCGCGGCAAACGTCGCAGGCAGGCTGCCGTCGGGGCGCTGGGGTCCCTGTCCGGAAATGTAGACGTAGTCTCCGGCATCTACTGCGGGCGTGGAGAAGCGGTTCGTGCTTAAATTCTGAGGCGGAGCTACGGCACGGAGCTGATCTTGCGCCACTAGAGCCGGGGCAACGAACGCCGGAGCAGCAAACATCGAGAGAAACAGCAATCCGGAAATCATGAATCGCATAAACATTTCTCAGATGAATTCTTATAAACTAGCTGTTGGATCATTCATGCCGCGGCCTTCTTCTGGGCAGCGCCAAGGATCGCGCGCAATCTTTGTCCCACGATGATCTCTTCCCCGGGTTTGATGGTCATGGATATCAGTTCAATGTGATCGGGCCCCTTCGGCTCCTTGTGGTTCGGATTGCCTTCGCGAACCGCCTTCACCAGGCTGGGATTGTCAGCTCCGAGCACTTCGATGACGGGATCGCCGGCGCGCAGTTCGGCGACACAGTCGTTAATGCTGTAGCGCCAGGCCTGCTGGTCCCAAGAGACTTTCAGTGTTGGATAGCGATTGCCGTCGTCGGGAATGTACGTGTCGGTCTTGACGCCGGGCACGGTTTCGACCAGTTTGCGAATGCGATCGATGCGGCCATTCCACTCGGCGTAGAGCTTCTTGTCGTCGAGTTTTAACCAGGTCTCGAGCGCGGTCAGGCAGCCGATGATTTCTTCTTTGCCGACTTTCATCGGACGGCAGACGGCGCCCTCCCGCGGAGCGCCGTTCAGGAGCGCCGCTTCGATCAGATCCTTTCGGCCGAGAAGCAAGCCACTGCACTGGGGCCCGCATAATCCTTTGCCTCCGGAGAAGCAGTAAAGATCAATCCCCATGCGGGCGTAAAGCCTGGCGTTCTCGACGGGAGGAATGCCGGCTGCGTCATCAAGCAGCATGGGAACCTTGCGATCTTTGGCAATCGCCAGCTCGCGTTGCAGCTGATCGCCGAGATCGGTGGTGTAAATCATCGCGGTATTTTCGTTGATGGCATTCGAGAGTTCGTCCGGAGAATAGACGAGTACGAGCCTGGCTCCAGCGAGCCGAATGGCGCTGTCGAAGGCACTGCGGCCTCCCACCATGACCACTTCGTGTTTAAGCCCAGTGGTGTCGGGAAGCTGCCAAATATACTTATCGTCGGTGCCGGCCATGCATCCTGCGGTCGCTGCGGCCATGGCGCCGGCGGCACCAGAAGTGACGATGCCGGATTCCGCCCCGGTCAACTGCGACAGCCGCCGGCCAACGGCGCGCTGCAGTTCCAGCATGTTCACGAAATGCCGGGCGGCTTCGACTTGGGCGTCACGAACTTCCGGAAATTCCAGCGACCCGCTCAGGTAGGTCCAGGTGCCACGGCAATTGATGACGGTCTTAACCCCGAGGCGCGTGTATAC
>JASHOT010000118.1 GCA_030040965.1 Candidatus Sulfotelmatobacter sp. | reverse complement strand
GCTGGCTCAATCCCGTCGCGGCGAAGGCTAGCTGTTGCTCGTGTGACTCTCTGTGCCCTCTGTGGTTAGGTGAGCCTGCACTCCTCAGATCACCACGCCGTCCATCCGAAAGACTCGCTTCTTCGCCACAAACTTCGGGATCGCCTTGGGCTCAACCAGATTCGCGTGCTCGCGCCAGAACTCGTGAAACTCGCCCTTGTCTCCGGTGCGATAGAAATGCAGCAGATATCTCTGATCACATGCTGTGTAATTCGAAAACCACTGATCCGCGTCCGTGATTCCGATCTCATGCATCAACGCGAGGCCGTAAGCGGCAGCCTCGCCCTCATAGGCGAGGACCGCGGGAAATAATTTCTCATCCACCGGTGGCCGGTAATTCTGGCCAATCAAAAACGCATCCGGCTCTGTGTTCCATTGCACGGTGTGTCCGAAAAGATGGCCCAGGAGAAACAGCTTCTGCTCCGACGTCAGATTGAAGTCGACATGAATTTCGGCGCCATTCAAGTCGCCGGTCAGCGGGTCAGGGATATCCCGCGTCACCACGCGAATGCCGTAGTCCTTCTCGATGTGCTCCTGCACTCTGCAGCAATAATCGGCAAACGGAATCGTCATGCAGAGTCATTGTAAAGGCGAGGGTTGCCGGAAGAAAATATGCTCGGATGGAAGCGTTAAGTGGGAACCCGCTTTCGACTCAGCTGGCGAAAAAAATGAGCCGGTCGTTCAGAACCGGCTCCCGAAAACGTGAAGCTAACTTATCCGATGTGCTTGTTGAGAGCTTGCGTGAGGATTTCCTTCGGTTTGTAGCCGACGAATTGCTCGACGACCTGTCCGCCCTTGAAGACCAGCAGCGTAGGGATGCCGGTGACCTTGTAGCGCATCGGTGTGGCCGTATTGGAGTCAACGTCCATCTTGCCGATCTTGATTTTGCCCTGATACTCGGTGGCTAGTTCCTCGACGATTGGCGCGATTGCGCGGCAGGGGCCGCACCAAGTCGCCCAGAAATCCACCAGAACCGGCTTGTCCGATTTCAAAACATCCTGGTCGAAGTTTGCATCTGTCACTTCGACGATTCCGTTACCTGCCATTGTTTCTCCTCGTGATAAAACGCCGGGAGCCGGCTTCCAGTTGCTGTGGCGCTTGCCGGTCCGGCGATCTGTATGAGTGCTCCCGTATGGGTCCAACCCACTATCGTAACACCGGACTTAGATGCCTGGGAGGGAAGAAAGTCGCAAATGGTGGGTACAGGGCAAGTCTGCCCAAAGTGAAACCTCTTCCGGCGACCTTTTTGCCGATTCCGATGGACTCAGAATGAGCATTTGAGCCCAAATTGCATCAGGCGCGGGGCGGCCGCGCTGACGACATGTCCAAATGTAAATCCGTTAATATTGCCGTCGACCGACGCGGGCCCATAGAACTGCGCATGATTGAAGACATTGAAGGCCTCCAGGCGAAACTGCAGCGCCTTGGACTCATTCAGCCGGACATCCTTTAAGAGAGCAACGTCGGAGTTGTTGATGCCCGGCCCGGAAAAGAATCGCCGCCGCGCGTCGCCCGGTTGCCCGAGCGGCGGCAGGCTGAAAACAGCAGTGTTGAAATACAGACGCCCGTTGCGCGGATTGGAATTTAACGCCAGATTGCCACCCGCGAACTGAGGTTCGTCCACACCGAAGTTGTTCACCCCGTTCGGTTCGGTTCCGAGCAAAGAGTTATCGCTGTAGTTGTACAAGGTGACGGGAAATCCGGTAGCGAAGCGCGTAATCCCGGAGACAGCCCAGCCTTTGGCCCATCGGCTGGTTGTGCCCGTCAGATGTTCGAATGGAATTTGGTAGTTGTAGCTCACGACAAAGTTTTGCCGGATATCGAACGCGGAAAGTGCCCGGCTCAGAGCAGGATTGATTGGATTCACTTCCTCTCCCAGATTCGAGGACTGATCGAAGGATTTGCTGTAAGTGTAGCCGGCAAACAATTGCAGATTTCCGCTGGCATGTCGCAGGCTTACCTCGAGCGCGTTGTAATTGGAGCTGCCGATCGTAGTCTGATCGGTGTCGCTGCCGAAGTTTGGACCTAAGGGTCCGCGCGTGCCATAGATCGGCTGGTTTGGGTTTGAGGCAGCGATGAATACATTGCTCTCGCCAAATGGCCCGCAGGTCGGCGATCCTGCGGCCACGTCGCTTGGCTGACTCAGACTGAGGCAGAGAGCAGGATTGCCGGGATTATTTTCTCGCAGCACGAGCAGCCGGTGGGCCTGCGTTCCTACATAACTAATGCTGAACAAAGTGTTGTCGGCGATCTGCCGCTCCACAGAAAGCATGTACTCCTCGGTGTACGGAATCCGATTGGAAACGGAGTAGCCGGGAATTCCGCTGATGGGCAGGTATTGCGACCAATCGATATTGCTGTCGGGATGGCTGGCCGAAGAATCGAGCGGCGCGAGAGTGACGGGAAAATACTGGCCGCGATTCTGACCGCTCGACGCGGTGATGAAGGGATTGCTGAACAACGGGGGAGCCGGACTGCTATACGTTGTTCCATAGGGCGCGTTCGCGGCCAGCACGCTCAGCGTTAGTGCTTCAATCGCGGTGTAAAACGTTCCGAATCCTGCTCGGACGCTGGTTTTCCCGGGACCACCAAGGATCTTGCCGAGCAAAGAATCTCCGCCGGCCTGCGGAGAGTAAGCCAGGCCGACACGCGGAGAGAATTCATTGCCCGGAGGAGCTAGAGTCCGCCGCACGCTGGGGTCGGTCGGATAGAGAATGCCGGTTGGCGCGCCGGGAAAAACTACCGATTGCCGGCCCGGCTCGAAAGTCGAAATCTGATTGTACTTTTCATACCACGGCTCGATCCGATCCCAACGAATACCGTAATTCAGGATGAGCTCACGGCCGACGCGCCAGCTGTCCTGGCCATAAACACCGACATACCTGTTTCGTCCGTAGAAAGGATTCAACTGGCTCTGGTTGTACTGGCTGGGGATGCCCAGCAGGAAATCCGCGAAGTCCAGACCTGTTTCGCTTCCGGAAAAAAGAAAACTGCCGTTGAATTGTGCAATCGGATTGGTATTGACCTGATCGATATGAAATTCAGCTCCGGTCTTCAGCGTGTGATTGCTGAGGACCTTCGAAAAGTTATCCAGCCATTGATAGGTATTGTTGACCTGATTCAACTCGTTGGTGTTGGTGCCGATCGAGAAATTGTTGAAAACGATGTTTTCAACTCCTTCGGTTTGCGGCGAAAGAGCCACGATGCTGGGCGTCCCTGCCGGTGTGACGAAACCTTGCGAAACCAGGCTCACGCCCAGTCCGCCTTCGGGTTTGCCTAATACGGTGGAATCGCGAAGATAGCTGAAGTGAAATTCGTTCACCGCACTCTGACCTGCGGTCTTGAGATCGCTCAGCCCAAGCAACTGCGCCCGCCCCATGTTTTTGGCATTGAAGCCCGGTACGCTAGCTCCGCCCTGCGCCACGGGATAGGGATTGTCCTGGGAAAAGTCGTCGAGGAAGTAGTAGCCGGTGAGCATCCCCCAGCGTGTATTCGCATCGAGCCGATAGGAGCCTTTATCATCCCGCAGCGTTTGATTGAAGTCTGACGTGGAAAAGGTGCTGTTCGCGTTGCTGGGAGCAGGAATGTACGGAAGCAGATTCGTTGCCGGAGCCGACCAAGCGTTCGAGGGAATTTGCAGCGTCGGCAAAACGCATGCATCAGTGCTGCCGGAAAAATAAATGTTCGTTGTGCAGCCGGGAAAGTAGTACGGTTCTCCCGCCGAGACGTTATAGCCAAAGCTGGTGGAGAGCGTACTCGCCCAGCCTGGGCCGTTCACCAAGGATGGCACAACCTGCGATTGTCCGTTCACGATCTGCGTCGTATAGAAGGCGCTGGACACGCTCGGATCCGAGAAATCGCCTACGCGTTCAGCGTTAGTAGGCACAGGGATCAGGCCGGTATCGACTCCCTGGGTAAGCCGTGTGCCCTGGTAATCGGCGAAGAAAAATATTTTATTTCTGCGCAACGGCCCGCCGAAGGTTGCGCCGAACTGGTTTTGATCGAAGACGCCTCGCGTGGGCGAAAAATAATTGCGCGCATCGAGATTCGTATTTCTCAGAAACTCGAACAAGTCGCCATGAAAGGCATTACTGCCGGACTTCGTGATGACGCTGATCTGTCCGCCGCTGAATTCCCCGTACTCGGCATCAAGGTTGTTCGTCAGAATGCGGAACTCGGCGATGGAATCGAGATTGGGAATGATCGCGGTGCCCATGTTGACGTCTTCTTCCACGTCGCTGCCATTCACCATGAAGGCATTGGCAAACTCGCGCTGCCCGTTAATTGAAATCGTGCCGGGATTCAAATCACCCGACGGAGACAGTGCGCTCGCGCCGACGTCCTGCACTGTGCTGGAGGTGATCGACGTCTCGGGAACGACCCCCGGTTGCAAGGCAAGAAGATCCGTATAGCTTCGACCATCGAGCGGAACAGCCGTCATCTCTTTGCTACTGATGACTTCTCCCATTTGGGAATTCACCGTCTCGACGTGCAACGCGTTGTCGGTAACCGTCACGGAATCGGTGCGCTCGCCGGGCTGCAGGGTGACATCGATCAGAATGGCGCTGGAGGCATCGAGGGTTATGCCGGTACGCCGATACGGAGTGAATCCGGCGCGAACAATCTCGAGTTCGTAACGTCCCACGGGCAAAAGTGGGAAGCTGTAGCCACCGCGTTCGTCGGTAACGATTGCGATGCGGACGCCCGTCTCCGTGTTCGTTGCGGTGACGGCAGCGCCCGCGATGACTGCTCCGGTTGAATCCTTCACCGTGCCGGAAATATTGCCGCCAATTCCGGGCGATACCATCGCAAAGACGGCTGGACCAAGGACGAGGAGTAACGCCCCGAGAAGGATCTTGTGCAGAATCTGTCTGCGCCGGTTCATGAAAAGACGGTTCATCGATCCTGATTGGGTGTACAATTCGGATCTAGATGCGACTGGGTCGCAAATTATCGAGAGCTTTCTTTTCAAGCTGACGAGCAAGTTTTTCCCTTTTCCTATTTAGTGGAAACGAACTCTCGAAGGAGCTCCCAAGCGCTTAGTTGCAACTCAATCGCATCTCGTGTTGCACTACTGATGTTGCCGGATCGCCGCTAAAAGCGTCAAGTTTGGGCGCAAGATTTCGTCGCACCCTGGTTGCGACAATCCACCACGACAGGAGGGACTTGTAATGCCGCTTCCGCAAACCGAAATGCCCGGCCGCTTGCAGGCCCAATTTGCCGAACGCGGAATTCGCATGACGCTGCAACGGCGGGCCATTCTCAGCGTCATGGAAACCGCCAGCAAACATCTGGATGCCGGCCAGATTTTGCGCAAGGCCCAGAAGATCGATGCCAGCGTCGATCGCAGCACGGTTTATCGCACGTTACGGCTCCTGAAGCGCCAGGGATTGATCGACGAACTCGATCTCATGCACATCAATGGCGAGGGTCACTACTACGAGCGCAAGCTGGGCCGCGATCATATCCACATGGCATGCCTGCGCTGCGGAAAGATCACCGAGTTCGTGAGCGACGACTTCGAAAGACTCAAGCAGCAGGTGGAAAAAGATTGCCGG
>JASHOT010000117.1 GCA_030040965.1 Candidatus Sulfotelmatobacter sp. | reverse complement strand
CAGCGCGTTTCGTTGATCGGAACGCGGAAAACAAAATTCCAGTACGTATCCGTCCCCTGCGCCGGAAGAATGAACGGCTTCTCCGCCGTCAGAATCATGTCGGGCTGTCCCAGGTTCCAGCCCTCTACAAACTTCGGTGCGGACGGCAGGTCGGCAGCATTGCCTTCCGCTGCTCCGTCATCGACCCACTTGTGAATGAGATCGATTTCCGCATCCGACAACCGCATCTCGTCGGCAAATTTCGCGGCCTGCGGCTCAGGCAGCCATGGCGGCATGTTGCGTGACGCGGTCAGATCGGCGATTTGATGCGCATGCTTCTTCACATCGGCGTACGTAAGAAGAGAGAACGGCGCCGCTTCGCCCGGTCGATGGCAGGAAGAACAGTAGCGATACACGATGGGCGCGATGTCGCGATCGTAGGTAATCTGTTCGGAGCCAATGGGCGCGCGACGCGACCTTTCCGCCGGCCGCGCCGAAAGCGCGGCAAGGCCCACGATGCCGGCAACAAAAATCGCGAGCCGGAAGCGCGGGCGGGCGCTCATTCCACGTCTCACTCCACGTCGGAAATGTAGCATCCCACTCCCCTGACTTCGCTGCGCGCAACTGTCTTGCCCTCAACCGCTGCGCGTATGGCATCTTCCAGTTCGTGCGTGGTCGCCGCCGGGCGTGGGCGTCCCGGGCCGATATAAAGGTCGTCGATGCGTCCGTCATAAATCAGCTGGCGATCGCGGCTGAACACGGCGACCTCCGGTGCGATCTGCACGTGGCTCAACTTCACCAGGGCATGCTCGGGATCGCGCAGCGCAGGCAGCCGGTATCCGTAAGCGGCGAGATAATCGCGGATGGCCTGCGCCGACTCGCTCTTGTCCGGATCGACCAGCCAGAATCGCGCGCGCCCCGCATTCTGTTGGCTGATCTGCTGAATCACCGGCGCATAGCGGCTCGAAACTGGACAGTCCGTACGAATGAAGACCAGCACCACGACCTTGTCCACATCGTTCGCCAGCGGATTCACCGCATGCCCGTCAAGATCGACCCCGGTCTGCGCCATTCCCAGACTGCACATCGAGAAGAGCAAGGCCGCACAAAGCGCACTGAACTCGAGACGCTTCACCACCAAGGATTCTACCTCCAAAATCTTTGCCCTTCCGAGGAGCAATCGACCACGAACCTGCTGTCCGTAGCGCCGACGACCGACGACGATCCTGCTCGCGCCTCACGACTCAGGACTGGTTACAATGTCGGCAGCAGATTCTGCCCAATCATGATCGCTCACTTGCGCGGAACGTTGCTTTCGAAGCATCCGAACCAGGCCGTCGTAGAAACTGGCGGCGTCGGCTACGACGTCACCATTAGCGTGCCCACGTTTTCCGATTTGCCCGCCGCTGGGACCGAGATCGCGTTGCACATCCACACGCACGTGCGTGAAGACACCATCGCGCTCTACGGATTTCTGCGCCCGTCAGAAAAATTGCTGTTTGAAAAACTGATCTCGGTCAGCGGCATCGGACCGAAACTCGCCATCACCATTCTCAGCGGCATGCCCGCCGACGAAATGGTCGCCGCCATCCGATCGAACGACGTCGCGCGATTGACCCGAATTCCCGGCATCGGCAGAAAAACCGCCGAGCGCATGGTGCTCGAACTGCGCGACAAGTTGCCCGAAGCCGCGCCGTCTACGGCCATGCCCACTCCAGCGAAAAGCGCAGTCGAAGAGGACGTGTTATCGGCTCTGGTCAATCTCGGCTATCCGCGAGCGAATGCAGAAAAAGCACTGCAAGTCGCAACCAAGGTTGGAAAAGCAACTACGTTCGACGCGCTCTTTCGCGAGGCGCTGGGCGCTCTCTCGAAGTAGGCCCAATTCTTTTTTATCTAGACACGTCAGCGAAACTGCGCTCTAATGCTGCACCATGCAAACGCTCGGCATCTCCGATTCGACTCCGCGCAGCGAGAGCCGGCTTAAGAGTCTGTTCTGGCCCTCCATCCAGAGCGGCTCAGATGTCGACTATCTTGCCGTGCAAGGTTTCTGGGTCTGCACGATTGTGGGTGCGGTGTCATTCCTTTTTCTCGCGATCTTCGCCCGCCATCCCATCACGGCACTGCTCGTTTTTCTCCTGTTTCATCTCGGCGGCGTTGGCGTGCGCGAGCACGACGCCTTCGCGGCGGCGGGTGTGCTGGTCTATTACGTCGGCGATTTTCTGGTGTCGATGATCTTTCTGGTCCTGAATTCGCCCGGGATCGCCGTCGTGCGCGTGATTGTCATCGCGCTGTTATTCTCGAATCTTCGCGCTACCTGGATCGCCGGCAATTGGAAGCCTGACTCCGAGGAAGCCGCTCTGCCACCTCGACTCGGAGATACTCTGGCTGACAAGTTCGCCGACCGATGGCCCGCCTGGCTCTGGCCCAAGATCAAAATCCCCTACTACATCTATTCGGCAGGCTTTATTTTTCTGAGCATGGTCGGTACGGCTCATGCGTTGATCATGAGGGCATTGCGCTAGACAAAGACTAGCGTAGGCAAAAGATTAGCGGGATGCCTGCATCCACTTCATTTCCCGATGCAGAACGTGCTGAAGATCAGATTCAAAATGTCATCCGTCGTGGTTGCCCCCGTGATCGCGTCGAGCGGACGCAGCGCGTTGTAAAGATCCATCAGCAGCATCTCGTGCGGAATCTTTCCGCCGACCGCAACTCGCGCCGCGTCCAATGCCGCGAGCGACCCGCGGATCAGGCCCGCATGCCGAACATTGGTCAGAAATCCTGATTCGATCTGCGCGCCATTCCCACCACCCACATGCCGCAAAATTTCTGCGCGCAACTCGGGAATGCCCTCGCCCGTCAGCGCAGAGGTTGGAACAACGGGGATGCCCCAGGTCTCGCCGTCTTTGCGAGACGTGGGAACCACCGCGGCTTCATCGGGCCGGGTGCCCCGCTTCTGCCCGGCTTCGGCAGAAGTGGGGATTTTCGCGGACCTCAAATCCGATTTATTCTCCACCAGGATCGTTGCCCGCCCCTCCACATTCCCCAACAACCTTTCATCCTCATTCGTCCTTTTCTCCGATGCATCCACCACCACCAGCACCAGATCCGCGTCGGCCAGCGCCTCCATCGATTTGCGAATCCCAATCGACTCCGCTTCATCGAGAGCCTCGCGGATCCCCGCGGTATCAACGAGGCGAACCGGAATGCCGCCAATGGCAACGGTCTCGCTTACCAGATCGCGCGTCGTCCCCGGAGTCGCCGTCACAATCGCGCGCTCGCGCTCCACCAGCCGGTTGAACAAACTCGACTTGCCCACATTCGGACGGCCGACGATCGCCAGCGTCAATCCCTCATGAACGATCTTTCCGTACGCAAAGCTTGCGGCGAGTTCGGCGAGCGGCGCGCGTACTGCGGCCATGCGATCGAGAATCGCCGCATCCGCCATCACCGAAACATCGTCTTCGGCAAAATCGATTCCCGCCTCGAGCACCGCGATCAACTCGACCAGCTTCTGCTTGATCGGCTGCAGGCGCCGCGAGAGCGCGCCCTCCAGCTGCTGCGCAGCAACTTTAGCCTGATACAGCGTCTGCGATTCGATCAGATCGCGCACCGCCTCGGCCTGCGTCAGATCGATGCGTCCGTTCAGAAACGCGCGCATGGTGAACTCGCCCGGCTCGGCCAATCGCGCGCCTGCGGCTACGCACATTTCGACAATGTGCCGCAGCACTACCGGCGACCCATGCGCGGAAATCTCGATCACATCGTCGGTAGTATACGAATGGGGTCTGGCAAAATAGGTGACCACAACCTCGTCGATTCTTTGTGGCGCGGGCGCCCCCGCCCGCGTCTCGCCGCGAAGAATAGCGTGTACGTCACCCGATGCTATTGCGGGGTCAACGGTCTTGGGCGCATTTGCGTAAGCGCGGGGTTCTGGCGCTTCGCGCACAGGAGTGTCCGCGCCACACGGTTCCACCGACTCCCCAAACACCGCCCGTCCCGGTTCCAGGTCATGTTTCAATCGCAGCATCGTCAGAGCGATCCTGCGCGCCTCCGGCCCGGAAAGCCGTACCACGCCGATCCCTCCACGCCCCGGCGGAGTGGCAATCGCGACTATCGTCTCATCCAGATTTGTCCCGACATTCACGCGCCGATTGTAACGGGTAAACTGGAAGGGTCGTTAATGGTCGTCAGTCATCGGTCGTCAGTCGTCGGCAAAAGACTGCCGCGCCGAACCTCCAAAGCTCTGTCATTCCGAATCGGCGCGCAGCGGCGGTGAGGAACCTGCTGTCGCCGGCAGCACGAGAACAGCCGAAGTCCGGCAGAGATTTTCGCCAACGACCGACGACCGAGGACCGAAGACCAACGTCGAGAACCGCAGCCGGGATATCCAGAGGAGTGAAGCCTTGTCCGTAGCCGACGAACTCTTAGCCGCCAACGAAATCTTCGCGCGCAGCTTCAATCTGGGCGATCTCAATGTTCGCCCGCGCCGCCACGCCGCTGTGCTCGCCTGCATGGATTCGCGCATCCTGTTCGAGCACTGCCTCGGCCTGCGTCCCGGCGACGCCCACATGATCCGCAACGCCGGCGGCATCGCCACCGACGACGCCATCCGCTCGCTGATCGTGTCGCATCATTTGCTCGATACGCAGGAGTTCATCATCATCAATCACACCGACTGCGGCCTGCTCAAAGTAAAGGAGTACGAACTGCGCGCCAAGCTCACCGAAAAGATGGGCACCGGCGCCAGCGAGCCCGCGCATTTCTACGCCTTCGACGATCTGGAAGCGAACGTCCGGCAGCAGGTGCATCGCGTAAAGTCGCACCCGTGGATCCCGAAGAACATCCCCGTGCGGGGATTCATCTACGATGTGAAGACGGGAAGGCTGAAGGAAGTTGGAGAAAGGGGCTGAGGCGGCCGTCAGGGCACTGTTCGAGAGCAACCTAGTGTTTCTTGGTTGCTATTTTTTTGAATTCTTCCCCGCTGTATGCACCCAGGCACAGGAGCGTACTTCGCCTAGTCAAGCGACAGCGATACTTTTCCGGGCCCTCATCTGCGCCCTCATCAACGTCAAGTCCGACGCTCCCTTTGTGATCGGGCAGCATGTTCGTCCGCGAATCGGGCTTGCCGACTCCATGCTGCTCGACGAGGTAGCCATTCGCTACCAGCACGAGCTCAAGTTGGCCTTCTCGCTTCAGATCCGCACAGTCCAGCAGTGCGTGCTCCACTTGATGGTGCGGCTCGACATCCAGGTAAACGAATCCGATTTCTACCCACGTTCCGGTGATCTGCGACGCCATGGGGAAGCGCGATGTTCGGAAGGACGTCACCAGTTCCTTGAGCGATCTCGGTTGGCCGGGGCAGGGGGCATTCCAGGATGAGGTGTCCCGAGATACGTCGCTCGTTCCTGCTCCGTTTGGAGAGGCGCCATGGCTTTGCGCAATCACTGAGCAGCCAAAGTAGCAAAACGCGATCAGAATAAGGAATCGACGCATCCGGGCAACAGAGGGATTGTACAGCGCAGGGCTCACCGGGTGGTGGGCACCGAAGCACCCACTCCATATCCTCCGCGCCGTGGCGGGTTTTTGACTTAACTATTTCGTAGGTGGGTGCGCCCTCGGGGCCTTCGCGCCGCGCAGCAAACCTTCGGTACTGAGGTCTTCATCCACATCGGGCCAGTGAAGGCCATAGCCCCCGCCGGCAATTTTCCAATTCTTCCGCTGAGCGGGCGTGGCGTTGAGCAGGCGTGGATACCACACGAGCGGCACGCTGATGACCCGCCCGTCGCGCAGCGACACGCTCAGCGCGTCATCACTGAACGCAACGTCGAGCACCCGCTCATCTGCCGTTATCGCCGAAGAACCCATCCCACGCCTCCAGGAACCGCACCTTGCTTTCGATCACTATCGATTGTATCGTGCGAAGTTCATGTGCACGAAAGCCAAAATTGGCCGCCAGTTGCACGGGATCGAGCCAGAACTTTGCCGTACAAGTCATCGCGGTCCACGTGAATGTGCGGAGGTTCATTCGGTTCATGACTGTAAAAGTAGAAGCGATACGGGCCGGACCACAACACCGTCGGCATGGACGGGATTTTAACAAAACACTACCGCACCACCTTCTCAATCTCTGCCTTCAGCTCCGCGTACGGCACGGCGCCCGGGTGATACCACGCGACTTTGCCCGCGCGATCGAGCAGCACCAGAGTCGGCGTGGTCGATGCGCCATAGATATTGAAGTTATAAGTGTTTACCGGCACCGGCATATCCAGCAGGCCGGAATAAAACCGGTGCCGCACGGCATCGATGTACATCAATTCATCGCTTGGCCGCGCGTGCTCGATCTGTGCCGTGTAGCCATAGAGCCGTGTCGGCCCGATCACTTCCAATCCCTGCGGCGCAAACTCCGAGCGCAACTGCGTAATGATCGGAGCTTCGGCTTTGCAGTCGGCGCACCAGTGCGCCCAGAAGAACAGGAGTACCGGCTTGCCCTTCAAGTCAGAAGTCGGAGGCAGTTTCGCTCCCAGAAATTCATCAGACTTCAAGACTGGCGCAACTCTTCCTTCCAGCGACAGCAGATTCAAATTTTTCTGCAGCCGGTCGTGAATGGAAGTGTTCCCATAAGTCGCGACGGCCGACCGCAAAATTGCCACAGCCTGCGTCTTCTCGCCGCGCGCTGCCAGCACCTGCGCCTGCACCTCGAACGCCGCTCCCAGCGCTGTGGGCAGATGCGGCTCGGCATCGAGAGGTCGCGTCTTCAGCATCTCGACCGCCAGCGTCTTCGTCTGTTTCGCATAGGCCGCGGCACGATCGTAGTCATGCTGATAAAGCGCGGCACGCGCCATCCACGAATACGCGTCCAGGTACTCCGGCGTGACTCCCTGCGCCGCGCGATATGCGCTCAACTCCGCTTCCGCCGCCGAAAAATTGTTTCGCGCCAGCGCATTGCCCACATCCTCAATGATTCCGGCCCAGGCCACGGCCGCGGTTAAAAACAAAAATGTGCTCAGGATGCTAAGAGGCGCGATTCGCGAACGCATGCCTTAATGATGAAGGGTTTCGAAAAAGGTGGCAAATCCCGGCCGCAAGCTCCGTCAAAGAACGAAGCATAACAGGCGTAATTTCTTATGTTTAGAGTTAGTTATTGACGAATTGTGTAGCTATTTTAGGTTATCTAACGTACAATGGTGTTGCGTTTGACTTTAGAGTTCCTCGCAGTACAAGCATCTCCGCTTAACCCAGCGTGTGACCTGCCTGCAGAAGAATCCTGAAAGTTTCAGCGCTACATCAAGAAAAGGAACATTGCATCAACATGGAAACAGGAACAGTGAAGTGGTTTAACGACGCCAAGGGCTATGGTTTCATCAGCCGCCAGAATGGCGAGGATGTCTTCGTACATTTCTCCGCCATCCAGGCCAGCGGATTCCGCAGCCTGCAGGAAGGTCAGCAAGTGCAGTTCGACGTGGTCAAAGGCCCCAAGGGCTGGCAGGCAGAGAACGTCAAAGTTGCCTAAACCGCTTCGCAGTTGACAATCCGAATAAGGGCGGCCAGCAATGGCCGCCTTTAGATTTTTAGGCGGCTTCCTTTCCCATTACTGCTTCGCATCTGCCGTCAGACTCTCGCGCATCAGTTTCTTCCCATGAATCCACACGGTCGTGATGCTGTCATAGGCGTCGATCGTTTCCAGCGGATTTTTCTTCATCAGCACAAGATTCGCGATCTTGCCCGGCTCGATCGTTCCGATCTGTGAGTCCAGCTTGAACTCGCGCGCGTTGCTGATGGTGGCTGCCTGAAAAATCTGCTTCAGTGACATTCCCGCCTTCTGCAATTGTTTCATCTCCAGATAGCCGTTCAGGCCCGGCAGATTGCCATACGTCGGAGCGGAAGGCGTGTCGGTGCCAAAGAGAAAATTGGCATTCTTCGCAGCCAGATAGGCGACCACCTGCCGCACCTGCCGCATCGGGCCTTGCTCGAAACGCTGCATTTCGACAGCATCGGGCGCTCCATCTTCGTTTACTTCCTTCCCGAACCATTTCCCTTCCGGAGACTCGAACCAATTCAACAGCGATTTCGGAATAACTTTATCGATCCCCGGATTCTTCAGGTACTCCGGGTCAAAATAGGCCTCAAGTCCATACAGCACTTGAATCGTGGCCTGATATCCCATTCGCTTTTCGACGATCTCATCGAGCAACCGCTTGATTTCATCCGGCAACTCGGGACTCTCATCGAATTGGCCCCAGTTCCACAATCCATGCGCGATCACATCCACATTTCCGGCGACGGCGAACTTCTGTGCTTCGAAGCTATTGGCGTGAACCATCAGAACCAAACCGTTCGCCGTTGCCGCTTTTCGAACTTCGGAGAAAACCTCGGAGCTCATGACGGGTAAATTTCTCACCCCGCCGAATCCACGCTCGAAAAAAGTCTTCACGCAGATTCCGCCCGCGTTTTTAACGCGCGCCACATCGGCTGCGGGCGTGTGTTCTTCCGGCTTGTACTCCGCCGGAATGCTTGCCGCCGGCTTCGGGTCGTAGATGAAATTCGGAAAAAGTTTGAACCGCACATCCGGCGGCGCGTACGACATGGGATATCCGTTCGCAAACGGCATCGACGGATTGCAGCTGTACAAATCCGGATGCAGCGGTTCGTGGCGGAAGTCATCGAGTGCCTGCGGAAACGGTGCGACCAGGTCCACCAGCGTGGTGTAGCCGTAGTACAGGTAGGAACGCGGCAGCTGCCTGAGATAGGACTCGACCATCGCTTCGTGCTTGGGAAACGATTTGGCCAGCGGCTCGTTCATGTTGGCCTCGTCGGGAATGATTCCCATGCCTGGAATGGAAGACAGATGGACGTGGGAATCCATCAACCCGGGAATCAAGTATTGGTCGGCGCCATCGACAACCGTTGCTCCCGCAGGCTTCTTCGCACCCTGCCCGCGTTCCACCTTGGCAATGCGCCCATCCTCGATCAACACGCTTCCTTTTTCGATGTGATCGAGATTCTCCGGCGAGACCAGAAACACGTTGGTGATCCAGACACGATTCGGCTTTTGACTGGTTTGCGCGGCAGCCGATGCGAGCAGTGCGCACGCCAGGGCGTATTTCTTCATAAGTTTGGTGTTCGTGATCGCCGAAGAACGATAGAAACAAATACGCCGCAGCTTCAGAAAAGTTCCAGCCATCACGGCTGCTGATCTTTGATCAGCACTACGTCGGCATCGGTGTGTCCGCGGACCAGTGCCAGTTGTTGGTCGTCAAACGACCAGTGGAAGTCGTAAATGCGTTCGGCCTTGAAATTAGTAATGGCGTGCCCCTTCGATCCGTCGATCGGCTGATACCACAGATTGTCGACGCCGGTTTCGCGCATCGGATAAACGACGGCTTTGCCGTCGGGGCTGAAGCGCAGCAGGCCGCCCAGGCGGAGATGCTCGAACTCAAGCATCTTTTGCGCTTGTCCGGTTTCGGCGGAAACGATGGCCAGCTTTTCCTTGTGCTCCCCGGAGTGCTCGAGCGTAGCGAAGGCTGCGAGTTTTCCATCGGGAGACATGTCGAACAAGCCGTCCACCGGCAATTCGGAGATCTTCTGCGTGGGGCCGCCATCAACCGGCACACGCGCCAGCGTCGATTCGTTGCCTTGTTCGATGTAATAGACCCAGCGGTTGTCGGAGGAGCATACAGCGCTATGATCACGGGCTCCGTTCGTCAGTTGTTTCAGGTTCGCGCCGGAGGAATCGATACGGAAGATGTTGCTGTTGCCATTGCCGCCATGAAAAGCCATATCAAAGACGATGGCGTGGCCGTCGGGGCATTCTGCGGGATTGCCGCCGGGCGCGCCTTCTGGCATGGGAATCGTCGTCTTCGCGCCGGTAGCCGGATTCAACCAGTGCAGGCCGTTGCTCTGGTCATCGATCAGCTGGTTGTCTTTGGTCCAGGTAAAGTTGGTGGAAGCGTCGGTGGTCGCGATCTCGCGGATCTGATCCGGCGCTGCCACCGGCATCACGTACATGTTCCAGCGCGCCTGGGTCAGGATCGCCGACATGGTGCGTCCGTTTGCCGACACGGTTAAACCGTAATAGTTGTTGGTGTCGTGCGTGATCGGCGAAATCCTGGCCTCGGGATAGGAAATGTAGGCGATCTGGTTCAGAGTAAAATTCGATCCCGGGCCTGGGATCAGGCCCACCAGCCCGCGTCCGTCGGGCAACCATTTCGCTTCGTAAAAAAGCTGAGTGGGACTGCCCAGGTTTTTCTTCTGCCCGCTCGCCACATCCAGCAAAACCAGTAACTGCAGATTTCCCTCGCGTAGTTCGTTGCAGACGATGGTCTTCCCGTCCGGCGACCATGCAGGCTGGGAGAGAGCCGCGGTATTCGGTCCGCTGGCGAGAACGCGCTCGTTGCCGCTTTCGAGCCCATGCAGCATCAGCTGATACTGGCCCGGCACCGGATTGTCGTAGCGCACGAAGGCAGCCTGGCTGCCATCGGGCGAAAGCGTGATGTTGGAATCGATATCGCTGACGAGTTTCTGCGGTGTGCCGCCCAGCAGCGGCGCGCGATACAAAAAACGCAGCGCCGGATTTCCCGGATCGCTGCGGATGAAATAGAAATAGTTGCCGTCTTTCGAAAACGCCAGGCTGTAGTAATAGAGAACATTGGCGGGCGATTGCACCTGCGTGTTGCTGTTGGTGGGAACGTTGCGCAACCAGAGGCTGTATTGGCCGCTGTCGCGCGTCAGGCTGACGATGTAGTTTCCATCCGGCGAAATCGCGGCCAGCGTCGCGTTGCCGGTGTCCGTTACTTTGCTGACCGCAATATTCTGGAAGGGAAGGGGATGACTACGAAAAAAAATCGAGTACGCCAAAGCTCCGGCCAGCAACAATGCGACGGCCGTACCCGCGAGACGGATCCACGATCTGGATGTTGACGAACTCTGAGCCGACGAGGATAGCGACGACAGGGCTGGCGAAGTTTGGATATGGGAAGACTGGACCGCTGGCGATTGGGCCGAGGATGATGGGGCCGAGGATGGAGCGCCCGGATTGGCCCCCGATGGTGGCGCGGCGATGGCTCCGCCGGAGGGTGCAGCCTGCGCGGCAGGCGCAGGCGTCGAGGGCGCTGCCGAAGTTTTTCTTCCCGACTCGCTGTCGCGCTTCAGACGCTTCAAGTCTCCGCGCAGATCGGCGGCCGATTGATAGCGCAGGTCGCGATCTTTATCGAGCAGCTTCTCCACGATTTCCTGAAGCTTGGATGGCAAGGCCGGATTCCATTGCTGAACCGGCGCGGGATCTTCGTCGAGAATGGCGTGAAACACGACGGCTGAGGTCGCTCCGCTGAACGGCAGCCTGGCGGTGGCCATTTCATAGATCACCGCGCCCAGCGAAAACAGATCGGTGCGCGTGTCGAGTTCCTCGCCGCGCGCCTGCTCGGGCGACATGTAGGAAATCGTGCCCACGGTTGAGCCGGGACTGGTCAGCTGCAGAGGATTCGGGGAATCCTGTGTGGCGCCGATGGTCTCCATCTGCAGATCAGGGCGAGAAAGTTTCGCGAGGCCGAAGTCGAGAATCTTCGCCTGTCCGCGCGGCGTGACGAAAATATTGGCCGGCTTGATATCGCGGTGAATGATGCCCTTGGCGTGCGCGGCGTCGAGCGCGTCGGCGAGTTGAATGGAAATTTCGAGCAGGCGATCGAGGGGCAGCGGGCCGGAGTAAAGCTTCTGCGCGAGATTTTGCCCTTCGAGCAACTCCATGGCGATGAACGAAACCGCTTCGCCGCTGGCGCTGGGTACATTTTCGACCGCGTAGATGGTGCAGATGTTGGGATGATTCAGCGCCGAGGCGGTGCGCGCTTCGAGCAGAAAACGGCTGAGCGCGTTCTGATCACTGGAAAGTTGCGGCGGCAGAAATTTCAGCGCGACCTTGCGCCCGAGCGTGAGATCTTCGGCCTCGTAGACGACTCCCATTCCTCCGCTGCCCAGCTGCCCGGTGATGCGGTAATGCGAGATGCTCTGATTGATCATGAGTGGTCGATGACAGCCCGAGCCTTGTGAGAAGCGGAGGGTTTCATCTTAGGAGCGGGCGCGAGGAAGAGTCAAACTACGAGTCGTGAGCGATGAGCCATGAGCCATGAGCAATGAGCAATGAGCAATGAGCGATGAGCAATGAACAAAACGCGGCAGCGTGGTTTCTGTTTGATCTCGCGACTCAGGACGACTCGGGACTCACGTAAGTTATTGAGTTTCGGTGGAAGTCGTTGATTTGTCGTAGAAGACCCCGCGCAGGCGAAACGCGGGGCGTTCGTTCGACGGTACAAACCACGATGACGAGGCCGATCGTTGCTCTACGGGCAGCAGAACGCTCGCAACGGGCATTTTAAAAATTGGGCGGAGCGGAAATTCGGCCGGGTGAGCACAGAGGGCGTAAATATTGCATAAAGCTTTACTAAACTGTACGTACAGTACTGTCAAGCTAAACTTCCCTATTCATTCGCCCCGGGATTTTGCCCTTGCTCCGCCGCGAGCCGCGCGGCCATCTCTTTCGGCAGACCGTGCAGCAGTTCGAGGAAGGCGGCGTTGGTCCAGCCGAAGCCGACCACGTTCATCCCATAGCCGAGTTCGACGTGCGATTCGGATGATCGCGTGACCACGTTATATTTTTCGCGAATGTTGCCGTCGTGGCGGAAATTTTCTGCCACGGTGGAAAGAAATTCGTAGGAGATGCGATCGGCGTCGGCGTTGTAGCCGTAGCGGCGCAGGCCGCTGACTACGAGCATCTCGATATTCCCCCAGCCGTAAGGCAGGTCCCATTGCGCACCCGTATCGTCGGTGCTCATGGGAATTCCGCCGGGGCGTTCGAAAAGTTTTATATTTTCGTCGACTCGCTTCGCCTGCTCAGAAGTAGCGAGACCAGCCCACAAGGGATAAAACGTCGACGCATATTTGTACGTCGACATTTGCTTCGTGATGAAGTTGTAGTCGAAAAACATGCCCTGGTCGGAATTCCAAAGATAACGCGTGATCAGATTCTTGCGCGCTTCGGCGCGGGCCTCCCACTTCTTCGCGTCGGCTTCTTTGCCCAGCCAGCGCGCGATCTGCTCCAGATCTTTTTCGTTCTTATAAAGAAGACTGTTGAGGCAGACGGCGGCGTAGTGGTGCGTGGCTGATCCGTAAGGGCCGAAGCGCGAACTGACGTCGAATCCGGACTCGCGCATGGAGCGGTCGCCTTTGTAATAGTCTCGGCTTAGCTTGAATGGTTGCGCCTTTTCGCACCCGGGACGATCCATGGTCGTGGCCGCGTCGCAGACCTCAAGCGTGAAGGTGGCACCGGCGACGGCATCGTCATTACTATCATCCGTTTTCCAGGGATGAATGTAGTCGTCGGCTTCGGCGGGATGAAAAAAGAAATACTCCGCGACCCTGCGGTAGAAGCCGGTTTCATCTTTTATGGCTTCGGCGGGAGGGCCTTCGCCGAAATCGTAATAGCGCGAGAGTCCAGTCTCACCCGCGAGATGCGGAGCGTGCGTCCACATTTCGTAATCTTTGCTGATGTCGGCGTAGGCGCGCTCGAGCCACGCGAACTCAGGCTTGTCGTGCGGCGTCGCTTCGTACACATCGACGAACGCCGAACTGACGAATGGCGGCTGCGAACGCGTCAAATAGTACGTGCGATTGGCGTTGAGCATGGCGCCGTAGTGCTCGATCTCGAAAAAGAAATTGTTGACCATACCGCGGGCGAGATCGATTCGGCCGGCGCGCAACAGTCCGCGAATGATGAAGTAACTGTCCCATCCGTACATTTCGTTGAAGCGTCCGCCGGGCACGACGTAGAGGTCGGGAAGATAAAGCAGGCCGGAAGGATCCTGATCGCTCGAGGTGACCTCGCCGAGATGATGAATCTCAATTGGCAGATGCTTGACCTGCACATTGCAGTCGGCGCTGAGTTTTTCGACAGCGGGCGGTGTGGCGAAATCAGCGGGTAGGTAGAGCACGGATGCGGTGCGGATTTTGGGATCGACAATGCTGCCGCAATCGGTCATGGAGCGGGTGAGCGTGTTCCAGGCAATGGAGATGTAGTCGAGTATGGGCTTTAGGCCGGCGCTCGTCTGCGGCGTGGATTGGCCAAGCGGCCCGGCAGTCGAGGGAGCGAGCGGAACGCAGCAGAGAAAAACGGCGGCCAGACCGTGAGCGATGATCGCGAGGCGAGGCGTCTTCAGGCGCAGGGGCTTCATGTTGTGGTCGCGGCCATCATAAACGCGCACGCGCGAGCGCGGCAAAAAGAATGTTGGGATGCGGATAAGGGACTACTTTGACTTATCAGCGCCTACGGACAAGAAGCAGGTTCCTCACCCGCGCTTCGCGCGGGTTCGGAATGACAGATGACCGAAGGGGGGAGCAAAGTAGCGCCCTGGCAGCGCCCGGCGACGCTTTGATTTATGCTAGGGAGTTTTCCTTTACTCACTCACGCGTTCGAGGGGGCTGTCGTGATTCGATCGCACAAAGCAGCGGTTCGCGGTTCGATTTCCTTCCTGACTTTCGTCACTATCTCACTTCTGTCTGTGGCCGCGATTCAGGCGCAGGTTGCGGAGAACACTTATCAGGAACTGCACTGGCGCATGGTGGGCCCGTTTCGCGGAGGGCGCACTCGCGCCGCTTGCGGCGTGCCCAGCCAGCCGAATGTTTACTACGTGGGGCAGGTAAACGGCGGAGTGTGGAAGTCGGAAGACTACGGGCGAACGTGGAATCCGATTTTCGACCAGGAGCCGACGCAGTCAATTGGCGCGATCGCCGTCGCGGCTTCCGATCCGAACATTATTTATGTCGGCAGCGGCGAAGGATTGCACCGGCCCGATCTTTCCGTGGGCGATGGCATTTATAAATCGACCGACGCGGGAAAGACGTGGACACATCTTTGGGTGAAGCAAGGCGAACAGATTCCGGCCATGGCCGTCGATCCGCGCGATGCCAATAAAGTTTTTGCCGCTGTGCTCGGGCATCCCTATGGGCCGAATGAAGAGCGGGGATTGTATCGCTCGACCGACGGCGGACAGAACTGGGACAGAGTTCTGTCGAAGGATGAGAACACGGGCGCTTCGGATGTAGAGCTGGACCCGTCGAATCCCGATGTGGTGTACGCGTCGATGTGGGAGGCGCGCGAAGGGCCGTGGGAGGATGGAAATAAATTCGACGGCCCGGGAGGCGGGTTGTTCAAGTCGACCGATGGCGGAACGACGTGGAATCAGCTGACCAAGGGATTGCCGGAGAATCTGGCGCAGATTTATGTGGCCATTGCGCCGAGCGATCCGCGAAGGCTGTACGCGACGCTCGCGACGGCTGCGGGAAAGTTGGCTGTTTATCGTTCCGACGATGCGGGTGAGAGTTGGACCAAGATCACGGACGATCCGCGGCCTTCGGGACGAATCGGCGGAGGAGATTTGCCGATTCCGAGAGTCGATCCGAAAAATCCCGACCTGGTTTATGTGGCCAGCACGGTGACGATGCGATCGGATGATGGTGGAAAAACCTGGTCGGGATTTCGCGGCGCGCCGGGCGGAGATGATTATCAGAATCTGTGGATTAACCCGAATGATGGGAACTTAATTCTGCTCGTCAGCGATCAGGGAGCGCTGGTCACGGTCGACCGCGGCGCGACGTGGAGTTCGTGGTACAACCAGCCGACGGCGCAGCTTTATCACGCGATCGCCGACAACTCGTTTCCTTATCGTGTGTGCGCAGGGCAACAGGAGAGCGGGTCCGTGTGCATCCGCACGCGGGGAAACGATGGCGAGATCACGTTTCGCGATTGGCATCCAGTGGGAGTGATCGAGTATGGCTACGTCGCGCCCGATCCGCTCAATCCCGACCTTGTTTATGGCGGCGGACGGACGGAAGTTTCGAAATATCACTGGTCGACGGGCGAAGTACAGGATGTGACGCCGATTCCGGTGCGCAACGTGAAGTACCGCGCCGACCGCACCGAGCCACTGATGTTCTCGCCGGTCGATCCGCACATTCTTTATTACGCGACGAATTTTCTTTTCAAAACCACAGACGGTGGAAATTCCTGGCAGACGATCAGCAGTGACCTGACGCGCGAGAATCCGGGCGTGCCGGCGAGCGTTGGCAAGCTGATGAACAAGGGCGTAGAGAAATCGCGCGGGGTGATTTATGCGCTGGCGCCGTCGTTCAAAACCGTGACGACGTTATGGGCGGGAACCGATGATGGACTCATCTGGATTACCCGCGATGGAGGAAAGAACTGGACCGGGATCACGCCGAAAGATGTGACGGCGTGGAGCAAGGTGACGCAGATTTCTGCGTCGCACTTCGACGAACTGACGGCGTATGCGTCGGTGAGCCGGTTCCGCGTGAACGACATGCATCCTTATATCTACCGCACGCACGACGGCGGCAAGTCGTGGAAGCTGATCACGACGGGCCTCGCCGAGCTTGGACCGGTCGACACGGTGCGCGAAGATCCGGTGCGGAAGGGATTGCTGTTTGCGGGCACGGAAAATGCGGTGTGGGTTTCGTTCGACGAAGGCGATCACTGGCAATCGTTGCAGCTAAATCTGCCGCACACCGCGATGCGCGATTTGTGGATTCACGAGAACGATCTGATTGTAGGGACGCATGGGCGCGGCTTCTGGATTCTCGATGACGTTGAGCCGCTGCGCGAGGCAGCGGTGAGAAATTCGGCGCATCTGTTCAAGCCGGCTCCGGCGTATCGCATCGAGCGCGACACGAACACCGACACGCCGCTGCCGCCGGATGAGCCCGCGGCCGAGAATCCGCCGGATGGCGCGATTCTGGATTATTACCTGGCAGCGGATGCGAGCAAAGTAACGATCGAGATCCTGGACAGTCAGGGCCACGTGGTGCGGCGCTATTCGAGCGATGACAAGCCAGAGGCGACGCAGCAGGAGTTACAGAAGCAACTGATTCCGCTGTATTGGCTGAAGCCTCAACAGCAAATTTCGACGGCATCGGGAATGCACCGCTGGATCTGGGATTTGCGCTACACGGCGCCGGTTTCGCGGGGCCACGATTATCCGATCGCAGCAATTCCGCACGACACGCCGCGTTATCCGCTTGGTCCGAATGCGCTGCCGGGAATGTATACGGTGCGGCTCACGGTGGATGGAAAAAGTTTGACCGAATCGCTGACGGTGAAGATGGATCCGCGGGTGAAGACTTCCGCCGCGGGACTCGAAAAGAAATTTCAGATAGAGACGAAGCTGGCCGCGCTGGTAAGCGAGTCATCGAAATCGGTGATGCAGGCCAGCTCCGTGCGTGAGCAGATTGAGAAGCTGAAAACCTCGGAGCCGGGCAAGGTAGATATCGAGACCGTGGAAAAGAAGTTGAACGATGTGCTGGGATCGCAGGGCGGATTCTTTTCTCCGCCGTCGCCAGAGGCGACGCTGAATCGCGTAAGCGGGCAGGCGAGCACGCTCTACGGGCAGATCTGGCAGGCGGATGCGGAGCCGACAATTTCGCAGGTCGATGCGCTGGCTGCGCTTGAGCACGACAACACCGACGTGATGAAACGCTGGAATGAATTCAAAAGCAAAGATCTGATCGAGTTGAATCGCGCCCTGCGCGACGCGAATGCGGGAGAGATTCGCGTGGAAGTAGATTCGCACGAAGACGAAACGCAGTTGAACGTGGATGAAGATTAGTGTTGCGCACCCAAGCCAAGTGCAAGATTTTGCAATTTATCCCGCACAATCTTGCAACAATTGATCACCCTGCAGAAGAAATTTGTAATTTCTTGCTGACAACTGTTTTTTGCGAAGCAGAGCCGGGGTATAATCCGCCCCGCGTCATTTTGGATTTCGGGTTGGGCTGCCGTGGGGACTCTCTCAGTCTGTGGTGGTGGGTCAATCGAAGTCCGCGACTAAAGCCAAGTTTCGAACAATCAAAAAAATGCGAGGTCAATCTATGAAGGTGTTCCGAACACTCGGAATTGCTGTACTCGCGCTGCTGGTCTGTGGCAGCATCGCGATCGCCCAGGAGCCGTTCACGCCCGGAACCTGGACGGCTATCACCAATGCTCCTCCGTCGGCGGTTGCGCATCCCATGCTGCTGAGCGACGGCTCGGTGCTGATCAACAGTTTCTACTTTGAGACGCACGCGGATCCCTGGTACCGCCTGGTGCCCGACAGCACGGGCAGCTACCTCAACGGGACCTGGGTCGATGCCGGCACATTGCCTTCCGGATACAACCCGCTGTACTTCGGTTCGCAGGTGCTTCCGCTGGGTACAACCTATGTCACGGTGATGGGCGGTGAGTATAACAACGGCAGCGCGGTGTGGTCGAATCTCGCCGCTTACTACAATCCGGTCACGAACAAGTGGGGCAAATTGCCGATTCCCAGTGGATGGACCACAATCGGTGATGCACAGAGCATCATGCTTCCCACCGGTGATCTGATGCAAGCCAATTGCTGCACCACGCAAGAGGCCATCATGACGGTCTCCGCCGGCAAGCCGGTCTGGACCGCCACCGGCACCGGCAAGTTCGATATCAACGACGAAGAGGGCTGGACACTACTGCCCACTGGAAACGTTCTGACCGTAGACGCGTATGTCGGTGCTTACGACGCCACCGGCATGAATTCGGAACTTTACACCACGTCGGCTGGAACCTGGGCGAGTGCCGGCAGCACAGTAGTGCAGCTGTGGGATTCGTCGGCGGCTTGCGGCGGCGAAGACGAAGCCTCATACGAGGTCGGTCCTGCTGTCCTGCTTCCGAATGGAACCGTGTTCGCGACCGGCGCCAACCGCTGCGCGGCTGGCCATACGTCGATTTACAGCCCCTCTGCTGGCACCTGGACCGCAGGTCCGAACTTCCCCAACGGCGATGACATTGCCGACGGTCCGGCCGCGCTGCTGCCTGATGGCAACGTGCTGGTCGACACCAGCAAGGGAATCTTCAACACTGGCAGCACCTTCTATGAGTTCGACGGCACCAAGTTCAACGCCACCAACGGACCGCCGAACGCTTCGATCGATTCCTCTTACGTTGGCGAATTTGTTGTGTTGCCGACGGGGCAGATTCTGTTCACCGACTTCTCGTCCGACGTGGAAATCTACACGCCGGCGGGAACGGCCTGCTCAGGCTGCGCTCCGACCATCACCACCGTGGCTAGCACGCTGACGCACGGCAGCAAGAACAACAAAATCTCTGGCACGCAGTTGAACGGCATGTCGCAGGGCGCGACCTACGGCGACGACAACCAGATGGACACGAACTTCCCGATCGTCCGCATCGTCGACTCCGCGGGCGCGGTTGTGTATTGCAGAACGCACGGCTGGACTCCGGCCGTGCAGACGGGATCGAAGGTGGTGTCGGCCGAGTTCGATATTCCGTCGACGATCGCCACCGGCAGCGCAACCATTTACGTGGTGGCCAACGGCATTCCGTCGGCCGGCGTTGCGGTAACCATCGACTAACGTTACTTGGCAGTGGTCTTTTTGTAGCAGCTTGGGGCGCTGTTCCTTTCATCACTGATGAGCGAACAGCGCCTTTTTCTTCTTCGAAGAAATAGTTGCTCGCGATGACCGCTCTGCAAGTTTGTTCATCTTGACAGGCACAATGGCGAAGGTCATGCTGGGGAAGCGTCGTATCCCCTGCTGGCCTCAGCCTTCGACCCCGAAAGGGAAACATCATGAAATCCAGCCCTGTTTTTATGTTGGCGCTCCCGTTGGCGCTCTGTACCGGACTGTTCGCAGCTAGCGGAGCGGGCCCGGCTGAAAAAGCGCCGAAACCCAGCGCGACATCCGCTTCGACGACCACGAGCTATCTGATCACGAATGACGATCTGTCGGGGGAAGCAGCCACTTCGGCTACGTTCTTTACGATTGGCTCGGGCGGCGCGCTGGAAAATCCGGCTCGGGTCACTCTTGGAGGCAAGGGCATTGGCGGCGGATACTTCAACGCCGCGCGGGTGAACTTCCTTGAGAGCTCAACGGAAGCATGCGCCTATGCTTCGGTGAGCGGCAGTTCGGTGATCGGAGCGGTCGATATTCAGACCGAGCAGGACATCGGCAACTTCGCCGGATCGTCCACCGATACGGCGTTTGATAACGGAATCGGCCTGGCGAACAACGGAACTTATCTCTACGCGAGCTTCACCACGTCGGACACGATTGCGACGTTTGCCGTTTTGCCCGGCTGCTCGCTGAACTTTCTGGGCGATATTTCGGCGCTTGGGTTGCAATCGGGGAACGTGAAGGGGATGGCGATTCACGGAAACATCCTGGTGGTGGCCTATGGGGATGGATCGATTGAATCGTTCAATGTATCGGCGGGAATTCCGGTTTCGAACGGAGATCTGCAAAATGCCACCGGCTATCCGGAGTCTCTATTCCCGGTGGGCGTCGACATCACGCAGGACGGGCATTACGCCATCTTCGGTGATCAAGCGACGTATACCAACGTGGAAGTGTCGGACATTTCTTCGGGCAAGCTGACGCAGACTGTCCTCTATAACGTAGGCAATGGGGGCAACTCGGCAAGCGTGTATCTGAGCCCGGATGAAACGCTGCTTTACATTGCCAACACCGGCGATGGCAGGGTGACAGCGGCCTTCTTCAATGCAACGACTGGGAAGGTTACGCCGGGATGCACCTCGGCTCCGTTGAAGAAATTCGACAATACCTGGACTTTTCTCGACAACCCCGTGACGGAGCTGAACACGGGTACGGGATCGGTTCTGTATGTGGCGGAGTGGGGCAATCCCTCGACGATTGCGATGGTGAACGTGACTTCGAGCGGAGGCACATGCACGCTGACGGAAGCAACGGGTTCACCGGTGGAAGATCCCAACAGTACGAGTCTGCTGTCGATCGGCGTGTATCCGCCGCGGCAGTTCTAATTCGTTCGTATTCATAACGCGCTATTGATGATGACGATTTTGCGGAAGACGACAAGGAGTGGGCGTATGAGCAGGTTTCTGCGATGGATGGTGGCCGTGCAGGTTGTGGGATGGGCGGTGATGGCCTCGGCGCAACTGCCGACTTGCCCCTTGCGGCCGAGTCCGGGAAGTATTGTGCAGGATGGCTTGAGCCTGAGCAGCACGAACGGGACGCTTTCTCTTGCGCTCACGCTGAAAAATGCGCCCGACTCCCTGGGTTATATGCATTACTGCTTCGATTACACGGCGGCGAACGGCAGCCTGATCGAGGCGCCGACGTTTCGGCTCAATCCGGGCGATACGCTTGCGCTCGATCTCACCGATGACTTGAACGTGCAGATTCCGACGGGAGCGAATTTGCGCTACAAGGAAATGCATATGGCGCCGGGCGACGATACGAGTTCCGGCTCGTCGTCGAATCCGTGCCAGAGTACCGAGGTAAACTTCAATACAACGAATCTGCACTTTCATGGATTGAACGTGCCGCCGGTGTGTCATCAGGATGACGTGATCAACACGCTGATCCAGACGGGCCAAACATTTCACTATCAGATTCAGATTCCCACCAATGAGCCGCCGGGATTGTACTGGTACCATCCGCATCCGCATGGTTTCACGGCGCTGCAGGTGAACGGCGGCGCAGCCGGCGCGATCATTGTTAATGGCATCGAGAAAGTGAAGCCGCAGGTGCAGGGATTGACCGAACGAGTGTTCGTGGTCCGGCAGCAATTTCTGAATCCGCTGGCCTGGATTCCCGGCACGTATCAACTGACGCTGAATTTCCAGCCGGCGATTTCGCCGGTTGCAGCCTCACCGATCATCCAGATGGGAGCGGGGGAAAAGCAATTCTGGCGCGTCGCCAACGCTTCGACGCAGGCGTTCATGAATATCGCGGTGATGTTTGGAACGACGGCGCAGACGCTGGAAGTGATTGGGCTCGATGGCGTGCCGGTGACGGGCAATCCCATGGTGACGTCGATCGCAATTCCTCCCGCGGGCCGTGCGGAATTCATCGTGACCGGGCCGCCGAGCGGGACCGCGGCGACGTTCGTCAACCAGGGATTTAACACCGGGCCGGTGGGAAATGCGAATCCGCTGCAGGTGCTGGCCAACATCGAGACTACGAGTTCGGCGAGTGGTGCACAAGCAGTGGCCACGGCAGCGCCGGCGCCTCGCGTGACGCAGCGATTCTCAGGACTCGCCGCGATGACGCCGACGACGCAGCGGCATTTGTATTTCTCCGAGGCGGCGCTGGGAACGAATCCTCCCGTGAATTTTTTCATTACGGTGGATGGGCAGCAGCCGAAACTTTTCAGCATGACCGAACCGCCGGCGATCGTGACCAAGGTGGGTGCGGTCGAGGACTGGACGATCGAGAATCATACGTCGGAAGAGCATGCCTTCCACATGCACCAGATTCATTTTCTGGTAATGGAGGTGAATGGCGTGGCGGTGCCGAATCCGACGATGCAGGATACTTATCCGATGCCGTTCTGGCCGGGGCACGGGCCGTATCCGAGCATCAAGGTGCGCATGGACTTCCGCGATCCGAATATTGCCGGGACGTTTGTCTATCACTGCCACGTGCTCGATCACGAAGACGCGGGCATGATGGCGAAGATACGCGTCGATCCGCAGTAAAGGCCACCGTAGTGTCATAGGCGCGCTCGCGCGGATGGCCATCGTAAGGCCCGATTCATTCTGCCAAGGGGACGCCGCCGATGACTCAGTGCCCCGAATGCTTTGCATCTATCAAGGCATCCAGGGAAGTGTTCCGCCGGGATTTCCAGTGTCCGCGATGTGGCGCGAAGCTGCAGGCAGCTCCGATGTATTCGCGCGTGCTCTCGGTTCTCAGCTTGCTAATCGCTGTGATCCCCCTGTGGATGTTTCGGGCGCGAGCGGACTTCTTCCTTTCCATAGTCCCGGCATGGTTCTCAGTTTTGTTCGTGCTGGTGAGGGTCACGCCACACTTGATACCTCCGAGATTGGAACGGCTTGACTCCACCGGTATAACCACGCTCAATATTGGCCAACTGGAGGACAATCGCTCGAACGAGCACGACCACATATCTCGTTGAACTTCCTGCAATTCTGCGATCTCCCCCGCGGGAGCATTAGATTCTTGTGGGTGGAAGCGGACCCGTGCGCGGACATGATGCCAGCGACGGCTCAAAGTTTCTCCACCGCTCGCTGCAGTTCTGCGGCGATCGCAGCAGGGTCGGTCTCGGCGGCGAACTTCCTTGGCTCGCCGATCTTTACGCTGATCCTCCACGGCGCAGCAAATTCCTTTCCCGCATTTTTCAATTCAAACAGGCCGTCGATTCGCATGGGCAGAACGGGAAGGCCCAGATTCTGCGCCAGCAGGCCGATTCCGGAGCGAAACGGCAGCAGTTTGCCGTCGGTGGTGTGGCGTCCCTCGGGAAAAACCAGCACGCTGTAGCCGCGATCGACGGCGGCCCCGGCATAGGCGAAGCTGCGGCGGAACCCGGCTTCGCGCGGCAGCGGAAATAAATTCAGCAGCGAGACTCCGAGCGTCCATTGTACGCGATCGTAGACGCGGAGAAAGAATGGCCGACTGGCAGCGGGCGAGCGCAGCGCTTCGAGCGCTTCTCCGCCGGTGGCAATGGCGAGGCGGTGACGAAAGCGCGCGGGAAGCGCGGTGAGGATGAATCCGGGATCGATATCGCCGATGTGATTGGAGATGACGAGCAGGGGTCCGGTAATGCCGCGCAGGTGGTCACGGCCGATAATGCGCGGCCATCCGAGCAGGACTACCGCCGGGCGCATGAGCAGATAGTGGGCGAGAAGACGAATCCAGGTGATGGGCCGGCGCAGAACCCACGCGGGATAGTGATATCCCGTGCCTGCTGCAGTTTCACCGCGCAGCATTTTTTCGAGATCGCCGACGGTGTGCACCGCGCTGAAACGCGCCTCGCTGAGATCGATCTGATAGCGGTCTTCGAGCGCGCCCAGAAGTTCGACGCGATCGAGCGAACTGAGGCCGAGATCGGAGTCGAGCGTTGAATTTTCGGTGAGAGCAGAAGGCGTTCTTCCCGAGATGCGCGAGATCAATTGGGAAAGCGGGCTGGCAGCGGCTGTGCGCCAGTTTTGCTGCGATAGTTGTGCCTGCGCGACATCTCGTATCAGATTGCGGCGCGGTTTCTGCGTGCTGGTGCGGGGAAAATCCTCCTGCGGCCAGACGAGGTGAAGGCGCATGCGTTGATACTCGGCCAACGACTGGTTGGCGTGAGCGACGATCTGCGTGGCATCGGCGTGTTCGGCATTGTGCGTGGCGTCCTGCGCTGCGTCGGCCGGGTCGCGCAGGATCAGCACGGCGCAAGGCTCGGCATTTCCACCGCGCTCAATTCCGACCACGACACAATCTTTTACTTCGGGCTGGCGGCGCAGCGCAGCTTCGAGATCTTCGGGATAAACGTTGGCGCCGCCGGGCGTGACGATGACTTCTTTCTTTCGTCCCTTGAAATAAAGATTGCCGGCGTCGTCGAGTGCGCCGATATCTCCGGTGCGATACCAACCCTGCTCGTCAGATACCGTGCCTGCGCCGCTTGCGTCCCAGTAACCGGAAGCGACTCCACCGCCGCGAACCAGGATTTCCCCGTCAGGGGCGAGCTTGACTTCGCGTCCGGGCAAAATTTTTCCGATCGATCCACGGCCGAGATGAAAGGGATGATTCACGCTGATGAGCGATGTGGTTTCGGTGAGGCCGTAGCCTTGAATGACGGCGTAACCGAGGCGATGCCAGAAGTCCTCGGTGCCGCTGTCGAGAGCCGCGCCGCCGGAGATGAAGGCGAGAAATTTCCAGCCGAACTGGCGGCGAAGGGAGCGGAAGATGAGCCAGCGCAGAAGAAAATGTCGGGGCTTGGCGGCAGCGAATTTTTTCTGGAATGCCGGCATTTCGCCGCGGTCTTCGAGATCGCGGTCGATCTTTTGCTTCAGCGATTGCAGGACTCGCGGCACGCCGACCAGGACCGAGACGTGTTCGCGCCGGATTGTCGAGATGATCTCGGAGGGTTTGAGTTCATTCTGAAAGACGACGGTCGCGCCGAGCAGCGGCGGAAGGAACATTCCGAGAAATTGTCCGAAGACGTGGCTGAGCGGGAGCAGATTGAGGAAGCGCAAGGGATGAACGAGGCGCTCGTATTTCAGGTAGCGGCAGATTTCGCGCTCGAGAGGAGCGATGTTGGCGAGCACGTTGCCGTGCGTGATGACAACGCCCTTGGGATCGGCGGTGGTGCCGGAGGTGAAGACGATCTGGAGAATGTCGTCACGGTTGAGTGAGACGGGATCGGGCGCAGTGGAGTGCGATGCTTGCGCAAGCTCTTCGAGGGCGAGTTTGGGGAGCGAATTGTTGACACACTCGTGCAGGTGAGGTTGCGATGCGATCAATAATTTTGCCTTGACTTGCTCAAAGACGCGGAGAACGAAGTCGGCAGTGGAGGCGTCGTCCATGGGGACGACGACAACTCCGCGCAGGGCGCATCCGAAAAAAGTGGCGACCCACTCGGCGGAATTTTCTCCCCAGAGCAGGATGCGATCGCCTTTGGCGATGTTGCGAGTTTCAAGTTGGTCGGCAACGCCGAAGGCGAGTTTCAGAACATTGCCATAAGTGAAAGTTTCGGAGCGATATCCGCGAGGCTGGCGGTAAGCGGTTTCGGAGCGATGCGCAGGAAAATGTTCGAGAAAGAATTCCGCAAGAGATTCGGGCATGAGCGAAGGCGCAGTTCCGGCAGGGCCAGGGGCGATTGCCGGCGCAACTCAAGTGTAGTGGAATTGCGGGCGGGAGGAGCAAGCGGGGGACAGTTTGGTAAGTGTACACGGGCGCCGGAGAACTCTCGCGGCCCGATACGTCCGGGCCGCTGGACAGCCGGGGGCGGCCGTCCCTACATGATCGCAAGGCCGGAGCGCTACACTCCCACCGGTTCGCGCTTGGCTGCCAACAGTTGCCGCAATACATACTGCAGGATGCCGCCATTGGCGTAGTAGAGCGCTTCCTGCGGAGTGTCGATACGGACGAGCGCGTTGAATTCAACCGCGTCTTTTCCCTTGGAGGTCGCCTTCACTTTGACCGTGCTTCCGGCGGCGAAGTTTTCGATCAGGTCGCGGATGCCGCTGATGTCGAAAACTTCTTCGCCGGTCAGCTTGAGTGATTCGGCATTCTGGCCGGTGGGAAATTGCAGTGGCAAGATTCCCATGCCAACCAAATTCGAGCGGTGAATGCGCTCGTAGCTTTCAGCGATGACAGCGCGCACGCCAAGCAGGGCCGGGCCTTTCGCGGCCCAGTCGCGGGAAGATCCCGATCCGTATTCTTTGCCGGCGAGAATGACGAGCGGAATTCCGTCGACGCGATACTTCTCGCTCGCATCGAAGATCGACATTTCCGTGTTGGTCGGCAGATGGCGGGTGAATCCGCCTTCGGTTGCGACAAGTTTATTGCGCAGGCGGACGTTGGCGAATGTTCCGCGCACCATGACTTCGTGATTGCCGCGGCGCGAGCCGTAGGAGTTGAAATCGGCGGGCTTGACGCCGTGTTCTTGTAAATATTTTCCAGCCGGACTGTCTTTCTTGATCGATCCGGCGGGGGAAATGTGGTCGGTGGTCACGCTGTCGCCGAGAACCGCGAGAGCGCGCGCCTTCTTGATTTCGGCCACGGGCGAGGGTTTCACGGCCATGTCGTCGAAATACGGAGCGCGCTGAATGTAGGTGGAAGCTTGGTCCCAGTTGTAGGTCTCGCCTTTCGGCACGACGATCCCGCGCCAGCGCTCGTCGCCCTCAAACACTTCACCGTAGGACTTCGAAAACATATCGGAGGTAATCGACTGCTGGATGGTCTCTTCGATCTCGCGCGAGGTCGGCCAGATGTCAGAGAGATAAACCGGCTGACCGTCCTTTCCCTTGCCCAGCGGGTCTTTGCGGAGATCGGTATCGATGCGGCCGGCGAGCGCGAAGGCGACGACCAGCGGCGGCGACATCAGGTAATTGGCGCGCACTTCGGAGTTGATACGGCCTTCGAAGTTGCGATTGCCGGAGAGAACGCTGGCGACGACAAGTTCTTTTTCGTCGATCGCTTTCGAGACTTCTTCCGGCAACGGGCCGGAGTTGCCGATGCAGGTGGTGCATCCGTAGCCGACGAGATGAAATTTTAATTTTTCGAGATAGGGCATGAGGCCGGCGTTTTCGAGATAGTCGCGCACCACTTTCGAACCGGGCGCGAGGGAAGTCTTCACCCAGGCGGGAACGGCCAGGCCTTTCTCGACGGCTTTTTTGGCGAGCAGTCCTGCGCCAATCAGAACGGAAGGATTCGATGTGTTCGTGCACGAAGTAATCGCGGCGATGACGACACTACCGTGCTTGAGAGAATCTTTCACCGATCCGTTCACATGTTCATGTACGTTGGGATCTTCGACTCCGATCGCTGCCGGACTGCCGCCTTCGGCCTCCCACGCTTTCGTGGTGCCGGATGGAGCGGACCCACTCAAGCCAACGCCGGGCTTGAGGGGGGCACCCACGGCCCCCGGAGTTTTCCCCGCGGATTTCGGCTTGATCAGTGAAGGCAGAGCCTTGCCGAACGATTCCGCCGCCTGCGACAAGACCACGCGATCCTGCGGGCGCTTGGGACCGGCGAGCGAAGGCTCGACCGTGGCGAGATCGAGCGTGAGCAGTTCGGAGTATTCGGCTTCGGGAGTTTTTTCGTCGTGGAAAAGTCCCTGCTCACGCGCGTAGGCCTCGACGAGCGCGATCTGTTCTTCGCTGCGGCCGGTGAGCTTCAGGTAGCGCAGCGTTTCCTTGTCGATGGGGAAAATTCCGCAAGTCGCACCGTACTCGGGAGACATGTTGGCGATGGTGGCACGGTCGGCGAGCGGAAGATCGCGCAGGCCGGGTCCGAAGTATTCCACGAACTTGCCGACCACGCCGTGCTTGCGCAGCATCTCGGTGATGGTGAGAACAAGGTCGGTGGCGGTTGCGCCCTCGCGCAGGCGGCCGGTGAGTTTCACTCCCACGGCGAGCGGAATCAGCATGGAAACCGGCTGGCCGAGCATGGCGGCCTCGGCTTCAATGCCGCCCACGCCCCAGCCGAGTACGCCCAGGCCGTTGATCATGGTGGTGTGGCTGTCGGTGCCGACCAGCGTGTCAGGATAGGCGGCACGTTTGCCGGGCGACTCGTGCACGAACACGACGCGCGCGAGATATTCGAGGTTGACCTGGTGCACGATGCCGGTATCGGGCGGGACGATGGCGAGATTGCGGAATCCGGTCTGGCCCCAGCGCAGAAACGAGTAGCGCTCTTTGTTGCGCTGGAATTCGAGCAGGGCATTCATGTCGAGGGCGTTGGACGTGCCAAATTCATCGACCTGCACCGAGTGGTCGATGACGAGTTCGACCGGCTGCAGAGGATTGATGAGCGACGCGTCGCCACCGAGTTGCTTCATGGCGTCGCGCATGGCAGCCAGATCGACGACGCAAGGAACGCCTGTGAAATCCTGCAGAAGCACGCGGCTGGGCGTGAAGGCGATTTCCTCATCGGGTTTGGACTTTGAGTTCCAGGCGGCGAGCGCGCGGATTTCTTCTTTGCGCACGTTGCGTCCATCTTCGGTGCGAAGAAGATTTTCGAGCAGGATGCGGAGAGAAAAAGGCAGATGCCGGGTCGAGATGCCCTGCTTGTCGAGCGCGTCGAGGCGGTAAATTTCGTATTCTTTGCTGCCGACCTTAAGAGTAGTGCGGGAGTTAAAGCTGTTGACAGACATGATGGCCTTCCTTCAGAAGTGACTTACGCGCAGATGGGACAGCCGCGCAGGATGTAAAAGAATAGTGTAATTCGTCGAGAGCGAATTGCGTAGAGGATGCATAGCGAACAAGATGAGTGAGAGCGGTGCTTTCCTATTTTGAGCTCTGAAGAAGTAGTACGTTATGACCTTCGGGATCGTGCAGTACAGCCCAACCGGCTTCGGACTTGACGATTTTGTCGTGGCCGATGGCTGCCATGGCCGACTTGAGATCCGGAACCTCAAAGAAAAGGACAGCTTTGTCTTTCGACGGGTAGGACTCCGCGCCCTTGGCCTCCAGGCAAATGAAACCTGCGCCACCGTTGAACTGGGCGTGGTGTCCGACCTGCTCGTTGGAAAGTTCGAGGCCGAGAGTTTCGAGGTAGAACTTTCTGGCCTCTTCCAAATCGTCGAAGTAGAGTTCAACACCGACGAACCGTGGTTGGATTTTTTGCATTGACGCTTGCCGATTGGCCCTCAGCGGCGAAAGCCGCGGTTGGTTTTAATGATACTTACGGCGCGTCTGAAGCCGCGCCCTTTCAAAGCTTCCGTGTCCGTGCTTGCACAATCTTATCCGCCGGCGATGGCGCCGATGACGAGGAATGGCTCTTTGCCGCTGGCGACGGCCTCGGGCAAGGGCGCGTCGGGCGATTCGTGGGTGAGATCTTCCTGGCACGCGAAAAAGCGCAGAAAAGCGCGGCGCTGTTTGGTAACGTGATCGCGGATCGCGCCCTGCAGCATGGGATAGCGGAGTTCGAGGGCATCGAGCACGGTGCGCTGCGTGACCGGGCCTTCGACCTCGAGCTCGACTTCGTGACCCACATGGGCGAGGGTTCGCAGATGTTGCGGAAGTTCGACGCGAATGGTGGGCATGGTTCGCCTTTGCCGCGAGGGTCACAAGGATTCTAAGGCCTATCGCGCGGCTCAAGGACGGAAATCAGGCGGTCGAGGGCGCGGCGGCCGCGGTCGCGATCTCCGGTAACGAGATAGACGAGCGCGGCTCCCTGAAAAAGTTGCAGCAGGGTTTCGACGGCGACTGGGTCAGGCAGGAACTCGTGCAGCATTTCCGACCACAGGCGCTGCTGCTCCTCGAAGAAGTGTTTGCCGCGCGCGGAACCCGACCAGCTGCGGCGGGTGAGGTCCATGGTGACGAGGAGAATGCCGCGGGATTGGGGCGCGGTGAGTTGATCCCAAAGAATTGAAACCACGGTGCGGAGAGGAGTGCCGGCGGGAAAGGCTCCCGAGCGAAAGCGCGCGCGAAGGCGGTCTTCGAGCCGGGCCATGGCTTGTTCTTCGAGCGCTTCGCGAGTGCCGAAGTAATGGATGAGCATGCGCTTGCTGGTCTTTGCTGATTTGGCGAGCGAGTCGAGGCTGAGGTCGAGGCTTCCGGCACGAAGGAAAGCGGCGAGCGCGGATTCGAGCAGGCGGTCACGGGTGGATTGGTCTTTTTTGCGGGGCATGTTTCGGTTGCCTCCGTAATGTACCAAATGGTACAAATATAATGTACCGACCGGTACAGGAATAAGAAAGCTTCAACGTGACCAAGTTTCAAGTTTCGAGCGGAGGAGCAGGCCATGAAGCCTTACGACAGATTTTTCTTGTTGCTGCTGGGGTGCGCATTTTGGATTGGAGGCACGGTTCTGTATCGCCATCGCGGGCATCAGGTGTTTGAGGCGAGCGACCGGGGATACTGGATCAATTTTGTGATCACGCCGGTGGTCACGGCGGCGGTTTGCATTCTGATCCTGAAATGGCGGCAAGTCCCGGCGGCGGAGTGGGGATCGGCGGCATTGCTGCTGGCGTTGCCCGGAATGTTTGGCGAGGCGGCGCTGCTGGCGCGGTTCGCTGCATTCATGCCGCGGATGCGTCCGGAAACGGCCGGGCGGTATGGGGCATTTCTGTTTGCGACGTACGCGCTGTTTCTGACGATTGCGGAGGTGGTTGCCCTGCGGGCAGGAGGGTGAACTCAGGCCTGCCCCCTAAG
>JASHOT010000116.1 GCA_030040965.1 Candidatus Sulfotelmatobacter sp. | reverse complement strand
GGAAACTCTTGTTTACGTGGATCTGAACGGCAAACCCCACCTTGTGGGGCGGTTGTGGGCCCATGTCCGTAAGGGTAAAGAGAGCGCGAGTTTCGAATACGAAAAGACCTGGCTCGAGAATCCGTTGCGCTTTTCGCTTGAGCCTGCTTTGCAGGTCGGACCAGGTGCCTTCCACACGCCAGCCGATACGCCGATGTTCGGGGCCATCGGTGATTCCGCTCCGGACCGATGGGGGCGGGCGCTCATGCGCCGAGCCGAGCGCAGGCGTGCCGAGCTTGCCCGCACCGCACCCCGCTCGCTCCAGGAAGTCGACTTCCTTTTATTAGTGGATGATGAATCGCGCCAAGGAGCGTTACGGTTCGCCGAAAAGGAAGGAGCGCCGTTTCTGCGGAAACCGGGCGTCAAACGCATCCCGCCACTCGTTGAATTGCCGAAGCTGCTCTCGGCCGCGGAGCACGTTATCGAAGACAGGGATACGGAGGAGGATCTGAGGCTGCTGGTTGCACCGGGGTCATCACTCGGCGGGGCGCGACCGAAGGCTTCCATTTTAGAAGAGGATGGCCAACTCGTGATTGCGAAATTTCCACGGAGGGATGATGAGATTAACACGGTCGTGTGGGAAGCCATTGCTCTTGCACTCGCCGCAAAGGCCGGCATTGCCGTGCCCGAATCGCGTGTAGAGACCGTCTCGAACAAGCCCGTGATTCTGCTGCGCCGCTTCGACCGCAAGAAAGCAGTTCGCATTCCTTTCCTCTCCGCCATGAGCATGCTCACCGCAAAGGACAGAGACACGAGAAGTTATCTGGAGATTGTCGACGCGCTGCGCCAGCATGGCGCCGCTCCCAAGGAAGACATGGAAGAGCTGTGGCGCCGGATCGTGTTTAGCATTCTGATTTCTAATACAGACGATCATCTGCGCAATCATGGATTCCTCTACGCAGGGCAGCCGGGCTGGCGCCTGTCGCCCGCTTACGACCTAAATCCCGTGCCTGTCGACGTCAAACCGCGCATCCTCACTACTGCCATCAACGAGGACAATGGTACCGCTTCCCTGGATCTAGCGATGAGCGTGGCTGAATACTTCGAGCTGGGAAGAGCCCAAGCGAAGGCGATCGCTACGCAGGTCGGGAAAGCGGTTTCGAGATGGCGGAACGAAGCGGGGCAGCACGGAATCAGTAAAAGCGAAATCGACCGTATGGCGTCGGCATTCGAGCACGACGATCTAAACAAGGCGGTCGGGAAATAGATTGCCAGGTATGAGCGAACCGCTGGAATATCCGGACGCTGATCTGGTCCCTACCGTGTCGGACGCGGTACACGCGTATCTGCGGTCGGCGCACCCGGGGAAGTTGAGTTTGGACTGCGGACAGGTTCCTAACCTCTGGTCCTGCCGCAGCGATTCAAACGCAGTGTCCACTACCGGGGACGCAAGCTTCCATTGTCGGGGAGATGGACGTTATCCAACTGTTGTGTGATTTGGATATCGCCCACTTTTTGTGGGTTGCTGAGCGTGAGCGGAGTGCCCGGACAAATCATGCCGTCAGGAAGGCCCTCTGAAGTTGAAATATTGTGATATTGGAAGGGCGCGAGTTCGAATTGCACAACCGGGCTGATGCCGAACTCGGGCGAGTCGCTGTTTTGGATCCATTCCGTCCCGAACGCGCTGGCAGAGACCGAAGGCCTTCCTGGGGGTCGCTTGCAGGTGCTGTCGGAAAGTTTCAGGTTTAGGAAGAGCGAAGCCGGCCGGTGAAGCGGCGCGAGGCAGAAAACCACTTTGGGGCCACCGGAGTACACATTTGGAGGATCAAGAGGAGTTGCCGTGCACCGTCCTGCGTCGGGCAAGGTGAATGCGCCCGACGGAACGACGAACGTTCGTCGATTGGCGTCTTGAAAGTAAGTGAAGGCCAGCGTGAGGCGAACCTTCACGTCTAAATCTCGGAACTGCTGGTAGAAATCCGTCGGCACTGCGAAGCTCACGTTGGCGTTATGATCCGGGGGCAGCAGGGTGAGGGAGTTCATAGAAGTCCAGCCGGCATCCCATTTCAGTCCGTTCTGGCTTTCGACTTCGACGTGCGAGCCTTTCATGATCAGGAAGAAATCGGGACTAGTTCGCTCTATAGTCAGTGGCAGAACGATTCCAACTTCGTTGGGGTCAGGCTTGCTGGTGCGCGTCCAGGTTCCGAGGGTTCCGCCAATGGCAAGATGAATGGGAGTTTTTTCTCCGGCATTGAGCGGCGGATATTGGCGATGCACCAGCGTTCGATAGGGGGCAAAGAGTGTTATCAAAACAAGGGCGGCCATCAAGCAAACAATCAACCACCGCGAGAGGAGCGTACGTCGCCGTGCGTATTGCAATCCGATTATGACCAGCGGAAAGGCGAGGAGGAGAATGGTCGGAAGAGGGTCCGTCGAGGTGAACTGACTTAATTCCACGGGTTCAGATAAAAAGCTCGTGCCCATGCTGATGTGAAGGAGCGAAGGTAATCCGGACAAGAACTGAGCCAGGACGATCAAGAGAACGCCGAGCAAGAACTGACCGACGGTTGCGGTGACCGTGGCCAAGGCAATCACAGGCAAAAGCAGAATGAAGCTGGTCAGGCACTGCATCCAAAGCAGTCCGACTAGGTAATGCGTGGGTGCGAAGCCCGCTTTAGCCAGCAGATAAACTTCCAAGATCAGCAGGGGCAGATTAGCGCAGATCAGCGCGAAAGAGATTTTGGCGGCGAGCACCTGTTTCCAACCGAAAGGACGAGTGACCCAAAACTGGCGGTTGCCGACCAGAGAATCACTCTGAACGACGCGAACGATCGCGACCAGCCACGCGAGGGGGACCAGAACCACAAGCAGGCGAGGCCAGAATGGGACCTCGAAGAAAACACCCAGCCCGGAGGCGCCAGTGGCGGCCCATTCCTCCAGATGCACCCAATACCGGGGCGTACTCCAACCGTAGGCGATGACCACCGCATATGACACCGCGAGTTCTCGCCAAAGATGGCGGACATCTCTCAAAAAAATCTGGAAGATGAGTTTCATAGGTTAGCCCTCCCTGGCGTCGCTTCCGTCAAATCGCATTTCATTTCCCGTGGGACGTGCTCCTTATGCGGGTTCCCGTGCTGTTTTTGCCATCGCAAGGAAGATCGATCGCAAAGACATGGGGGTGAACGTCACGTTCTGCGCGGTACCAAGAAGAGTGCGGATCTGCTCATCAGTCTTCTCGGGATCGAAGTGGCTTTCGATGAAGCGGACTACCGCGGCCGATGAGCTTATCTGCAGCCAGCTTTTCGGCACAACGCTTGGAAGCGCGGGCGGCATGGCGAACGTTAGCTCAACTTCGCGGAACCGACCCGTTAGCGAAGACAATTCTTCGGAACAGCGAAGTTCACCTAGCTCCAAATAGCCGACATGGCTAACGAAGGTTTCCACCTCTGCAAGATCGTGCGAAGAAATAAGGATGGTCGACTCTTCGGCCCGATCGAGCAGGCCTTGAATGAGTTCGTCGCGGACCAGCGGATCGAGACCGGTGAAAGGCTCATCCAGCACGATCAGTTTGGGATGATAGGCGAGAGAACTGGCAAGGGCCGCCTTCATCCGCACGCCGCGGGAAAGTTCTCCAAGTCTGCGGTCAGGAGGCAGATCAAATTGACGAACCAACTCATTTTCCAGATCGCGGTCCCAGGTCGGATAGAACGGTCTGAGGAAGCAGAAGAAAGCGTCGACGCGCATCCAGTCGAGCGACTCCTGGTTCTCCGAGACGTAACCGATGGAGGAAAACATCCGCCCGCGGAGGCGCGTGGAGTCAACGCCGAGGACTTCGGCGTGTCCGTGCGTGGCTCCAAAGATATTCATAAGAATCTTGATGGCCGTAGTTTTGCCCGCGCCGTTTGGACCAACAAGAGCGTAGACAGCGCCTTCGGGCACATTCAGGTTCAGTCCCCGCAAGGCACTCACGTTGCGGTATGTCTTCACCAGGTTCTCGGTGCGAATCGCGCTATTGGTCATCGGGCGCGGCCTCCCCGTCGTTGTTCGATTGTTGATTCATCTTTGTCCAGACGCTTCCAGTGCTTCGACATGGAACTGGATAGTTCGTCCAAACTGATTCCCAGCTTCTTTGCTTCGACTACGAGCTGTTCGATTTCCTGTCCCAACAATTGCGTTCGTTCCGTATTGCTGGCTTCCGGCAAGTGAGAAACCACGGTGCCAATTCCGGGCAGGGTTTCCAGCAGTCCTTCGGAGATCAGGTGCGTCACTACCTTGTGGGCTGTGTTGGGATTGATTTTGAGTTCTCTGCTAAGAAGGCGCACTGAAGGGAAGGCGTCGCCGGGCCGCAATTGTCGGGAGATGATGGCTTTGGTGGCAGCGTAGACGATTTGCTCGTAGAGCGAGACGCCGGGGCGGAAATCGACACGGAAGGGTATCACAGCATGTGTACTATCACACATAGTACACTTCGCGCAAGCCCAAAATGCGGTAGTGCTGAAGGTAGGGAAGGTCCAATGCAGGTGGGGATTTCTTCAGAACGACTGACGCAACTCAAATTCCGATCAGGCAATCGGGCGAGGGCAGAGCAGCGGTCGGAACTACTTTCCTCGGTTCATTGTTGCTTGATACATCGCATCCAGCAAGTCCTGGCCATGACCGTCGTAGTCGCCGTCGAGAGACCACATGAAGGTACCGCCGAGCCCGAGGCTCCAATCACAGTACGACACCCGGACATAGGTCGAAACCGGATCGTCATAAGTAATGAAGCCGCTCCCCCCATCGGTCCTCAGCATGTATGGAACAAGCGCAATTGGATCATAAATCGTCTCCCACCCATGCTGGTTGACACGATCTGTCATGAATGGCGCGTAGTTCTCGGTCACAACGAAGCCATTACATTCTCCATCCTGGTCTGTGAGTGAGTTCGGGCACACTCCAAACAGCTGGTTGATGTTGTCATAGATATAGCCATAAAAGGGAGTTCCCATATTCAGTTGCTGCGGCGGAACCTGCCGCAGAAATATATCCGCGGCTTCGCGGTCGCTGCCTCCCGGTTGGCACTCCCAGGGCTGGGGATCGTGCCAATCCCAAAAGATCGGTGCATTGAGCTGGCCGTCATCGGTCCAGGGCCCAGCGCAGTCATACATCATGATGTTGAAATAGTCGATCCATTGTGGCATTTGA
>JASHOT010000115.1 GCA_030040965.1 Candidatus Sulfotelmatobacter sp. | reverse complement strand
GCATGGCCGCCATCGTCGATATGGCCCTGCAGCGTTTTTTCTCTTCGGAGTTTCTTGCCCGCTCGAACCCGAGCGTGGCGAACATTCGCTTCGTTCTTTTGGGAACCGATCCGCAAGGCTACGTCGGCTGCTGCGCGGCGCTTCGCGATTTCGACTTCACCCGCAGCCTTTCTCAAATCAAAGTTCCCACGTTGGTGATTGCGGGGAACAAAGACGTCTCCACTCCTTGGGACGGGAACGGTGACATGCTCGCACGCGAAATCGCCAACGCTCGCTCGCTCCGGCTGCCTGCGGCCCATTTGTCGAATCTCGATTGTCCGCGAGCCTTTCTCGCCGCGCTCTTTTCTTTTCTTTGGACGGCTCCTTCAACGGAGTCCGAAATCTATAAGGCTGGAATGGAAACGCGCCGTGCTGTGCTCGGTGAGGACTACGTCGATCGTGCCGTGAGCCGGACAACAGAACTCAACAGCGATTTTCAGAAGCTGATCACGCAATACGCCTGGGGAACGATATGGACGCGTCCCGGTCTGGACCGCAGGACCCGTCGACTTCTCGTTCTGGCTACCACAGCGGCGCTCGGCCGCTGGGAGGAGTTCCGGCTTCATCTCACCACGGGATTGAAGCACGGGTTGGAAACTTGCGACGTGCAGGAAGTTCTTCTGCAGACGGCGATCTACGCCGGAGTCCCGGCGGCCAATACGGCCTTTCACATCACGCATGAAGAAGTCGCGAAAAAAACGTAGGGAACAATCTTCACTCAGAACTCTAACCTGGCTCCCGAGTTGCGATGCACTCGAGGCGGGCCTATCATGTTCCGTTCACACTTTTTTAGCGGCCGCGCACTAGAGCTGACGCCAGGTTTTTCCACATCGGGAATTTCACGAGCCGGCTATGGCGGATGTTCTAGACAAAATATCAGATTAGAGTTAATCTAAGCTTTCCATGCATGCCAGCACCATTAAGCGGTCTTTAGAAAGCGCTGGATTGCGTTGCACCGCCCAGCGCTATGCCGTGATGGCATTGTTGATGGATCACAAGGGGCATCCGACCGCCGCGGAGATTTTCGAAGCAGTAAATCGTGTAGATCCGCTCTCTTCCCGCGCGACCACTTACAACAATTTACGGGACCTGGTGAAGGCCGGCCTGGTACGGGAAGTGGCCGTCGAGGGCCGCGCCGGGCGATTCGATCTGAAGGGCATGCGGCATCACCATTTCATTTGCGACCGCTGCGGCAACGTCGAGGACATGGAGTGGTATGACGTTCCCCGGCCTGCCTCTCGGTCTCTCGGCAAGCGGGTTGTTCGCGAATGCCAGCTCATTCTGCGGGGGCTTTGTACGAAGTGTGCGCCACGCCGCGCTTCCCGTTAGGGCAGTGTGCAGACGCCGCGTGAAGCTTTGCACGTCGTGGAAAAAGACTCCCCCGAATTGACTGAACCAGCGGGGCAGGTTGTTCGAAAGCATGATTGAATTTCATGAAGATTTCTTGAGTAACAAGTGAGGAGGATGAACTCATGGCAACCGAAGTCGTTAACCCAACACAAAATATAGCAACCGAAGCCAAGTGCCCGTTTTCAAGCGCCACTACTGCACACACCAACCGGGACTGGTGGCCGAATCAACTCGACCTCAGCGTCCTGCATCAGAATTCTCCGCTGTCCGATCCGATGGGAGAGGAGTTCGACTATGCCAAGGAATTCAAGAGTCTGGATCTGAGGGCTGTGATCAAAGACCTTCATGCGTTGATGACGGACTCGCAGGAGTGGTGGCCGGCCGACTTTGGCCACTACGGCGGGCTGATGATCCGCATGGCGTGGCATAGCGCCGGCACGTACCGCATCGGCGATGGACGCGGCGGCGCTGGAGCCGGCCAGCAACGATTCGCACCGCTTAACAGTTGGCCCGACAACGTGAACCTCGACAAGGCACGACGGCTGCTGTGGCCCATCAAACAAAAATACGGCCGCAAGATTTCCTGGGCCGATCTGATGATTCTCGCGGGCAACGTCGCCCTCGAGTCGATGGGCTTCAAGACCTTCGGCTTCGGCGGCGGGCGCGCCGACACCTGGGAACCCGAAGAGGATGTCTTCTGGGGTCCTGAAGGCAAGTGGCTCGCCGACGAACGGTACAGCGGTGAGCGCAATCTGCAGAGCCCGCTCGGTGCCGTTCAAATGGGCTTGATCTATGTGAATCCGGAAGGACCGAATGGAAAACCGGATCCAGTCGCGGCGGCAATAGACATTCGCGAAACCTTCCGCCGGATGGCCATGAACGACGAAGAAACGGTCGCGCTGATCGCCGGCGGCCACACGTTCGGCAAGACGCACGGCGCAGGTCCTGCCTCAAACGTAGGCCCAGAGCCGGAAGCCGCGCCCATCGAGATGCAGGGTCTCGGCTGGAAGAGCAGCTTCGGCACGGGGATAGCCGATGACGCGATCGGAAGCGGCTTGGAGGTCATCTGGACGACGACACCGACCAGGTGGAGCAACAACTTCTTCGAAAACCTTTTCAAATATGACTGGGAACTCACCAAGAGCCCGGCCGGTGCGTTTCAGTGGACGGCAAAGAACGGCGCCGGCGCCGGAACGGTACCGGACGCCCACGACAAGTCAAAGCATCACGCACCAACCATGTTGACGACCGATCTCTCGCTGCGCTTTGATCCGGCTTACGAGAAAATCTCGCGCCGGTTCTACGAACATCCCGATCAGTTCGCCGACGCGTTTGCCCGTGCGTGGTTCAAGCTGACGCATCGCGACATGGGCCCGATCGTCCGTTATCTCGGCCCTCTTGTTCCCAAAGAGACGCTGCCGTGGCAGGACCCGATCCCGGCTGTGAATCACAAGCTTATCGGCGACAAAGATATCGCAGCGCTGAAGGCGAAAATCCTCGCGTCAGGACTAACGGTTTCGCAGTTGATTTCAACAGCATGGGCGTCCGCATCGACATTCCGCGGCTCCGACAAGCGCGGCGGAGCGAACGGCGCACGCATTCGCCTCGAACCGCAAAAGAATTGGGAAGTCAATCAGCCCGCGCAACTGGCCAAGGTGCTCAAAAAGCTGGAAGCGATCCAGAAGGAGTTCAACAGCACACAAACGAACGGCAGCAAGGGGAAAAAAGTTTCGCTTGCCGACCTGATCGTTCTCGCTGGCTGCGCCGCGATCGAGAAAGCCGCAAAGGCCGCCGGGCACGATGTGAAAGTCCCCTTCAAGCCCGGTCGCATGGACGCGTCACAAGAACAAACCGATGTCGAATCCTTCGAACCGCTCGAGCCACAGGCCGACGGATTCCGCAACTATGTCAGCGGCAAGCAGCGCCTGTCGCCAGAGGAGATGCTGATCGATCGAGCACAACTGCTTAGATTGACGGCGCCCGAGTTGACGGTTTTAATCGGCGGACTGCGCGTGCTGGGCGCGAATCACACGAACACCAAGTACGGAGTCTTCACCAAGCGGCCGGAGACGTTGACGAATGACTTCTTCGTCAACCTGCTCGATATGGGCACCGAGTGGCAGCCTGCGTCTGGCAATGGCGCTGGACCTGTTTATGAGGGACGCGACCGCAAAACGGGCAAGGTCAAGTGGACCGGTACTCGTGTTGACCTGATCTTCGGCTCGCATTCGCAACTGCGTGCGCTTTCCGAGGTCTATGCTTGCGGGGACTCGAAAGAGAAGTTCGTGAAAGACTTCGTCGTGGCGTGGACGAAAGTGATGAATGCCGACCGCTTCGATCTTGCCTGACCTCTGAACGTCAGGCTTCCGGGGTTTCTTGAGTGCAGCTGTGATCTGACCTGATGACGACGGATAGATCGCAGCTGCACAAATCTACCTGAGCCGCAGAAACCGTGGATACAGGCAAAGCCGCGCCAAAACTCAAGGCGGCATTTCAAGACAGCTTGAAATGTTGGCCGACCGTTCCTCCGAAACCTATCCGAATGCCAGTTCCTTGGCTCGCTGCGCGGCTTTGACCACCGCTTTGATCAGCGTTACGCGCAGCTTGCCTTCCTCCAGTTCCATGATCGCATCAATCGTGCACCCGGCCGGAGTCGTTACCGCATCTTTGAGCAGCGCCGGATGGTCGCCGGTTTCGAGCACGACTTTCGCCGCGCCCAGCGCCGTCTGCGCAGCAAGCAGGGTCGCGATGTCGCGGGGCAATCCGACTTTCACTCCCGCTTCCGCCAGCGACTCCAGGATGATGTAAATGTACGCCGGCCCACTCGCCGAAAGCGCCGTCACCGCGTCCATATGTTTTTCATCCACCACCACCGTCCTGCCCACCACGTCGAACATATGGCAGGTCAACGCAACATGACCTTGGCTTGCGTACTTCCCTTTGCAGATGGCGGTCATCCCGGCGCCCATGAGGCAGGGTGTGTTGGGCATGGCGCGAACCACGGGAACGCGCGTCGGAAGATTTTTTTCAATCATCGCAGTCGGCACCGACGCCGCGACCGACACGATCAGCTGCTTTGGCGTGAGATTGTGGGCGATTTCGCGCACCACCTCTTCCACGACCTGCGGCTTGACCGCAATCACAATGATGTCCGCTCCCTTGGCGGCGTCAGCATTGTTCGTTCCCACCTTCACTTTCAATTTCGCCGCCAGCGATTTCGCCCGCTCCTCATGCGCCACCGTCGCACAGGTCGATTTGGACGTGAGCAGGCCGTGCTTCAGCAGTGCCTGCAGAATGATGCCGCCCATCTTTCCCGCGCCCAGGAACGCTACGCGCTTGCCTATAAGTTCACTGCCCACTCTTCCGCCCACCTCTGTGTCCTCTGTGGTTAAAGTTTTAACGCGCAACGGCCGCTTTGCGTTGCGCAAAATTCCACGCCGTCTCGACAATCTCGCGCAATCCGCGCGTCGCCTTCCAACCGAGCAGCATCTCCGCCTTCGCCGGATTTGCCACCAACGCCGGAGGATCTCCCGCGCGGCGCGGCGCACTCTTTCGCGATACCCGTTTTCCCGCAACCGCCTCGACCGAAGAAATCACTTCCTGCACGGAGTATCCGCTGCCCGTCCCCAAATTCACCGCGAAACTCATATTTCCTTCCGACAAAAGCTCCAGCGCCTTCACATGTGCGCTCGCCAGATCGTTCACGTGAATGTAATCCCGCACGCAGGTTCCATCCGGCGTGGCGTAATCCGTGCCGAACACCTGCAGCTCCGGGCCAGTCCCGGCGGCCGCAGCCAGTGCCAGCGGGATCAAGTGAGTTTCCGGATCGTGCATCTCCCCGATTTCTCCGCTTTCATCCGCGCCCGCAGCGTTGAAATAGCGCAGGCTCGCGTAGCGGATTCCATAAGCGCGGTCGTAAGCTGCGAGCGCATTTTCAAAAAACAGCTTGCTCACACCATAAGGATTCACCGGCTGCCTTGGCGTGTCTTCGTCGATCGGCACTTTCGCCGGCACGCCGTACACCGCGCACGTAGAAGAAAAAATAATTTTCTTCACGCCCGCATCCGCGGCCGCATTCAACAACGAAAGGCCGCCTTCCACATTATTGCGAAAATATTTTCTTGGATTCGCAACCGATTCGCCGACATAGGCATGCGCCGCGAAGTGCATGATCGCATCCACTCGCGGCAAAACTCGCCCCAGCGCCGCACCATCAAGCACGTCAGCCTTCACCAACTCAAAACCTTGAACCAGGCTCTCAAATCCGGTGCAAAGATTGTCGTAGACAATCACGTCATGGCCGCCATGGCGCAGAGCCCGGCAGGCATGACTCCCGATATATCCCGCACCGCCAACCACCAGAACAACCACCGGCGCTCTCCTCCTAAGTGCGAGTCAATGGATAACTCATAAGGATTGGATTATACGTTGCTGTCTGCGCGCTGTACCGTGAGTGCAGCAAACCACGCTGCATTTGGAAGAAGAGTTGAGAAAACAAAAGCGTGGTGCCTGTGCGACACCACGATCTGGAACTCACATATGCGAAGCCGGACCGTCCAAGAATAGAGCTCGTTCCTGAGAAGAGCCTTCGCCTATTCAGCACCACCCGCAATCGACGGAACGAGCAAAACTTCGTCTCCTTCCTGGAAGGCATATTCTTGTCCGCCGAGGAATCTAATGTCTTCTTCGTTCACATAGATGTTCAGGAAGCGGCGAATCTGCCCCTTGTCATCGCGCAGATGCGGGGTGAGCTCGGGAAACTTTTCGTCGAGCACCGAGAACAGTTCGGTCAAATCCTTGGCCGCGCAAGTGACCGAGCCCACACCCGCAGTATGTCGCCGCAATGCAGTTGGAATCTGCACCGTGATGGCCATGACGACTAGGCTCCCACGCCCGCCGCTTCTTGCGCGGCGGCGATCACTTCCGGCACTTCATCCACATGCAAGGTCTGCTGCAGATAATGCTCGAACTCGGCCAACTTCGGCGCGATTGGCCGCTCGGTCTGATAAACACCGGCCAGCACGTCGGTCGTCTTCAATCCGTTGCCCGTGACGCACAGAACGGTCGTTTCCTCGGGCAAAATGCGATCCTGCCGATACAGCTTGCCCGCGCAACCCACTGTGACTCCGCCGGCTGTCTCGGTGAAAATGCCTTCGGTCTCGGCCAGCAGGCGAATTGAATCGATCACCTCCGGATCACTCACGTCCTCGCTCCATCCGCCGCTCGACTTGATGGCCTTGATGGCATAGTGTCCGTCGGCCGGATTCCCGATCGCTAGCGACCGTGCAATCGTGTTCGGCTTCTGCGGCTCGATCTCAGACGAGCCAGTCTTCACGGCCGTCGAGATCGGCGAGCATCCGGTCGCCTGCGCGCCAAAGAACTTCACTTCCTTCGGCTCAACCAAGCCGAGCTTCACAAGTTCGTCAAATGCCTTCTTGATTTTGACGATCAGCGATCCACCGGCCATTGGGCAGACGACGTTGTCCGGTAGACGCCAGCCGAGTTGCTCAGCGATTTCGAAGCCGAATGTCTTCGACCCTTCCGCGTAGTACGGCCGCAAGTTGACGTTGACGAATCCCCATCGATGCTCGTCGGCGATCTGCGAGCACAGTCGGTTGACCTGATCGTAATTGCCGGCGATGCGGACGACTTTCGCGCCGAAAACATTCGTGCCCAGAATCTTCGCCGGCTCAAGGTCGGAAGGAATGAAAATCCACGCCTTCAGACCTTCACGCGCGGCATGCGCGGCAACTGCATTCGCGAGATTTCCTGTCGACGAACACGAGACCGTGTCGAAGCCGAATGCCCGCGCATTGGCCAGCGCCACCGCGACCACGCGATCTTTAAAGCTCAACGTCGGCAGGCAAACCGCGTCATTCTTAATGTAAAGATTCTTCGCCGCGGTCGCCGTTCCGCTCAAACGCTCGGCCAGATGCGGCGCCTGAAACAGTGGCGTAAAGCCCACCGGCAGCCGCGGCGTAAAGCCCTGGGGGAGGGGCAAAAGTTCGGAGTAGCGCCACATGTTCGCCGGCCTCTGGGCAATGGCTTCGCGAATCGTCCTCGTCGGATCCAGCGTTCCGTTTCCGAACACGTAACGGATCCAGTCGTAGTCGTAGGCTATTTCCAGAGGAGAAAAGCACTCATCGCAGATGGAGCGGGGCTGGTTTCCCCACCGATGTCCGCATTCCCGGCACCGAAGTTCGTAGTGAAGATCGTAATTCGACATACGCGCTACTCGCTTTCTCATTCCGTAACACTCGGAATCGATTGTCATCCTGAGCGAGACGCTTTTTGTCTCGCGAAGGATCTGGGCGCGCCGCGCGTTCAATCTCGCGATTTGTGCGAGATTGCTGACTCGCGCGTTTGGCGCGCTTCCTTACTAGCGAATAGCTGAGGACGAGCTCTCCGGGGAAAAGTGGCCATAAAAGCAAATGGCCTCTTTTTCCAGGAAAAGGAAAAGAGGCTATCGGATAGAGCTACAGCAGCTCGCGTCCGAATCTCATGTTCCCTGTTTCCAGGAGAGAGTTGGCACCAGCATCCCAGGATATATGATCCCAGACCGGTTGCCGTGGCGTCTCAGGGCTCGTCCCTCAGCCACTCTGCATGAAATTCAGGTCCGCCTCCCGTATGACCGTCGGGCGAACTTGTCTGAGTAATGCTACATATCCGCGGGGCCAGAGTCAAGAGGAGGTTGGGTAGTGTCTCAAATCTGCTTTTCAGACAGTACCGGAGGTTGAGCCCGCGCGTTCTATCTTCTAACTCTCAGCTAACGCACGGCCGAAAATCGACTGCCCGCCGAGCGACACATAGAAGCCGTAGACTGCCAGCGTGGTGGGAATAAGCAGGGCGATGATGGCTCGTCCGGCGTACCACTCCGCGAAGCGCAAAGGCGGAGAACCTGCGAGGGTCTGGAAGACGATGGCAAAGCAGGTGATCCCAATCAGGCCAAACCGAATCAGAACCGCGATGAAAATCGCCGCGAACAACAGCGTCAATGCGACGTCCGTCGCATTGAGTGATGCATATTGCGCGATGAGGAGCAATCCGGTGACCGCCAGTGCCAGCCACTTTTTCCGTAGGACACCGGTTGCGATGGTCAGAACTGCCAGACATGTCATCGCATCGATGCAAGCGCCAGAGAGCCTCCCCAGGCTTGTACCGAGCGATGCCCATGGGCCGAGCCCAAACGCATCCCGGACAGGAAAGGCCTCGGAAATGCCAATCACTGCATTTGCTCCCAAAAGGACCGCAGAGGCTAAAGCTCCAGCCAGCACCCCAAAAAGAACGTCGTGCCCCACCAGAGGATCTCGCAGGCGCCCGCCGAGAAGCCGCTGCCAGGAGACCATCAGCTTCGGCCACGAGCGGCGTGCGAACGGCTCGACTGCGAGGTAGCCGACTGCCACGGCGAAAGCAAAGAGAAACGGAATTGCCAGCAAGAAGAACTGAATGAAGATATAGTTTGGCCGGGGAGCGAAATGATAGTTCGAAAAGGCATAGATGCAATTCAGTACGGCCGTAAACGCCGCCACTCGCAGAGCACCTTTGGCGTCGCCGCGTCCTCGACGAAGATTCCATCGAGCAAAAAGAGAGCCCACCACCACAATTCCAATCTGTAGAGTCACGCTGACCACAACGGAGAGATCAGTGCCTACTCCAGTCTGATTCGGCAACGTGTTGCGCCAAGGCTTGTCCCAGGGAGCGATGACCTGAAAATACACGGGGACGCCATGGAAGGAAGCGGCGCTGACGCGTAGAGGCAAATCCGGGCGATCGGGCAATCTGCCCTCCCACTCTGCGCGACTATCGAAGCTATCCGGCGGAGTCCAGTGAGGCTCAGTGGGGATAAACTGAGATTGATCCAATCCTGCCTCGTCAAAGAGCACGCCCCAATCCGGCAGCTTATAGGTACCCTTCCCATCGAATTGAGGCGCGATGGCGCGCAGAAATAACAGGTTACCGAGTGCATCCAGGCGAATCGTGACCATGCCTGAGATCTCGTAGGGAGGGTCGAACTCATTCACATGCGGAGGACCGCCAAATAACGCGGAAGCTGGCTCCATCCACTGTGGGCTTTGCCGATACCAAAAACCGACAGCCGAAGGCCATACCTGGCCAGCTGTTCGCTTCCAATCCTTGCCGGAAGGACGCGCGGATGCATATGCGAGGTAATCCAGGTCTGCTCCGATCCAATTCGCTTGATCCACCACGGTCGTGTACCCCAGCTTCTTTGCCAGCTCCTGCGCGCGATCGGCCAGCACTTCGGGCGATTTCGGCATGGGAGCGAGGCCCCAATCGGTATCGCGCGGTGCGATGAACATGGAAGTGCCGAAGATCAAGACCAGCGAAGCAATCAGGCAAGACCAAGCGATCGCAGGCCGCAGCGAGCCCTGCGTTCCCGCAGCGGCCACGATTTCCGGCGACGGAGTTTCACCAGCAGCCAGTGCAGCCGCTAGAGGATCTTCGCCAGGCAAACCTGCAGCCACGCTATGCGCCGAGCGCGGACGCTGCGCAGGATCGCGATCCAGGCAGCGCAGGATCGCGCGCTCCACTGCCGGATCGAGATTCTTCACCAGGTTGGAAGGCGGGGTGGGATTGGTTTCGGATTGCCTGCGATAAAGCTCGGCGACGGTGGGAGCGTCAAATGCTCGCTTGCCTGTAAAGACTTCGTACAGCACGAGACCGAGAGCGTACAAGTCGCTTTGCACGGTCGGCGCGGCACCGTTCATCAGTTCTGGCGCCATGTAGCCAGGCGTACCCGCAGGTTTTTCACCGCTGGCATCGGCGGCAGCTACGGCCAGGCCGAAGTCGGTAATGCGTGCCCTGCCCTTGCCATCGAGCATCACATTCGAGGGCTTTAGATCTCGATGCAGCACGCCCGCCCCATGAGCTGCCGCGAGCCCGGCACAAAGTTGCTGTGCCACCTCGATGGCTTTGTCGTCGGGCAGGCGTCCAATGCGGCGCAACAAAGATGCGAGATCTTCGCCATCCACAAATTCCATCGACAGAAAAAGACGCCCGTCGCTCTCGCCGACGTCGTACATCCGGCAAACGTTCGGATGCGACACCTGCCGCGTTGTCCGCACTTCAGCATAAAACTGCTCGCGCCAACTCGAATCCGTCGCGCGATGCGCGGGAAGAAACTTCAAAGCGACGCGCTGTCCCAGCTTGAGATCGTCCGCCGCATAGACTTCGCCCATGCCGCCGCGGCCGAGCAAAGAAATGACACGGTAGCGGTCGCCGATCAAACTGCCCGGCGCAAAACCGCGCGCACCAGAAGGTGCTTTCAGCGGTTTGGCATCGACCGCGGCAGGTTCGGACGAGATTGACTCAGTCGGGGACAGATTGAAAACAGCTCCGCAACGTTCGCATGTCGCCACCGATTCCGAATTCTCGGTACCGCAGTTCTGGCAGAGATTCAAGGCACCTAACCCCAACGGCATGGAGTCGATCGATTCTGCACCCACCGCTCCAGTGTGTAAAGGGCGGGCGCGTACCAACAATCCTGCCGGTGTACAATTCCTCCCACTTACCTGATAATCGCGAATTCTTTCGGAGACGAAATGAAGAGACTCCCGCTTACCGCCCTCTGTGTTTTTCTAACTTCGGTCACGTCTTTATCTTTCGCCCAGCAGACAAATGCCCCCACCCCTCCGGCTTCAAAGAAGCAGCCCGCCCCCTCCGCCGAAAAACCCGCCGAGAAGAGCAAGCCCGAACCAGCCGAGTCGCAAGCCGCGCCACGCGAGGCTTCTCACGAAAGCGGCGGCGATAAGAAAGACGACAAAGAAGAGCACTACGACATGACGGAACTGCCGCCCGCCGTCACGCATCATCAGATCACGGTCGACGGCAAGCTCCTCAAGTACACGGCGACTACGGGCCGCCTGCCAATCAAGCGCGGTGACGGCAAGATCGAAGCAGAAATGTTTTACGTCGCCTACACGCTCGACGGCTCAGAAGCCGCCAAGCGTCCACTCACTTTCGCCTTCAACGGCGGACCGGGATCGGCCTCGATCTGGCTGCACATGGGCGCGCTTGGTCCGCGCCGCGTCGTGCTCCAGCCCGACGGCTTCATGCCTCCCGCGCCGTATCACATTGAGGACAATCCCTCCACTCTGCTCGACAAAAGCGACCTCGTTCTGGTCGACGCCATCGGCACCGGCTTCAGCCGAGCCGAAAATACCGAGTTGTTCAAGAAATTCTGGGGCATCAAGGGAGACATCGAATCGTTCAGCGAATTTATTCGCCTCTACATCAGCCGCAACGAGCGCTGGTCATCCCCGCTCTATTTGTTCGGGGAAAGCTACGGAACTACGCGCTCAGCCGGTATTGCCGGATATCTTTCCAACCGCGGTATTTCTTTCAACGGCATCACGCTGCTCTCGACCGTCCTTAACTTCGAAACGCTGGATGAAAATTTCACCAACGATCAGCCCTACATTTTTCTGATTCCATCATTCACCATGATCGCCGGCTACCACCATAAACTCCCACCCGATCTCGCCGTGGACATGACCAAAGCGCGACAGGAATCCGAGCATTGGGCCTCGACCGAATACGAGCAGGCTCTCGACAAAGGTGACGCTCTCACTCCCGACGAGCGGCAGAAAGTCATCGACCAACTCGCCCGCTACACCGGCTTGAGCAAGGAAGTCATCGACGAGGCAAATCTCAGAATCAACGTACAGAAATTCACGCACTATCTGCTCATCGATCAGAAAGTGCGTGTCGGTCGCCTCGACGGCCGCTACACTGGCCCTGATCCTAACGGACTGCTCGATACTCCCTTCTACGATCCCACCGGCTCAGCCACGCAGCCGCCATTCACTTCCGTCTTCAACAACTACCTGCGCACCGAACTCAACTACAAGGTCGACATGCCCTACAACGTGCGCGCCGAAAACGGCGGCCTGCAATGGGACTGGGGACCGGGCGGCGAGCACGGATTCCCCGACACGGCCACGGCCATGCGCCAGGCCATCGTGAAAGATCCGTACCTGAAGGTTCTGGTGATGGAAGGCTATTACGATCTGGCCACGCCCTACTACGCCGCGAATTACACGGTCGACCACCTCAACCTGCCGCAGAAGTACCGCGACAATATTTCCTTTGCTACCTACGATTCCGGCCACATGGTCTACTTGCCGACGGATGGACTGAAAAAAATGAAAGCGGATCAGGCCGCGTTCATGGAGAAGACCGGAGCACAATAGCTACGATCGAGGAACTACGATGAAGAAAGCCTGCGTTTTTTCTGCAATCGGTTACTTGGTTCTCGCGGTCGGGGCAGCGTTCGCTCAAGAGCAGTGCGAGCGACTATCGAGCGTGAAGATTGCGGATACTACGATCACTCTCGCCGAGACGGTTGCAGCCGGAACGTTTAACGGGCCTCCAGCGCCGTTCACCGGAGCCGATATCTCGGCGCTCTACAAGGCCCTGCCTGCCTTCTGCCGCGTCGTTGCGGAGGCCAAACCCACGCCTGATTCGGACATCAAGTTAGAGGTCTGGCTCCCGGTCACCGGCTGGAATGGAAAACTGCAGGGTGTCGGAAACGGCGGCTTCGCAGGTCTGATCGATGACATGCAGATGGCCATGGCACTCAAAGCCGGATATGCATCGACCGCCACGGATACCGGGCATGCGGGAGGCGATGCCGCATGGGCGAAGGGGCATCCGGAGAAGATTGTAGATTTTGGCCATCGCGGAATTCACGAGATGACGCGCGTAGCCAAGGCGGTAGCTCAGGCCTATTATGCGAAGGCCGTGCAGAAATCGTACTTTGCCGGTTGTTCTGATGGCGGGCGCGAAGCTTTGATGGAGGCGCAGCGCTATCCCGAGGATTATGACGGGATTTTGGCCGGAGCTCCGGCTAATTACTGGACGCGACTCCTGACGCTCGCTGCCGCCGATACGCAGGTCTTGACCATGGACGCAGAAAGTTACATTCCCGCCACGAAACTTCCGGCGATCGCTGCCGCGGTGAATGCGTCTTGCGACGAAAAAGACGGCGTGAAGGATGGAATCCTGAACGATCCACGGCAGTGTAAGTTCGATCCTGCAACGATTCAATGCAAGGCCGGAGAAGATTCTGATCAGTGCCTGACTGCCCGCCAAATTGCCACACTCAACAAACTCTATGCCGGACTCAGCAATTCGCAGGGACAATCGCTGTTCCCCGGTTATTTGCCGGGCGGCGAAGAAGGACCGGGCGGATGGGGAATGTGGATCACGGGCCGCACGCCAGGAACCAGCCTGATGGCGTTCTTCTCAAAGGGATACTTCTCGAATTTTGTTTATGAAAATCTAGAGTGGGACAACAAGACGTTTTCAGTGGATGCGGGATTAAAAGCGGCCGAAGAAAAAACCGCAGCGGCACTCAATGCCATCGATCCGGATTTAAGAGCATTCAAGGCCAGAGGAGGAAAGTTGATCCTGTATCACGGATGGAGCGATGCGGCGATTCCTGCGCCCAACACGATCAACTATCACCAGAGTGTCGTCGCGAAGATGGGGCAGAAGGATGTGGATTCGTTTCTGCGGCTGTACATGGTTCCGGGAATGCAGCATTGCGCCGGCGGACCCGGCGCGACGTCTTTCGGGCAAGTGGGAATGCTCGGTTTCGAACATCCCGAACGTAGCGTTGCTGCCGCGCTCGAGCAGTGGGTTGAAAACGACGCCGCGCCGGGGACAATCATCGCTTTGAAATATGAACGTGGCGACTGGCTGCATCCGACCATGACGCGGCCATTATGCGTCTATCCGCAAACAGCCAAGTACAACGGTAGTGGGGATACGAATGACGCGGCGAACTTCACCTGTCAGAAATAGGATCACTGACAACGCAAGGCTATCCAGCTACGAGTGATTTCCTGCGCGATTCGCGTCGCGCATGAGCGGGAGACTACCGGCTATACTGATTCTTCTTCTTGTCCGCATGCCGTTCCACGCCCAACTGGATCAGCCGATCGATCAAGTTGGCATACGCAAGCCCCGACGCCGCCCACAGCTTGGGATACATGCTGATCGAAGTGAACCCGGGCATGGTATTGATCTCGTTCAGATAAATCTTGCCCGCCTTTCGCGGCTCCATCAGAAAGTCGACGCGCGCTAATCCCGAGCAATCGACCGCTTTGAACGCCCGCACCGCGAGTTCCTGCACTTTTTTCGTCTGCACTTTCGTGAGCTTCGCGGGAATGATCAGCTGCGAACCTTCATCGAGATATTTCGCCGTGTAATCGTAAAATTCTTTCCCGGGAACAATCTCCCCCGGAACAGACGCGACCGCGTCATCGTTGCCCAACACCGAGCACTCAATCTCGCGAGCTTTTTTCTTTTTTCCACCGACGCCTTGTTCAATCACAATCTTGCGGTCGAATTTCGCCGCTTCCTCGATCGCCGGTCCAAGTTCTTTGCGATCGTGCGCCTTGCTGATGCCCACCGACGATCCCAAATTCGCCGGCTTCACGAACACGGGATATTTCAGTTTCTTTTCAATCAGCTTCTGCGTGCACTTCGCGTCGTTCTCCCACGTGCTGCGCAGAATCGTGACGTGCTTCACAATCGGCAGACCGGCAGCGATGAACAAAGACTTCATGATGTCTTTATCCATGCCAGCCGCCGAACCGAGCACGCCCGCCCCGACGTAGGGAATATCGGCAAGTTCGAGCAGGCCCTGGATCGTCCCGTCTTCGCCGAACGTTCCGTGCAGTACCGGAAAAACCACATCCACATTGATGGCGCGGTCGCTGGCGCGGCGCATGGGCGACGCATCGGTCTGAAAAGGCACGAGTCCGCTCTCGCGATGCACCGGCTCCGGCGGAACCACGACCGACTCGCCCTGTGCCAGGACAGCCGCGGCAGGCGTGGTCTCCGGATCGCCCGCACGCAGGTGGCGAGCCTCCGCCCTGTCTTTGCCAGTAAGCAGATTCTCGGCATGCTCAGCCGGCAGCCAGCGGCCATCCTTGGTAATGCCGATGGGCACGACCTCATACTTGTCTTTGTCAATCGCTTTCAGAACGGAAGCGGCCGAGAGCAGCGAAACCTCATGCTCGCCACTGCGCCCGCCAAACAGAATGCCCACGCGAAGCTTTTTCATGGCTGAACCTATGATGACACTTCAGTGTGGACGCAGGAATGGATCGCGTCAATCGCCGGGCTGGTTCGGCCAAAGACCTGGCTCAGTTTCCCAGAAAATCGAGCACCGCTTTATTGAACTCTGCGGCCTTCTCGATCTGCGGCACGTGTCCACACTGATCGATCACGACCAGCTTCGCCCCTGGAATGCCGTCATGCAGTTTCTGCCCGCTGGATAAGGGAATCAACTCGTCATCGTGTCCCCAGACAACCAGCGTCGGCGCGTGGATTGATCCGAGCTTTTTGTCCTCAAACTGGTTTTCGGCAGCGAATCCGGTCATGGTGCGCTGAATCGTATAACCGTCGTTGTTACGCGCGCGGTCAATGAAAACCTGCTGCACGAAATCGTCGGTCACCATTTTCTTGTTATAGAAAATCGACTCCAGCATGGTTCGCGTTGCCGCCATTGACGCGGGATTCAAATTGATCGTCGGACCCGCCGTTTGCCAGGGAAGACCGGCTGAGTCCACAAGAATGAGCTTATCGACCATCTCCGGATGCGCCGTCACAAATTCGAGCGCGATCCATCCGCCAAGAGAGTTGCCGATCAGCGTCGCCTTCGCCAGATTCTGCGTCTTCATGAAGCCGTAGAGATAATCAGAGAAGGAGGCGATGCGGTAGTCATAGAGCGGCTTGTCGGATTTGCCGAAACCGATTTGATCGATGGCGTAGACGTGATACTTCATCGCGAGTGGCGCAAGATTCGCCAGCCATAATTCCTTCACTGCGCCCAATCCGTGCAGCAGGATTACAACCGGTCCCTGCCCGGCATCGAAGTAATGAATGTTCTGTCCGTAGACCACAGCCACTTTTTCCGGCGGAGGCGCGGTCTGCGAAAAGGCAGGTAAAGCAAGAAAAAAGAGTGAAGCGAAGATTCTGCAAGTGCGATTCATCTGCATTGATCCTCGACTGCAGGGGTGACTACAGGATTTTCTTTCCGAACGCCGACAGTGCTAACTCGACCGCTAAATCCGCGGTCCGGTTGTGCTCGTCAATCACGGGATTCACTTCCACGATCTCCATGCTCAGCATGCGTCCGTGATCAGCAATGATTTCCATGGCGAGATGCGCCTCGCGATACGTCGCGCCGCCGCGCACCGGAGTGCCCACTCCCGGCGCATCCTCCGGATCAACCCAGTCCATGTCGAGCGAGATGTGGTAGCCGGCAGTTCCGCGTCCGGCCACGCGCAGAGCTTCCTCCATCACCGTGCGCATGCCGCGCTCGTCGATATCGCGCATGGTGAAAACGCCAATCCCGGCACGGTGTACATTCTCTTTTTCCACCGCGTCAATGTCTCGCACCCCCACCAGCACGCAGTTTTCCGGCCTCACCTTCGGTGAAAAATCGTAGATGTTCGCCAGGTCTCCGGGCCACAACCCCATCAATGCCGCTAGCGGCATGCCATGCACGTTGCCGCTCGGAGATGTCTCCGGCGAATTGATGTCGGTGTGCGCATCAATCCAGATCAGTCCAATGCGCTGATTCTGCCGCCGATAAAATTCCGCAACTCCTGAAACTGTCCCCGCCGCCATGGAATGATCGCCGCCGAGCGCGAGCGGAATCTTCCCCGCTTCCAATGTCTTCAGCACCAGTTCTGCATGTTTCGTACAGGTCGCCGTAATTTCTTTCAGATACTTGGCGTTGGCCGCACCTTCCTTTTTCTGCTCGGGAATCGCAACCGACACATTGCCGCCATCCTCCACCTGATGCCCGAGAGCTTCCAGACGCGCCTCGAGTCCTGCGACGCGCACCGCCGAAGGCCCCATATCGACACCGCGCCGCGACTGCCCAAGATCAAGCGGAACGCCGATCACGCGAATCTTCTTAGCTGTAATGTTGGTGGACGAAGTCATAGGATTGAGTCATTGAGCGATTGAGTCATTGAGCGGTTTAAGCCACGAGAGTCGTTGATTACGAAACTAATGACTCAATGGCTAAATGACTGAATGACTCAATCTCATGGATACAGTCGATACAGCATCCTGGGAAACGGAATCGTTTCGCGCACATGTTCCAGTCCACAGATCCACGCCACAGCGCGCTCAATGCCCATGCCGAAGCCGCCGTGCGGCACGCTGCCGAACTTGCGCAGGTCCAAATACCACTTGAACGCCTCTTCCGGCAGTCCATGCTCGTGAATTCGCTGCAGCAACAATTCGTGTGACGCCATGCGCTGCGATCCGCCAATAATCTCCCCGTAACCTTCCGGCGCGAGCACATCGACACACAGCGCCAGTTCCGGCCGATCGGGATCCGGCTCCATATAAAACGCCTTCACCTTGGCCGGATAGCGATGCACCATCACCGGTTTCTCGAATTGCGCCGAGAGATAAGTTTCGTCAGGCGAACCCAGATCTCCGCCCCATTCAAACTTCGATTCCAGCGCGCCTTTCGCATGCCCCTCCTGCAGATTTTTCACCGCATCGTCGTAGCTGATCCGCGGAAACGGCGCCTCGACTTTTTCCAGCTTCGTAATGTCCCGCCCGATCGTCCGCAGATCCACGCGCCGCTTTTCCAAACATCGTTTCACAATGAAGCTGATCAACCCCTCTGCCAGTTCCATCACATCATCGAGCTTCGCATACGCCACTTCGGGCTCGACCATCCAGAACTCGGTCAAGTGCCGCCGCGTCTTCGACTTCTCCGCGCGAAACGTTGGCCCAAACGAATACACTTTGCCCAGCGCCATCGCGGTTGCTTCCACATACAGTTGTCCCGATTGCGTCAGGTAGGCCTGCTCCTCGAAATAGTCAACGGGAAACAGAGTCGTCGTGCCTTCGCACGCCGCCGGAGTAATGATGGGAGGATCGGTGAGCGTGAAGCCGCGGTCGTCAAAAAAATCACGGCACGCCTTGATGATCTCCGCGCGCACACGCAAAATCGCGGCCTGCCTCTGCGAGCGCACCCACAGATGCCGATGCTCCATCAGAAAGTCGGTGCCGTGCTCTTTCGGCGTGATCGGATAAGGATCCGACTCGGGCACTCGCTGCAGAACCTGCACGTTGGCGACATCAAGTTCGTAGCCGCCGGGCGCGCGCTTGTCCGCTCGCACCTTACCTTCCACGATCACGCTCGATTCCTGCGTCAGCGTCTTCACGGCCTCGAAGACTTCCGGCGTGACCGCATTCTTCGGAACTACACCCTGAATAATTCCCGACCCGTCGCGAAATTGCGGAAACAGAAGTTTCCCGCTCTCGCGCAGGTTGTACAGCCAGCCGCGAATCGTGACCGTTTGCCCTTCGTGTTTTCCGATTTCGGCGATGGTGGTTACAGGTGACATAGAATCGGGTTTCAAAGTTTCAAGCTTTCAGGCAGAACCTGCCAGGCCGACTAAACGCTTCAAGGTTCTATCGTTGAAACCTTGAAACCTATGCAGTCAGCTTCTCGAGCGTGGCTCCGAGGCTTTCCAGCGGATTGACTTTCTCGTCCTCGCCCAGTTCCAGCAGCATCGGCGGCGTCTGCGGCGCGGAACGCAGCAGTTCCATGGCCTGTTTCCAGTCAATCGTCCCCTGCCCCGGCCACAAATGCGAATCCTTCAGCTTGTCATTGTCATGAACGTGAGTCGAGCGAATGTGATTGCGCAGAATCTCGAACGCTTCACTCACCGAGCTCATGATGTGGGCGTGGCCGAAATCGAAGCACACACCGACATCGTCGAAGTGCGCGCCATGAATCATCTCGACCAGCTTGTCCGGAGTCGACAGCTCGTTGGGGATGTTCTCCAGCAGAATGCGCACCCCAAGAGGCTTGGCGAAAGCCCGCAGATGTTCAATCGATGTCATCGCCGCTTCAAATTTTTTTTCGCTGAAATCTTCATTCGGCGTTCCCAGGTGTTGCACCAGAAAGCGAAATGGAATCTGCTCGGCAATTTCCAGTGCGCGCTTGATCTCATCCATCGCCTCTACCCGCCCGGCGCGGTCGGTCGACGCGATATTCACCGGAGGAGCTCCAGCCCTGCCCCACTCGTAATCGGCATACAGCGGCGAATGCACGGAATTCAGCGGAATCCCACTGCTCCGAAACCATTCGGCGATCTCTTTCACGTGCGCCTTGCGATTGGCGTAATCGAGATGCTGCCGTGCCGCGAAAATTTCGATCGCCTGCACGCCGCTGCGCACCAGCCCATCCAGAATGCCCGGATGCAGCCGCTCCTTCACGAATAAATAAGTAGAAACTGCGTTCTGCATGGAAGAATTTGGTAATTGTGTAATTGAGTAATTTTGTAATTCTTTGCCGTCAGCGGTTCAATTTATAAATTACTCAATTACTAAATTACAAAATGCCTCTCAGTATCCCACTGCCTTGCCGTTGCCGGATCGCTCGTCATCCGCGCCCATGCGATAGCCGGTTTTCTCGTCGATCGCGATGCACTCGGCCTCGCTCCAGTATGGGATCACGGTATCGCCATAGCGCAATCCGACCTCGATTTTGTAATTCATTTTTTCCAGCGCCGCGACCGTGTCGGGCGAGAACCACTTCTCCACATTGACCACGTCGGGCAACCACTGATTGTGGAAGCGCGGCGCGTTGACCGCCTCCTGAATGTTCATCCCGTAATCGACCACTCCCATCACCACATTGGCGACGGTCGTAATGATCTTCGAACTTCCCGGCGAACCGAGCACGAGCACAGTTTTTCCGTCATGCACGACAATCGTTGGCGTCATCGACGAGAGCGGCCGCTTCCCCGGCCCAATCGCATTCGCCGCCCCCTGAATCAGTCCGTCGCTGTTCGGCACGCCGGCCTTCGCGGAAAAATCATCCATCTCATCGTTCAGCAGAAAGCCCAGCCCATCCGCTGTGACGCGCGATCCAAACCAGTCATTAATTGTAGTGGTCACGGCCACCGCGTTGCCCTCCGCATCGACTACCGAATAATGGGTGGTGTGTTGGCCCTCGTGCGCCGACGCAGGCGGATGGTTAGCAGCGTACTGTTCAAGTTCCGAAAAAATCGCAGGCCGCTTCAGCTCTTGGCTCGGAGTTGCCTTGTTCGGCTCGATCGACTCCCGCCATGCCGCCGCATATCTCTTGTCGATCAGCTGCGCCACAGGAATTTTCGAAAAATCCGGATCGCCCAAAAACTCCGCCCGATCGAAAAATGCCCTCCGGAACCCCTCGACCGTGTAATGAATCGACTCCGCCGACCGGTCGCCCATACTCCCGAGGTTGTAGCCTTCGAGGATGTTAAGAGACTCAACCAAAACCGTTCCACCCGACGATGGCGGAGGCGCGCTGATCACCTCATATCCACGATAGGTGCCGCGAACCGGTTCCCGCTCTTTCACTTCATAGGCCGCCAAATCCTCGGCGGTGATCAGTCCGCCGCCCTTTTGCATGGCCGCGGCAATTTCACGAGCCAGCGATCCGTGGTAGAAATCATCGGGATTGGTGGCGATGCGTTCCAGCGTGCGCGCCAGGTCGGGCTGGCGAAACACCTCTCCCGTCTTGTAGTAGTCGCCATTGCGCTGAAACACGCGGTGGGACTCGGGGAATTTGGCCAGGCCGTCGTCTTGCAAATCCGCAGCTTGCTCCCACGTGAGAGCGAATCCGTCTCGCGCCAACTTGATGGCGGGAGCCATGACCTGTTGGAGCGTCAGCCTGCCCCATTTCTTTTGGGCGTAAACCATGCCGGCCACTGATCCGGGCACTCCGATCGACTTATACCCAATCTCGCTAGCACCCGGAATCACGTTGCCCTGCCCATCGAGATACATATCGCGCGTCGCCGCCGCAGGAGCCTTTTCCCGATAGTCCAGAAAATGAGTCTTGCCGTCGGCCATGCGGATGAGCATGAATCCGCCGCCACCAATATTCCCGGCGGGTGAATGAACCACCGCCAGAGCGAAGCCGGTGGCGACAGCGGCGTCTACCGCATTGCCGCCCGCCTGCATGATATCCACTCCCGCCTGGGAGGCGATAGCTTGCACGCTCACCACCATGCCGTGCCGCGCATGCACCGGATAGCTTGAGGCCGCGAGCGGCGCAGCCATCGCCACCGCTGCCACGGGCACCAGAATGAGGAATCGTTGCAGCAATCGCATGTAGGCGGAATATATTCCGGGTGATGATTGACCTTTGAGGCTAGCTGAGCAGGAGGAATCGAGTCAAATCATTGCTTGGGCAGTGCCTCAGTTTGAAATTACCGCGCGGATCCAACAGAAAGAAGTAGCCGGAAAATTTGATTTCTGCGAGCATAGCCGGCATGAACCTCGATTGGTGGAGAAGGCCATGGCCGCTTGGCGTGGTGTTATTCGGGCTGCTTATGTTGCTTCTCGCAGTAATCGGAACGTTCACCGGGAAGATGTATGGTAGGGGCAGTGCGGATCGCTCCAAGGAACCTCTCACGTATTGGCTGACGCTCATTATTCAATATCTAGGCGCTGCCTTCCTGATTTGGTATGGGCTCTTTGGATTGCCGCATAAGCTTGGATTGCAGCAGATTTCAAACTGAGGCGCGAAGGAGGACCCTATGCCTGTCGACATTCGCGGCATGGCGCCGCTGCTTTCTGTCTTCGATATGCCCACCGCCCTTCACTTCTACCGCAACGTGCTGGGCTTCGATGTGAAAGCGACGTCGCAGCCCGATCGCGGCGATGATGTCGGCTGGGCTCTGCTCAACTTCAACGGCACCGAGTTGATGCTGAACACCGCTTATGACGACGGCATGCGCCCGCCCATGGCCGATCCCGCGCGGCTCGCGGCCCACGACGATACGTGTCTGTATTTTGGCTGCGAGAAACTCGACGAAGCCTACCAGCTTTTGCTCGCCCACGGCCTCAAGGTCAAACCGCCGAAAGTGGCTCCCTATGGCATGAGGCAACTCTACGTTCACGATCCCGATGGCTACAACATCTGCTTTCAGTGGCCGGCCACGCAGCAGACGCACGATCAGTGGGTCGAAAACTATGGAATCGAACCGTAAGGTGGTCGCATAACTCCGGTTACGGATAAAGGCGTGTCGCACTCAGAGAATCGAGCGGTCGAAATTAAGGGACGGCAGTCATCGGCAGGTCGATCAGGTGGATAGACTAGCTTGAGTTGCAAATTGTTGCAATCGAGAAGCGATAAACCCTGAATCGACCCTGGTTTCATTTCATCCCAGCTCTTAGTTTTTGACAAAAAATCTCCAAAGCCACGTCTGTTTTGTCTACTAGACTGCCGAAAAACAACGTATAATTTCGCCCCAGATTGACTCACGAGATTGACGTAGGAATGAGTCAACTGACCAATCATGGGCGCACCCTGTCGCGCTTCATGAAGTTCACACGTTGTTGCTCGTCACGAGCCCGACGTGCAATTCATGCCCGCGATGGCGTCTAAGCATTCCTCCCCTTGCCGGACGGCTCGCTGAAACCAAGGAGAGTGTATGCATTCTGTGGAGACGAAAACTGGGGCGAACAATCGTCCAAAAATTTCCGACATTCGGTCGACGTTGCGGTTGAGCAAACTTTCAACTGCAACGCTCCGGTGTGCCCTGAGAACTGTTCTGACCATCGCTGTGCTTTCCGCGACGCTGCTCGTGGCCGCTCGCCCCGCACACGCCCAAACCGAAGTTATGCTTTACAACTTCACCGGCACCTCCGATGGTTCCGAACCCACATCCAGCCTGGTGTGGAACAATGGCAATCTCTTTGGCACGACGTATGCCGGAGGTTTGGGATACGGAACTGTATTCGAACTTACGCCGAACGGCTCCGGTGGCTGGGTGGAAAGTACGATCTACAGCTTCTGCCAGCTCGCAGCCTGCGCTGACGGACAAAATCCCACCTACTCGTACCTGACCTTCGACAACCAGGGCAACTTGTACGGTACTGCCTACGGCGGCGGCGCCAATGGATATGGCGTCGTGTTCGAGCTCTCCAACTCCAGCGGTACTTGGACAGAAAGCGTTCTCCACAGTTTTGCCAACGCCCCCGACGGCGCCTATCCGGGAAATGGTCTGATCATGGATGCCGCGGGCAACCTCTATGGCATGGCCTTCGCCGGCGGTACCGGGGATGGTGAGGGATGCATCTTCCAGTTACTCCCTTCCAATGGCACCTGGACCGAGCGAGTCATTTACGACATTAACAGCACGCACTCCGGCCTCACTCTGGGACCTTTGGGAGCTACGGGAAACATCATCTATGGCACGAGTTACTCAACCGTCTTCCAACTGACCCCGACGGTCAAGGGTAGCTGGGTTTCGAGTGTGCTTTACTCTTTCAATCCGGCTGATTCCGCGACCGAAGGCGCCCAGCCCGTCGGCAGTATGACCCTCGACAGCGCCGGTAATCTTTACGGCGCCACCGAAGCTGGCGGTGCCAATAATGATGGCGTGATCTTCGAGCTCACTCCGGCGCAGTCCGGCGATTGGACAGAAACGCTCTTGTACTCCTTTGGCGGCAGCGCCCAATACGGCCCCAACGGCGCCACTCCCTTTGGAGGAATTATCTTCGATTCCCAGAACAACATTTACGGCACCACTAAAGCTGGCGGGACGAAAGGCGCCGGGACGGTTTACGAACTGGTGGCCCCAACCGGCAGCAATACCGCTTACAAGGAGCGCATCATCGTCAACTTCGACGGCACCGACGGAGCTGAGCCAAAGTCCGCCCTGGTTATGGACAGCTCCGGCTATCTCTACGGCACGACCTACGCAGGTGGCACCCACGCGTCCGGTACCGTGTTCGAATCCAACGCTCACGCTGCCGTTACGAAAATTACGATGACGTCTTCGCCGAATCCTTCTGTCGAAGGCCAGGCGGTGACCTTCACCGCGACCATCACCACCAGCACGGGCACGCCGCCACCGGATGGCGAGAACGTGCGCTTCGATAAGATTGGCAATGGAACGCTCGTCAACGGCGTCGCCACGTTCACCACCAAGAAACTGGCGGTGGGAAGCGTCGATACCGCGGCGGTCTACGACGGTGACATCAATTACACTCCCAGTCAGTCCGTCCGCTATCTTCAGACAGTGAACCAGTAAGGGCTCTGGCGTAGCTCTAATCGGCAGGGGATCTCGCGTGCATCGCTGTCGCACTTCACGCGAGATTCCTTGCTCCACCTGAAAAACGCCCGCCCTTGAGAGTGCCCTACTCCGCCACGCCGTCGTTGACCTGCGCGCAGTCCATGCTCAGCGTTCCATTGTTGTTGAAGACCAGCCCGTAAAACCGGAAGACCCCGCCCACGTCGACCGAACTCGAAATCAGCATCTGTGTATTGCTATCGGCGTAGACCACAACCGTGCTCGGGCTCGTTAGAGCGGGTTGGCCCGGCTGCCCCGAAAATTCCGCAAAAACATCGTAGGCAGCAAGCGTGACCGTATAGGTGGTAAAGCCGCCGCTGGCTGAGATCGCGCTCACTGTTCCATTGATGGTTTGGGGCATGAGCGTCATCGTGACCGAAGGAAGCGGAAGTGGCTCGAAGCCATCCACGGGAGGCGCGTTGGAGGTAACCAGGACGTTCTGGCCAGCGACCGTGCTCGCGGCGTTGAATGTGGCCACGAAGGGAAGGTTCTGCAAATTTGTAAACTGCCCCGAGATCTGGGATGCGGCAGTCGCATATCCGAATACGTCGTACATCGTGGAGATATCGCCCACCATTTGGGTAGTGAGCCCGTTAACGCTGGATTGGGAAGGGTCCGCCGATATTACTTGGCCGCTGGATAAACCGAGATTCGTTGAGTCGGCGTTATAGACTGCAACCCGCGTAGCCAGCAACGATCCATCCGCTTGAAGCGCAACGTCCATGTCCACAGGCATACCAGTGCTCAACCCTGAGATGCCGCTTATCCCCTGAAACAGAGTGCTGCCGCTCGTGCTTACCTGCCACGTGGGAGAATAACCGTTAAAGTAACCAATGGGGGCAGTCACGGTGAATCCGCTTCCGCTGGTGGATGCGATTGTTCCTTGTAGCCCAAGCGCCTTGCCGTTGGCGCTATTCGTAGGCTGAGTTGCGATCGCCAGGGGAGTCAGGTTGAAAACCGGCGAAATCGCAACTGGAAGAGTGAAACCCTGTACGCAGCCGCCAGAGAAGGGCGCCGACTGCGAAACCTGCAAATTCAAAACCAGACCCATGGCCGTCCCCGTCACCTCGATCGGTGCCGGCAGGTTCACCGTGACACTCGGCGTACCTGGCCCATTGATAGCGCCGTCGATGAAAAACGACGTGGAGTCTGTTTGCAGTCCCATGCATACAGGGTCGGTCCCATCGTAGGTTGCGCTAGCGGAGGTATAAGTATCCTGAGGAATTCTTATCGTCTCCAGCGGTTCCACGTTGCCGTTCAAATGGATGAACTCAGCGCTCAGCAGCCCAGAGAACAGCGTCACCGTCTTCCCCGATTGGCTGGTGAGGGTCAAATTTTTCAGCGCCACCGGGAACTCCACCAGTTGATCGTTCGCCGTGCTCGATGCCAGCACCACGACGTTTGTGTTTCCGGGCACAGTTGTGCTGCTGGTACCTCCGCTGCCGCACCCCGTAACAAAAGCGGCGCTAAGTACGATCGCAACTATGGAGAGAGAACAGAAGAAGGGAAATCTGCAATGCCGGTCAGGGCAGGAGGAGAGCGGAGCCATAAGCTGTCCTTTCAGACCGTCGCCAGCCGGGATTTTCATTCGCCCCCGGCGTTCAATTCAGTCTATCCCCGACCGATTTCACAGGCAATGAATTTAGAGAATCAAGAGAATCAGTGGATGACGTATCTTTACACTTGCTGTCGCGCCTCGCCCAGCGATACGCTCACGTCCATCTTCTTTTTGCCGCGATAGATCGTCACCTTCACCGTATCGCCGGCGCGGTGATTGTCCATGATCTGCGCCAGATCGTCCTCATCCTCGACCTTCTGCTCATCAATCGCAACAATCAGGTCGCCGCCCAGCATGATCTGAGTATTTCCCAGGTACGCGCGCTCGGTTCCCGCGCGCAGCCCCGCCTGATCGGCCGAGCCGCCCGGCACAACCTGGATGATCAGCAATCCGTAGTCGACCGGCAAACCAATCTCATCGGCCAGTTCTGCACTGATCGGAATCGTCCTCACCCCCAAGGCCGGACGCCGCACCCGCCCCAGCGTCATCAGATCATTCAGCACAGCCTTGGCCGTATTGATCGGAATGGCAAATCCAATCCCCGCATTCTGTCCCACATTCGACAGAATCATGGTATTGATGCCAATCACTTCTCCATGCCAGTTCATCAGCGGCCCGCCGGAATTGCCCGGATTAATCGCCGCATCCGTCTGAATGGCCTCATCGATCATGGCTCCGTTGGGCTCGCGCACCGGCCGGATCGAACTCACAATCCCGCGCGTCATCGTCCCCGCCAGCCCAAACGGATTGCCAATCGCGTAAACCTTCTGCCCCACCTGCAGATTCCGCGAATCCCCCAGCACCGCCGGAAGCAGGTCCGGCGCCTTGATCTGAATCACGGCCAGATCATGCGGAGGATCGGTCCCCACCACCGTCGCCTTATACTTTTTGCGATTATGCAGCGTCACTTCCACCTGCCGCGCATCGGCGATCACGTGATAGTTGGTCAGAATGTGTCCGTCCTTGTCGATGACGAAACCTGATCCCTGCCCCTCCTGCGGCACCAGGCCATAAAAAAAGTCGAACGTCATGGCCCGCGACGTCACGTTCACCACCGAAGGAATGTTTTTCTTGTAAACCGAAATATTGTTCTGCTCTTCCCCATCCAGCGGTTCGTTGGGCGCAGCTTCGGTGATCTCGACCTGCGTTGGACGGCCAAACCAGTTCGAAGAACGTAGTTCGCCTGCCGAATTCGACCGCCACGTCGTGAAGTAGAAGAATCCGCCGGCAATCGCCAGCGCGAGAATCAGGGGGCGTAGGACTTTCATAATCTTTTTAGGACCCGGCTAAAGATACGTACACTCTTTGGGGAACAGTTCACTTCAATTCTAACAATCTGCGCCCGAGGAAGCACACGAGCCGGAGTGCGCGCATTATAAGTCGGGCCATTAGCCCGGTAGATGGGTGCCCCACTCAAGCCCGCCCTTGGCTTGAGTGGGAGCGTTGGAATATGAGATCGCGGTTATGGCTTTTCCGTACCGGGCGCGCAATGCTCCGGCTTTCCCTGAATCGTCCGACACTGCGGCAACACAATCCCTGCATCCTGAAGGGCTCCAGTCAATTCCGGGTAGAGTACTTGGCCATTCGCCCAACCATAAGGCGAAGTCGATTCCAGAGCAACGCCCGCGCCTCGCTGATAACGTGTGACCAGGTACTGGCGATCGCTCCCGTCCCTGAAGCACAAAACCAGTGCGACTTTGTCGCCCGCATCGCCGCGGCTCATGCTGAACCACTGCGGCCGCTTCAGGATATCGACAATCTCGCGGATTCGCCCCCTATCCATCAAGGTCTTCCGCCCGACCTCGATCCGAACGACATTCTCCGGCGCCAGGCGCGACAGATCGTCGTGCAGATGGATTTCCCGGACGAACAGATTACAGAGCCCCAGCAAGAAAAAAGCGGAGATTCCCAGAACGACCCATCCTGCGGTTTCGGTATCCCGCTGGTCAAAGACCCTGCGCGGGCCAGACCGCCGTCTGCAAACGATATCCAACAGCGCGCCAACAAAAAGAAACAGACCCAGCGCCAGCATGAATACGTTCATGACAATGGCGCCCGCGCCGATCATGCTCCGATTGTGAGAGATTCGCAAATCGACCGGTAGGTTACGATCGTGCCCTGCGGATGAAAATCGCCTCAAGCCTGACTGCGCAACCGCTCCCACACTTCTTGCACTTTCTCCCTCGTGCGCTCCAGCGACCCCGAATTGTCGATCACAAAATCGGCGGCTTTGATTTTCTCTTCATCCGGCAATTGCGCCGCCATCCGCCGCGCCACTTCCTTTCGCGCCGCTTCCAGATCGACCTTCTGCCGCATAGCAAACCGCTCCGCCCTCTGCTCGGCATTGCAGGTGACCACAATCATTTTGTCGAAGTGATCCTTTGCCCCCGCCTCGAGTATGAGCGCCGCTTCCACCATCGCGACCGCCTTCGGATCCTGGCGTCCCATCTCCCGCATCCATCCGTCCTGGCTGCGGATCACCGCCGGATGCACGATGCGGTTGAGTTCTTCGATGCGCGATGCGCGTTGGCTGGGATCGTTTTTCGCCGGCCCGAACGCCGCTTCCGCCAGCCTGGAGCGATTCACGCTCCCGTCGCGATTCAGAATCTCCCGCCCGAAATGGCGCACCACCTCGTTGTAGACCGCCTCGCCGGGCTGCATCAGCGAATGTGCGATCCGGTCCGCTTGCACCAGCCGCGCCCCCAACGCCACAAACATCTCTCCCACAACCGATTTTCCGGAAGCAATTCCTCCGGTCAGTCCGACTTTGAGCATTCCCCTCCCTGAAGAAAATACGTTTCACCGCTGGGATCGCAGAGAGCACCGAGAAAAAATGACATAGAAATCTCTGCGGTCTCGTCGCGCTCGGCGGTAAGTTATTTTTCTAAACTTTCGACAGCTCGCGCACGCGCTCGCCTCTCCGCATCTTCGCCGCCTTCACCGTATTGAACATCAGCATCGCGATCGTCAGCGGACCCACTCCCCCCGGCACCGGCGTGATCGCTCCCGCGACCTCCGCGACCTCAGGATGCACGTCGCCAATCAGCACCGACCCCTTCTTGCGAAACGTCTCATCCTTCTTCGCATTGCCGGCAAAGAACTTCTGGAACTCGCCCTCATCGGTCACGCTGTTCATGCCCACATCGATCACCGTCGCACCCGGCTTCACAAAGTCGCGCGTGATCATCCCCGCCCGTCCGATCGCCGCCACCAGAATGTCGGCCCGTCGGCACACGCCCGCCAGATCCCGCGTCTTTGAATGACAAACCGTCACCGTCGCATTCGCATTCAGCAGCAACATCGCCGCCGGCTTGCCCACAATGTCACTTCGCCCCACCACCACCGCCTCTTGCCCAGCCAGGGGAATGTTGCTGCGCCTCAAAATCTCCATGACTCCCGCCGGAGTGCACGGCACCATCCCCGGCCGCTGCGTCGACAGAAATCCCACATTCATAGGATGAAACCCATCCACATCCTTCGCTGGATCGACCGCCAGCAATACTTTTTTCGCATCCACCTGCGGCGGCAGTGGGAGTTGCACCAGAATGCCGTCCACGTCATCCCGCCGGTTTAGTTCCTCGATCACCGCGAGCATCTCATTCGTCGTTGATGACTCTGCCGGTGTAAGTTTCTCGCTATAAATGCCAACTTCTTCGCACGCCTTCACCTTGCCGCGAACGTAAATCTCCGACGCCGGATTATGCCCCACCAGCACCACCGCGAGCCCCGGACGCACTCCGCCCGCGGCCAGCCTCTTCACCTCCGCCGCTACCTCGCCGCGGATCTCTTGCGCGATCTCAGTCCCATTAAGAATTCTCGCTGCCATAAGCTTTAAATCTTACACCGCAGCAACCAGCGCCCAGCTCCCAGCCAATTCGGATTGTTTTCGGGGCGTGGCCATCAATGGCATTCGCGGGGCTGGGTGCCGACTGCTGAGTGCTTGTCGTACAATGCTTCCACCATGATCGACAAGGAACTCCTCGAAATCCTCGTCTGCCCCGCCGACAAACAGCCCCTCGAGTACCGCCAGAATCCCGAGAGCCTGAAGTGCACCCAATGCCACCGCGTCTACCCGGTCCAAGACGACATTCCCATCATGCTGATCGAAGAAGCCAAAATCGAATCATGAAAGATCGAACCGTAGCCACCACCTGACTCCAGGCTGCCTCGTGCCACCCTTTGCCATCGGAACCATTTCATCCCATCTGCGGAGTGGTTGAATTCCACCACTACCACCACCACTTCGATCTCCCCCGAATTCACCCAGGTAGTGTCTGAGACACCCGCACTTTTCAGACACTACCTTCACCCATCTTTAACCTGATGTTCACAATCCCGTAATACGATGTGGCCCATGCCTCAGGAGCCCTTGCAGATCGAGGACACAACGCCCGAGCCCGGCCAGCGCATCTTGCGTCTCGTTGGCCCGATCCTGATCTCCAACTTCTTCCAGTTTCAGTCCACCGTGCGCGCCGATACTTCCCGTTCGCTTATCCTCGATCTGTCGCAAGTTCCCTACATCGACTCCGCCGGTATCGGTGCCCTGGTCGGCGCCTACGTGACGCGCCAGCACGATGGCCGCAGTCTCGCGCTCGCGGGCGTTACCGACCGCGTCCGCAACGCCTTGCAGGTCACGCGCGTGGAGCAGTTCTTCAAGTTCTTCGATACCGTCGAGGCCGCGCAACGCGCAGTCGCCTGAAGCCGCTCACCGCGATCCCACAAACCGGCCCCCGCACCCCACGATCGGGCCAGGTTCGAAACTGACACATTGTGTCAGACTTGAGATTACCCGTCAGGTACTAAGGGAACGTCACCCCTCCCGTAGCTCTGCTCCCAATCCCCGCAACTTCCGATATATGCATGGGTTAATGATCCCAGTGAACTCAGGTAAGCGTACCCTGCAACGTACGTGAATTACGGCAGTCTAATTGCATGCAACTTCAATAGCTGCCACTGAGTCTAATAGGCAAACGGGGTTCGAAAGGTCGGAGTCGGAGGTGATGACGGCCATGCTTAACGAGAAGATGTTCAACGACAAGGCAAATACGGGGTTCGACAAGAACTTGACGGATAAAGACAGGTTCACCATGACCGAGCTGTCGGCGCTTCGCAACGATCTGCTGCAAAGCGGCATGATCGACTCGTACGAGGCCGCCCAGCTTCTGCAGGTGTTTCTGATGGGCCGTGGTTATGGGGTTTCGCCAACCGCAGCGCTTGACGCCGCCGGCCGCGTCGAAATGGCCGGTTGCGCTCTGCCAGTTCTTCAGCATGAGCTGGAGAATCTGGCCATGGTGATGTAAGTCGCCGTCGCGGATCCAATTCCGCAATCGGGACTTTTAGCCTGCGTGAGAAGACGCGCAGCGGTGGGTTGAAACGAGCAGCAGCAACCCAACTTTTACGAACTTTGACATCCTGGACGGCGATCGAAACCAGCCAATCGAGATTCGACCGACAGCCCAGTTCCACAATGAAAAAAGCCGGGCCAACCAGCCCGGCTTTGTGGTCTTTGCGTAAACGGCTGTTTCATCTACTGTCAATTGCGTCATCCCGTCTGCCGCGACGATGGTCGATCCCAGCAGCCCACCCGACACATCCGAGACACCCGTCAATAACGGAGCCTCTTCCGTCCAGGTATTAGTGGCAGGAACATATTTCTCGACGTTGGTTAGCCGGAGGGTCGATCCGTTTCCACCGATCACATAAATCGAAGTGCCATCCACTACCGCGGCCGTTTCCCCGCGCGC
>JASHOT010000012.1 GCA_030040965.1 Candidatus Sulfotelmatobacter sp. | reverse complement strand
ACGATGGCACTTTGACCTTGGGGGAAAGACAGACGTTGGCACGATGAGCTTCCCCCCAAGGAGGCAACTCAAATGAGTCGTGACGTCAAATATATCGGAATGGACGTGCACAAGGAAGCGATCGTGATCGCCGTCCTCAATGAGGATGGCAAGCTAGTAATGGAGTCGATCATCGAAACCAAAGCCAGCAGCATCCTGCAGTTTATGCACGGCCTGCGAGGCGAACTGCATGTCACCTGGGAGGAAGGAACCTGGGCAGCCTGGCTCTACGATTTGCTCAAGCCCCATGTGCAGCAAGTCCTGGTGTGCGATCCGCGGCGCAATGCCTTATTAAAGGAAGGGAACAAGAGCGACAAGGTGGATGCGCGCAAGCTGGCCGACTTATTGCGCACGGGAATGTTGCGACCGGTCTATCACGGAGAACATGGACTGCGGACACTGCGCGAGCTGGGGCGCGGTTATCAGATGATCAGCAAAGATCTGAACCGAGTCATGACGTGCGTTACACAAATCGAAATTGGTTGACACTTTTTCTTCCCTCGAGGCGGCAGGTCGGGAAAGCGTAATGTTGTAGTGCACATCAACTCGCCAGTCCTTGACCACAACCTTGTCCAGGACCATGCGCATGAGCTTCTGTTTGTCCTCGAAGGAAGAGTGTTGAGCACGATCCGCCACCAAAGCTCGAAACACCTCGAGGTCACGCCGTATATCGCCATCTTGCTTTTGCTCGCGAGCCATCTTTTCCAGAAGCGCCTTCTCTCGATGGAGCGTATCGCGCTTTGCATCCACCAGCCGTCGGCGCTTCTGCAACTCCGGGAGTTCAATGGCACCGGCCTGGTAGGCATCCAGAAGCCGCGCCATCTCCGTGTTCGCCAACTTGATCTGCGTCGCCAGCTTTTGCCCTTGTTCGCTCAGGCCAGCCTCTCCATCCTTCCGGTGAATCGTGCACTCCCGGTACGCTTCTAACACTAAGTCCGGATCTTGCAGCCTGGTGCTCACTTCTTTCCAAACCAGTTCGTCCAAAGCATCGGCACCGACGCATCTCTGTGAGCATCGCTTCTCGATCAGGAAGGGGTTCTTCGTTCCCGGACAAACATAATAATGACTGCAATTGGGATTTGCCGTATTACTGCTGGCACGGCAACTTAACCCGCAGTGCCCACAGCGGACGAGCCGTCGTAGAAGATAAGCATCCTCCTGCAGATTCCGCGGAGAGAATCTCTGATTATCTTTGACCCGGATCCCGGCTTGATGAAAGGTCTCCAAGTCGATGATGGGAGGAATCGAAATCGGGATCCACTCCTCTCTGGGCCGAAGAGTGCGTTGCCAAGAAGGCCTGTTTTGACCATGCGTCCCTTCCATCGCTGCACAGTTGTGGCGGTTGTAATACAACGTGCCAACATAGGCCTCATTATGAAGAATACGATCTACGGTATAGAAATTCCATTCCCGACCACCACCTGGCGCCAGAGTTCCCTGCAGTGTGAGTTGCTTTGCGATCTGACGAACCGTCCAGCCTAGCTTCGCATAGAGATTAAAGATTCTGCGAACCACCACCGCTTTGTGCTCATCGATTTCCACATGTGGCGCCACACCGTCACGACGTGGAATGCGCACATAACCGAAAGGGGCTCGCCAGTTAATCACCTCACCACACCGAGCTCGGTAGAGCTTGCCGCGCCGATTCCTTTCGACAATCTTCGCCCGTTCGAACTCAGCTACCGCTCCGGTGATTTGCTGCGTAAGCTTCGAGAGCGGATCGTCGGCCGCACCGCCCTCCAGGAAAATCGTCTTCACTCTGAATCGTTCCATCTCCTCCAGAATGAGGGCCTGCAGCACAAACTTCCGCGCCAGTCGATCGGCACAATGGGTCAGCAGCACGTCGAATCCTCTGCGCTGCGCCAAGTCGCGCATCCGATCCAGCGCGGGACGATCCAGCCGGGCCCCGCTGTAGCCCTCATCGGTGAACTCCTGGACGATCTCCATCCCATTGTGAGCCGCGTAGTTCCGCAAGGCTTCTAACTGCGAACCGATCGTATGCTCCTTCTCCTGCCTCTCGCTGGAAACGCGTGCATAAATGGCAACTCGCATCTTCCATCACCTCCCGGGTGAGGAATTCATAAATTTCACGAAGTTTCTCGCGATGAAAGTCTTTTGCCCCGCTCCAAGCCGGACGAGGAACACTCTGTGCGCAAAGGATGAAGGGAAAATCCGGTTGACCACCGGGGACCAAGCTGGCCACTCCATATCGGCGAACGCGCTCCAGGGCCGAGGAAGCCGGCTCCGAGTGCTCGAATGCCTCGCAACGGACATTTTCATAAATCTCCTGCACGGGGTCGTCGCCTGCGACGAATGCGTCTCGCCGGCTCTTTCGGCGGCGAATGAAGTTTTTTTTTCAGTCCCCGGAGCACGGTCGTCCGATGAATCGCGACGCCATAGCGCTCCTGGATCAAAGCGGCCAAGTGCCCCGGGTCGGTCGTGGGATTCTCTTTTTTCTGCGCGAGGGCAAACTCTAAGAGCTCGCCTTTCAGTTTGACCGGGCCCTTGCGGCCTCGCTTGCGCGACAGGAAAGAACTGAATCCTAGCTTCTGAAAAGCCTGCTGAATCTGATAGAAGCTTTCTCGGCTAAGGCCGAATTGGCGGCACACCTCCGCCACCGGGTCTTCATCGACTGAGTGGGCGCGTAACATCTCGTATTTAACCTGCGCGAAGTCGTAGGGATCGAAGAAGTCCACATGGAAGAGTGCTGAGCGCACGCCTTCGGGATGCGGGTTCAGGGTCCCGGAAGCCAGCAGGGCCTCTCGTTTGGCCGGAGTGGTCATGGAAAAACCTATAACAGATCTCGCGACATACGTCAAGTAATTAGTGCACAATAAGCGCAACGATCAATTATGACATCAAATGAGTGCCCATTTGCATTGAAAACTGCGAGATTCATTGAATCTCCGGACTCAGACGGTGCACACAATGGCTGACATGTGTGCATTTATTTCTTGACACCATTTGTTTCTTCCTTTCCCCTGGCTAACCGCCATTGCTGCCACGATCTTGCGTATAGCGGATGCTTCTTCAAACTGGTCAAAAAGCTCACCGAAAACGCCAGATGGGGATTTATGTCACGCATGAGATGAATCGGGTGAAGGCTTTGTATCGCGGCTGGAGCATACCCTGTACGGGAACTCAGGTTTATGCTCCGCGTTATCGCCAGGAATGGTTAGGCAAGATCGAGCACGCCGGGGTGCGCCGGCGAGCCGAGCTGCTCTATGAACAGTTGGATGGATTGCAGGCCTTGCGGCGAACGCTGCGTTCCGAGTTATTAGCGGAGAGCCGGAAGCATAAAGCGTCGAAACTGCTGCGCCAGATTCCGTGCATCGGTCCGATCCGGGCGGCGCGCTTGATCGGGGTGATGCAAACCCCACACCGGTTCCGCAGCAAGCGGCAACTGTGGACCTACAGCGGCCTGGGCATTGAGACCCACGACAGCGCACAATACCGCTTTGTCCGCGGAGAACTGCAGCGTGCGAAAAAACCGCAACAGATCCGAGGTCTGAATCGGAATCACAATCACGAGATGAAAGAGATCTTCAAAGGAGCGGCGAACCGGGCCAGCTGTGGGGTGGGTCCGTTGCGTGACTTCTATGTGGCTTTGCTAGACAAAGGCATGAAGCCGGAGATGGCGCGGCTCACCTTAGCCCGGAAGATCGCGGCCATTGCTTTGATACTTTGGAAAAAGGAGGAACGCTTCGACGCCGAACAATTGAAAAATGCAAGCCGCTTGAGCGCTGCATAGAACTCACGGGATCCCCAGGTTTCATACCTCGGTGGTAGCCCATCAGTTCTGCGACGCTCGGGTTCGAGGGAGAGTATCCATTCACTCATTAGGCGCCGTGTGCTAGCTGGATTCAGCACCGAGTCTCAGGGTCAATCCTATGCCCCCTCGGATAACCCCAAAAAGCCATAGGCCTCGAGCCTCACACAGGATGATGGTTGGCACCAATGCCAACACCAGGCTTGCGTAGCTGCGCAACTGAACGGCGTCCGTCACTGTTTCATGAAACCATCAAGTCGGGATTCGCAACTGGGGCTGGCATCACCGCTGAACTACGCGGTGAACAAAAGCGGCAAAATCAAAAACCCCTCTAAGAAGGAGGCAGGGGCTGGATGTAAGTCACCAGCCTTGCTTTCCCGCGAGGGCAGGGAGAGAAGTTTTTCCTTGACATCCTCTTTCACAGGATGAGTGA
>JASHOT010000114.1 GCA_030040965.1 Candidatus Sulfotelmatobacter sp. | reverse complement strand
TGCTGCCGTCATCCCGAGTGCGGCGTTTTCAGCGGCCGCGCGAGGGATCTCCCAAGGCACAAAGCCGTCGCGCGGGAGAGCTCTCGTCCCGCCGGTAAATGCGCGGGACTTCGAGATGACGCCGTCTTGGGTGAGATTTCAGAGCGCGGCACCACCCCTACTCCGTCGTGAAGTAGTCCACGGTCACCGGATTTTCGAATAGCGAGTAGTCGCGGGTCACCACGGTAATGCCACTGTCGGTGACGAAGTAGCGCTGGCGGTCGGCCTCGGGGTCGAAACCAATCGTGGTTCCTTCGGGAAGGTGCACGTCGCGGTCAATGATGGCGTTGCGGACGCGGCAGTGGCGGCCGACGCTGACGTGCGAAAAGAGAATGCACTTGTCGACTTCGGAATAGGAATTCACGCGCACATCGGGCGAGAGCACGGAATTCTTCACGGACCCTCCGGAGACGATGCAGCCGTTGGAGACGATGGAATCCAGCGCCGTGCCCGTGCGGCCGGTTTCGGCGAAGACGAATTTTGCCGGCGGATATTGGCGCTGGTGCGTGCGGATCGGCCACTCTGCATCGTAGAGATTGAAGATGGGCGAAACCGAAACGATATCCATGTTGGCTTCGTAGTAGGCCTCGAGCGTTCCCACATCGCGCCAGTACAGCGCTTCTTTCTTGTTTTCGTCGACAAAGTCGTAGGCGAAGACGCGGTAGTCATCGACCATCCTGGGGAGAATGTCTTTGCCGAAATCGTGGCTGGATTCTTTGTTCTCGGCGTCTTTGAGCAGAACCGGAATGAGCACGTCTGCGTTGAAAAGATAAACGCCCATGGAGCCGGCAACTTTTTCGGGATTGAGCGGATAGCGCAGTTTCGTTTGCTTCGGCTTTTCCTCAAATCCGTTGATGCGTCCGTCCTTGTCGACGTCGACCACCCCGAAGCGGTAGGTTTCCCCCGGCTCGATCTGGATCGTGGCCATCGTGATGTCGGCGGCGGAATCCTGATGCTGCTTGAGCATCTTGCCGTAATCCATTTTGTAGATGTGATCACCGGAAAGAATGAGGACATACTTGGGCTGCTCGGAGCCGATGGAGTAAATGTTCTGATACACGGCGTCGGCCGTTCCCTGATACCACTGGTCGCTGACCCGCCTCATGGGCGGGAGAACCTCGATGAACTCCCCGATTTCGCGCGGCAGAATGTTCCAGCCTTCACGGATGTGGCGGTTCAGCGAAAGCGCTTTGTATTGCGTAAGGATGTAGACGCGGCGCAGGTCGGAATTGAGGCAGTTGGAAAGACTAATGTCGATGATCCGATAGATGCCACCGAAAGTAACCGCGGGCTTGGCACGGTCGCGAGTGAGAGGATAGAGGCGCTCTCCAGCGCCGCCTGCCAATAAGACCCCGAGAGTATCTTTCATGACTACGCCTCAGATTCGGTGGCTGAGTTTTCGACCGGAATCTTCCCTTCCCCACGGCAGATGCGTAGAAAACAGTAGATGGTAGCACAGGGCGGAAGGTTGCGACCGGTTCGCTACGGGAGGTTCGTATAATGCTCGTCGGGCAGAAGCTTCAGTGAGCCGGAGGCAGAGTTGCCAGACAGAAGATCGCCGCTAGAAACGAAGTCGGCAGTGGAAAAAGTAGTTTTGAAGGCCGGGGCTGCCGGTGCCGCTCACGGCGACAGGGCGCTTGGGATGGAGAGCAACATCACGCGCCGCGACTTTCTGAACGCGACGCTGCTCACCTCCGGCGGCGCTTTGCTGGCTGCGGTATCGCCGGCGGAGTTGTTGCGGGCGAAGTCGCAAGCGAACGGGCGTAATGGCGCGATGCACCCTGTACCGGAAGATGACTGGACCGGCTACGGTGGCGTGGGCGATTACGGGAACTCCAACGGCAACACGACCGCCGTGTTTGAGGCGGGCCATCAGATCCGCGATGGAGTTTTCGAAAGTCTTCCGGGCGACGTCATCGACACGAAAGAGATTTATGACTGTGTGATCGTGGGCGGGGGCATCAGCGGTCTGGCCGCCGCGTTGATTTTTCAAAAGCTGGCCGAAACGGGGAAGACTTGCCTGGTTCTCGACAATCATCCGATCTTCGGCGGCGAGGCCAAGCGCAACGAATTCCTGGTGGATGGGCACCGGCTGGTGGCGCATCAGGGATCGGCATTTTTTCCGGTTCCGTATCCCCGCAGTTTCATCGCCCGATTTTATGAGTCGATTGGATTGAAGACACCGCGGCTCGAATATCAGAGGTGGGATGGATCGTCTCCGGAGATTGCGCTGGACCGCACGCCCTACCTCGGGTCTGCGCCCTATGGCCTTTATTTCGGCGCCAAGTTTGGCCAGCAGCGGGGAGTGTGGCTGACCGATGCGCAGGCGAAAAAACTGGAAGGCGCGCCGATTTCGGCGAAGGCGCGTGAGGAACTGCTGAAATATAACTCGCTGGTGGATGCGAATCCTCCGCAATATCATGGCGACGCGATTTCGCGGCGCCTCGACACGGTCACGCTGGAAGATCATATGATCGAGCGCTCCGGCATCAGCCGCGAAACCATCCGCACCTTTCTTTCTCCGGATGAAGGCGGAGGCTACGGTCTTGGTCCCGATGCGCTGTCTGGCTACACGGCGTATGCCTTCGACATGCTGCATCCGCTCGACATCAGCGATGAGACCGGTCAACAGATGTTTCCCGACGGCAACAGCGGCATTGCACGTTTGATCGCGAAGACGCTGATTCCGCAATCGATTGCCGGCGAACACTCGCTCGAAGACGTCTGCCGCAACAATGTAAACTTTGCCGCTCTCGATGGCGCAGGATCGCCCGCGCGCATCCGTCTGGACTCAACCGTGGTATGGGTGAAGCATGACTGGGGCAAACATGAAAACGAGCATGATGGCGATCCGGCGAAATCGCGATCGGTGACGGTTGCGTACACGCGCGGAGGACAAGTTTATCGCGTGAGCGCCCGGTCGGTCGTGATGGCGGGAGGAAGTTGGACGACGAAGCACATCGTGCGCGATCTGCCCCAGGACCGCAGGGATGCCTACGCCCAGTTTTATCGCTCGCCCTGCATGATGGCAAACGTCGCGGTGCGCAACTGGCGATTTCTCTACAAAATGGGAATCGCCGGCTGCCAGTGGTTTGAAGGACTGGGAAATTACATGCAGGTGCGCAAGCTGGCGTTGTGCGGTGCCGACACGCCGACGATCGGGCCCGATTCTCCCGTGGTGCTGACGATCAAAGTTCTGTACTCGTATCCAGGAAACAGCACGGAGCAGCAGGGCCACATGGGCCGCGCAGAGATGATCGCGACTCCGTTTCGCGCGTACGAGCGGCAGATTCGCCAGCAGTTCAGCGACATGTTTTCTGGAACCGGGTTCGACGCATCCCGCGACATTGCGGGAATTATTCTCAATCGCTGGGGGCACGCCTACGTGAGTCCGGCGCCGGGATTCTATTTCGGAAAAGATGGCAATCCCGCGCCGGGCGAGGTGTTGCGCGCCGCACCGTTTGGCCGGATCGCGTTTGCCAACACCGATCTTTCCGGCATGCCCGATCACCGATCGTCGATCATCGAAGCCAATCGTGCCGTGGGGCAGTTACTGGATCAAGTGCTGGATTGACGCGGAATCAGCAACGAGTTTCGACAGGCGTGGAAGCGTCTACTTCTTTTCGTCTTCGATCTTGATGCGCAGCGACTTCAGGAATTTGAGATCCTGATCGCTGATCTTGAATTCGGGATTGGTGGAAAGTGTGGTAACGAGGGAAGTTTTATCAGACGCCTTCTCTCCCTGCTTGCTCACGCCGATGGTCGCTTCCAGCACCAGAAAAATGTCGTATCCGCCTTCTTTGATGCGAGCCACAACCTCGGAAATCTGCTCCGAGTCGGAAAGAGATTCATTGATGGCGTCGCCCAGTTCTTTCATGAGTTGTTTCAATTGCGGATCCACTTGGTCCCCCTGCTCCACGTCGGCCAACCTACCTATGAGATGCCGTTCGCCAGTCCAACGGTTCGCCCGCGCGTACGGCGTTCGGTCATTGTAGCGCTGTGGGCTGTTAAAATCGAGAGCGTGAGCAAAGTTTCGACCATACGAAAGTTGGGAGTCGTAGCGCGAGTCGCCGGCCAGCAGGCTGGCCGCAGCCGCACGCTGCGGGCCCTTCTCGGAGCCGCGCGTACAACCGCCAGCTCGTTAGGGCGCGTGATACACCAACTTTGGCTGGAAGTGGTTGGCCTGCTATTTCTTACGCTGGCTGCGTTTGGCGGAATTGCGCTCGCCCGCGAATATGCGAAATTTGAATCCGGACACACCTCCGCAGGCCGGGTCGCGGTCGCAATCTGCTTCACTGCGGTATTTGCCTGGTTCGGTCTGAGTTCTTTCTGGCGCGTCAGGAGAAAGAGCCAGCGTTCATGATTGATGGATCATGATTGATTGATGAAGATGAATCCGTGATTTTTCCGGAGGGCGTCGCGATGGCGGAAAAAGCGATGGAAAAGCGGAAAACCGCAAGCAATAGCACGGAAATCGAAACTTCCTCGCATATCTCAGTAAGTCCGCTCTACACCCCGGCCGATCTCAAGGGCGCCGACTACGAAGGCGAAGTCGGATATCCGGGGGAATATCCTTTCACGCGCGGCGTGCAGGCGACGATGTATCGCGGCCGCCTCTGGACGATGCGCCAATACGCGGGCATGGGCGACGCCGAAGAATCGAACAAGCGCTACAAGTACTTGCTGGCGAATGGAACGACCGGACTTTCGGTTGCATTTGACCTCCCTACGCAGATCGGGATGGACTCCGACCATCCGCTGGCTGCGGGGGAAGTCGGCAAAGTCGGCGTGGCCATTGATTCGATCGAAGATATGCAGCGGCTGTTCGATGGCATCGAGCTGACGAAAATTTCAACATCAATGACGATCAATGCAACGGCGTCGATCCTGCTGGCGTTGTACGTGGCCGTGGCGCGGCGGCAGGGCGGCGATGTCCGGAAATTATCGGGCACGGTGCAGAACGATGTCCTGAAAGAGTACATCGCCCGCGGCACATACATTTACCCGCCGCAGCAGGCGATGCGCGTTATCACCGACATGTTCGCGTGGGCCAACGACAACGTGCCCGACTGGAATACGATTTCGATCTCGGGCTATCACATGCGCGAAGCGGGATCGACCGCGGTGCAGGAAGTTGCGTTCACGCTGGGCAATGGCATGGCCTACGTGGAAGCGGCGATCCGGGCGGGACTGGACGTCGACAAGTTCGCGCCGCGGCTTTCGTTTTTCTTCAACGCGCACAGCAATTTTCTGGAAGAAGTCGCCAAGTTTCGCGCAGCGCGGCGGATGTGGGCTCGCATCATGCGCGAACACTTTAAGGCGATGAATCCGCGTTCGTGGATGCTGCGCTTCCACACGCAGACCGCCGGATCAACGCTCACGGCACAACAACCGGAAAACAATATCGTGCGCACGGCGATTCAGGCGCTGGCCGCGGTGATGGGCGGAACGCAGTCGCTGCATACGAACTCTTACGATGAAGCACTGGCTCTGCCCACCGAGCAGGCGGCGCGCATCGCGCTGCGCACGCAGCAGATCATCGCTTACGAATCGGGCGCACCACAGACGATCGACCCGCTGGCCGGTTCGTATTATGTGGAGACGCTGACGAACGAGATTGAAAAACGCGCGGCGGAATATCTCGGCAAGATCGAGGTTCTCGGCGGAATGCTGAAGGCGATCGAGCGCGGCTTCGTGCAACAGCAAATTCAGAATGCGGCCTACGAGTACCAGCAGGCCGTCGACGACCAGCAGTCGATCGTCGTCGGTGTAAACCGCTTCGAGGTGGAAGAAGAAAAGTCGATTCCGATTCAGCGCATCGATCCGGCGCTGGAACCGAAGCAGATCGAGCGAGTGCGTGCGCTGCGGGCGAGGCGGGATGTGGGCCCGTGGAAATCTGCTTTGTCGGGCGTGGAAGACGCCGCGCGTTCCGGCGCTAACGTCATGCCGCGTATTCTGGCCGCGGTTGAAGCCTATGCCACTGTCGGCGAAATTGCCGATGCGATGCGAAGAGTGTTTGGGGAGTACAAAGAAGCAGTTGTGATCTAAGCGTTTCCCGTCCCGGGTTCCAACGTTTCGCTATTCGTCGTCTTCGTCATCCCATTCATAACCGCAAGATCT
>JASHOT010000113.1 GCA_030040965.1 Candidatus Sulfotelmatobacter sp. | reverse complement strand
CTTGATGTGTTCGGGACGGCTGTCGAGGCCGCTCCACCGCGGTCCACCGTTGGGATCCGGCTTGAATCCGAATTTGGTGGCGATTACGACTTTGTCGCGAAACGGCGCCAGCGCTTCGCCAACGAGTTCTTCGTTCGTGAATGGGCCATAGACTTCAGCCGTGTCGAAAAATGTTACGCCACGCTCGACAGCGGCGCGGATGAGGGAAATTCCTTGCTGCTTGTCAACTGCGGGACCAAAGCCGAAGCTGATGCCCATGCAGCCGAATCCGATCGCCGACACTTCCAGGTTGCTTTTTCCAAGTTTGCGCTTTTGCATGTTCACTCCTTATTAATCGAATTCCTGGTTTCCATGAACCGGTCCCGGCTAACTGGTCCGAATTAACTGGCTCAATTAGGAAGCGACCCGGCTATGATGCCGCCTGTGACCGCTGCAGTTCGCGCCAGCGCGCCGGAGGAACTCCCTCCCACGTCCGGAACGCGCGGACAAACGAATTTCCGTCCTCATAACCGAGAAGGTAAGCCGCTTCATTCAACTCAAGCACGTCATTATTCAGATAGTGCCGGGCCAGATGATGCCGCGCCTCGTCCAACACCCGCTGAAAGCTGTACCCCTCGTCCTGCAGCCGCCGCTGCAGCGTTCGCGGGCTGACGTGCAGGGCGTCGGCAATGTCATCAATCGTCGGCCGCCGGCCGGTCAGTTTCTGCTGGAGGGCAATCCGCACCCGCTCGGCGAACGCTTCGTGATTATTTTCCTGTTTGAGCTCTTGTTCAAACTGTGGCGCAAGCATGGCAAGGAGTTCGGCGTTGCGCGTGACGAAGGGACGCTGCGCATCGGTCAGGCGAAACACAATCGCGTTCCGATCTGCTCCGCAGACTACCGGGCAGCCGAGGTGGCGCTCGATCGTTTTTATGTGGGCGCGCGGCTCTGTAAACTCCACCCGCAACGGCGCCATGCGCGTGCCGGTTCCAAGGCGTCCAATCGACAGCACCCATGCGAAGCAGGACTCCGTCATCGCCGCAGGCTCGACCTCTTCTGCCAGAAGCCAGCGGAACTGGATGCTCCATTCGTTCTGTTTTCGATTCTTTTCCTGACGGATCTCCTCCGGGCAGGTCAGCAGCTTGTAGCGAGCTATCTGATCGACGGCTGCGCCGAAGTTTTCCGAGGATAAAGCAGCGAGCCCGACCGGATTGAATCGCTCAGTTCTTGTTTCCGTGCCGAGCAGAAGACCAATCGCAGGATTGGCGCTGACCTCGCCAATCGCCCGCCAAACGGAGAAGAGTTCCTCCGTCTTCAGCAGCACGCGTGGCTGATCGAGAAAACTTTGCGGCAGGCCCGCTCGGCGTAATACTACGGAGGCACGAATTCCCAGCTCTTCGAGTTTCTGAAACACGGTGCCGGAAAATCGAAAGTGCTTGTTCATCGCATTACTCGGACTCAGGTAATAAGCCAAAGCGGCAGCGTCGAATCACTTTCACGTCGTCGTCGATTGGTGTTGCCTTCAGCTCTTCGAAAACAATTCTTTTGCGATCATGATGGCGCTGATCGCGCTGGGCCAGCCTGCATAAAAGGCAAGGTGGGAGATCGCCTCAATCAGTTCTTGCTCTTTGACCCCATTTTCCACGGCCCTGCCCAGGTGGAAACGCAGCTGATCCGGGCGATTCATCGTCACCAGCGCCGCCACGGTGACGAGACTGCGATCGCGTTTCGATAGTTCCTTGCGCTCCCATACATCGTCGAAAAGTACCTGGTCCGTCAATTCGACCAGCTTCGGCGCGAAATCGCCGATCAGCTTCCGCGCTCCGTCGGATCGCTTTTTCACGCTCGCACTCCTTTCATTTTCACCAGTTATTCCGGGCAGTTCTTCGACGGATCAAAACTTTCCGTCAATAATATTCCCACGCGACTCTCCAGTGTTCATTGGGGTCCGTCGACTTCACGATCAGCTGCTTCCCCGAGATCTCATAGACACGCTTCAGGTCTTTCCCTACCAGCGTTCGGACCAGCGCGCCTTCGACATGGAATGTAAAAGTGTGAGCTCCGTCCATCTCATATCTACCGAAGGATGCTTCGTAGCCGCCTTGCGCATACTGCGCGGGTGCAGCGCTTCTGCTCTCCCCCACATTCCGGTACATCACCTGAACGGACATGTGGCCGTCACGCGTGCATACCAGCAGTCCGGAGCAGTCTGCCTTGTGAACCTCCCCGTCCGCACCCTGCTCTTCCAGCCAGACCAGCCGCCATGTTCCGGTCAGGCGGGCCCGACTATCGTGACCGGCATCGCGACCCTGCCCGTTCGACAAAGTCACCATCAACATGCCGGCCGTCAAGAGCGCTGTTGCGAACGAGAGCGGTGGTTTCATATGCGCCTCTTATCCTGTGACCTCGCCTTCTGTTACCTCGTCCCCTTACTCGTCAGTTATTCGGTTCCAAGCGAAGCCATGTCGATCGAGAAACGGTACTTCACATCCGACTTGAGCAATCTCTCGTACGCTTCATTCACTTTCTGGATCGGGATGACCTCGACGTCGCAGGTAATGTTGTGCTGCCCGCAGAAATCGAGCATCTCCTGCGTTTCCGGGATCCCGCCAATGGCCGAGCCAGACAAGCTGTGCCGGCCCATGATCAGCCCAAACGCCGAAACCGGAAGCGGTTTCTCCGGCGCCCCCACCAGCACAAGGCTGCCATCGCGCCGCAGCAGATTCATGTAAGTCATGATGTCGTGATCGGCTGAAACCGCGTCGAGAATGAAATCGAAGCTGCCCGCGTGCTTCTGCATTTCGCTCGCATTCTTCGAAATGACCACCTCGTCTGCTCCCAGTCGCAAGGCGTCTTCTTTCTTTCCCGGTGAAGTCGTGAACACCACTACGTGCGCGCCGAGCTTGTCGGCAAACTTCACACCCATGTGTCCCAATCCGCCAAGTCCCACAACGCCAACTTTCTTGCCCTTCGTCACGCCCCAGTGCCGCATGGGCGAGTAAGTGGTGATGCCCGCGCACAGCAAAGGCGCCGCCGCGGCAAGGTTTAGATTCGTCGGCACGCGCAGCACAAATCGCTGATCGACCACAATGCTCTCCGAGTAGCCCCCAAAGGTAACGCCTCCCTGATGCTTGTCGGGAAGGTTGTAGGTGAAGGTCACATTCGGGCAGAACATCTCCAGTCCAGCCTTGCACTCCGGGCAAGTGCCGTCTGAGTCGACCATGCAGCCCACCGCGGCGAGATCCCCCGCTTTGAATTTCTTAACGGCCGACCCGACCTTCTTCACGCGCCCCACGATTTCGTGCCCGGGCACACACGGATACACAGTAGGCATGAAACCGCTCCACTCGTTGCGCACCTGGTGGAGGTCGGAGTGGCAGATGCCGCAAAACAGAATTTCGATCTGGACATCATTTTCGGTCGGGTCGCGCCGTGGAATCGTGGTCGAGGCCATCGGCGACGTGGAACTGGCAGCGGAATAAGCTTTGACTTTGTACATGGCTGTTAATGTAGCTCGCCCGCCGGAATTGCGCTAATGCAGAACGCGCCATTCTATATGCAGAACCCGTCACGGATCGATCGCCGTTCGATTCGATCGCGGTGCAGATTCGAGCGCCAACCTCGCCGCCATCGAGCCAATCGGCCAGTCGATTTCACATTATCGTGAAACGAATTTCACTGTTTCGACACTATCGGAACAGTGCAATGCTGTGCCCCACTTCGGGGCCAAGCCAATCCAAACAAATTCCAGGGGAGGAGTAGAAATGAACTATCTACGCGTGCGGGTAGGTCTGAGCCTGATCGCGATGTTCTGCAGTTGCGCGTTCCTGGGGGCCGCGCAAACCGCGAGTGATGCGGCGGCTTCCGCCACATCGAGCGTCAACACGGCAGTTGTGCCTCAATTCATCAAATTCAGCGGCGTCCTCACCGACGTCAACGGCAACGCGCTGACCGGCGTGGTTGGCGTCACCTTCAGCCTTTATGAGAATGCGCAGGGCGGAACGCCTCTCTGGATGGAAATCCAGAACGTGCATCCCAACTCCACCGGCCATTACTCCGTGATGCTGGGTTCGATGACGAGCACTGGTTTGCCTCAGGATGTATTCGCGACCGGCGAAGCCCGCTGGTTGGGCGTGCAGGTCGATGGACAAGCCGAACAGCCGCGCGTGCTCCTCGCTGCGGTGCCTTATGCATTGAAGGCGCGCGACGCCGAAACCATCGGTGGATTGCCGGCATCCGCATTTGTGCTGGCGGGTTCGCAAGGCACGGCATCAACCGGAACCAAGGCCAGCGCCGACGCGGCCACGGCGAACTCCAGCAAAAGTTCCGCCCCGCCCGCAAATCCCGACGTTACTGGAAAAGGCACGGTGGGCTACATTCCCGTGTGGGATACGACGAGCGACATCATTGATTCGGTGATCTTCCAGAAGAGCTCTGCCATCGGCATCGGCACAATTACTCCGGCCGCGACGCTTGATGTCGCAGGCAAAGGTGACGTGCGCGACACTCTGACTCTGTTCCCCAAGAGCACGGATAACACCCTGGCGATCAGCGGCACCACGTTCGCCATCAGCAGCACCGGGAAAATGACGTTCATATCCGGCCAGACGTTCCCCGGGACGGGCACCATCACCGGCATCACCACTGCCAGCGGCAGCGGACTTTCCGGCGGCGGCACCAGCGGTACTCTGACTCTGAAAATTCCTGCCGCTGGCGTGACGAACGCCATGCTGGCCGACTCCAAGATCACGCTGAATGCGAATTCAGCTGGCGGCCTGACCACACCCGGTGCAATGACTTTAGGCACCACTTACACCATCGGCCTGAAAGCTTGCACCAGCGGACAAGTCCTGCAATATAGCGGCACGGCGTGGGCTTGCGCGGCGGCAGGCACCGGCACAGTCACCAGCGTCGGCAGCGGATCCGGCTTGACCGGCGGTCCGATTACCGGCAGCGGCACTTTGAGCATCGCCACTGGCGGCGTGACCAACGCCATGCTGGCGGACTCCAAGGTCACCGTGACTGCTGGAACCGATCTCACCGGCGGCGGCGCCGTTTCTCTCGGCGGTTCTACTACGCTGAACGTCGACACGACCAAAATCCCGACTCTCGGTTCGGCCAACGCCTTCAGCGCCGCGCAGACCATCAATGGCCCGTCGAGCGCGGTTCCGCTGACCGTGGATTCCAGTGGCGGCATCGGCGATCCGCAGGCGGAACTCATCCAGAACAACACCACTGACTTCGCTCGCCTTCGCTTCACCGACGCTGGCAGCACGAACTACTGGGATGTAGCCGGAACCGTGACGACCTCGGGCAGCGGTTCGCAGTTGAACTTCTGGAACGGAGGCGTCGGGCTGAATCTCCTGCAGCTGTTCCCATCGTACGTGCAGACGAACGCTAACCTCTACGTCAACAACGCGGCCGGACTTGGAGGCGGTGACGGTGCCGACATTTACGGCACAGAGTACGGCGTTTACGCCAACAGCAGCAGCTTCGACGGGGCGTATCTGTCTGCCAATAGCGGCGCCTCTTTCGGCAGCTTGTCTGAATCTTCCGAAGACGCTACCTACAACACTGCCGCCGCCGGCTGGGAATACGGTAGCAGCACGGAAGACATCGGCGTCTGGGGTTACGTCGCCAGTCCGCTCGGATTTGGCAGCTACTCCGAAGGCTATGCCGCCAGCACCGAAGGCACGATTTGTTGCGCGGGATCCTACACCCTCGGCAGTTGGTCTGACACCAGCGGCAATTCGGGCACGGCGGCCGGTATCGCCGCTCTGGCCACTGTCGACAACGGCTATGCCAACGTTTCCTACAACAACAGCACGTCTCCGACTGCCTGGTTCGAAAACGACGAAACCACCAATAGCAATTCCATCGTGCTCAGCACCTTCGGCGGCAACACCGGCGATCAGTGCTGGTTCGATGTAAGCGCCAACCTCACCTGCGACGGCACGATCAGCCCGTCCGTGCCCATCGACAACGGCGCGAAGAAGGTCGCACTCTACGGAGTAGCGGCCGCGGAGAGCTGGTTTGAAGATGCCGGCAGCGGTCAGCTTTCGAAAGGCGCCGCCGTCATCAATCTGGAAGGTACCTTTGCCCAGACTGTCAACACCGGGGTGGAGTATCACGTATTCCTCACCCCGAACGGCGATTGCAAAGGCCTCTATGTCAGCCAGAAGTCAGCCACCTCGTTTGAGGTCCACGAACTGGGCGGCGGAACTTCCAACATCGCGTTCGACTATCGCATTATGGCCAAGCGGGCCGGCTTTGAGACGGTTCGCCTCGCCGACCGTAGCTATGGGGCGCTCCAGGCACCCAAGCGGCGTCCGGCTGGCGCCCACGCTCCGAGCCCGGATGAATTCCGCCAGGCTCACACGAAGAAGGCTGAAGCGCTCAGCAAGGCAGCAAACTTGCGCGCGACCAAGGCCAAGAGCGCAGTGCGATAAATCAACAGGGTCGGCAAAGACCCAGTTCGCAAAAGGAGCAGACGCCTCAAGGGGCCTCTGCTCCTTCATGTTATTCGATTCCTATCGGATCTGGAAGATCCTTACGAATATCCCCGTATCATCGGTGACGTGCGGCCAGATCGCGTGATAGCCCCATAAATGCACCCAGGCATTGCCGGTCCGCTGGGTCAGATAGGATTTCACCATTCCCGGCCCTCCAAACAGCAGCATGATGAAAACGAACGACAGCGCTCCATGTGCGGGCGTGTCATAACGAGTCCAATATTCCGAGAGATGCAAGGCGGCATAAGTAAAGCCGCCCAGAACCACCGTAGCCGCAGTCGAGCCGGTCAGTTTCTTATAGCGCGGAATCAGAATCGAAGTGAGAAAAATCATGATCGGCAACCCGGTTCCGAAAAGCGATGCCACAAACGCAATCGTGCCGCCCACGGCAAACTGGTGTCCGTTCAGCCGCCAGATTGGATTGCCGCGAAGATCGCCGCTGAGCCCAATTCCGAGCACGCCCACAATCACAAGAATGTCGTTGCGCAGATCGCTCGATCGCAGGCAAAGCTGCTGGTCGGAGTATCCGCGCCCTCGAAATACCGCGTAGGGAATGAGTGCATAAAAGATAAAGTTGTAGATCGACCAGGCGTAAACCTCGCGCGGAGTCACCTGCTCGCTCAAACCGAACATGCTTCCGGAGAGGTGAAGTCCCAGGCCGTGCACCCCGAGCGATTGTCCGACGAACTGACCCGCGATCAGAACCACCGCTCCGTACACCAGGACCGCAACGGTTTCGCGTCGAGCAGCGATCCTGTCTGGAACGCGCGAGCCAATATCGACCGCGCGGCCGTGCGTAAGGGCAAAAATTACGCCGATCAGAATGAGAGCATAGACCGGCCCAAGAATCTCGCCCCAAACCCGCAGGGAGTAGCTCTGGTGCGCCAAATCGGGCTGGTCGAAGGGGACGATCCCACGAGCCAGAAACGGAATCGCTGCCGCAAACACAATCCACGCGGCGATTCCGATCTGAACGATGCGATCCCGTACAATTCGCCCCAGCCATTCCTGGGGCTTTCCAATAGTGGGAGGAACTTCACTCGGGCCGGTAGTTGGGGATTTGCGGTTAATCGCCGAAACGCTCATTGCGCCTCCCTGGGTACGGCATCGGAGGTCGATCGCAGCATAACCCTACGTCCCGGCCAGAAGCATCCGGTAGACCCCGTAAGTTCCACATCGAAGCTTTAGACATGAAAGCTTTAGATCGGTGAGCTGAAACTGAGATGTCGTCAGATTCTCGGATTGATGCGGAAGCCATCGTGCCACCTCCTTCTTTCTGCCGGAGCCGAATACGCTCTTGATTACCTTTTCCTGAATCCTGTGTAACGATTCGCCGGTTTCCGTCACTATATCGATAAGCGGCTTTGATTGCGTGATAAACGCGATCTGCCACAGTTAAGAGACCCAGCCTGACAACCATTTGGTAGGGTTCTCGAAAGTGCCGGGGTCCGACCGGGGGGAAGCGGCTCCGGCACTATTTAAGATTTTCCTCCTAACAAAACGGCGCAGGACTTCTACTCCTCCGATCCGAGTTCACAGGAGTCTACTCCGGTAAGTGCTCAACCTACGGCCCATCTCGCCCACCGTTCGCCGTCGCAACAGCCATTCGTTGCTGAAACGTCCTACCGTTCCTGCGCAAAACCCGGATAGCGGCGACGGTGGGTCACTTCCGGTGCTACACTCTCTCCCACTCCAGAATGTGCGAGGGGCCTACTTGCACTTCCAGTCGTTTGACGAATCCTATGTGGAACGACTCCGTGCCGGAGATTTTCGGACACAAGAGAATTTCACTGCCTATTTCAGCGCCCTGATCAAGATCAAAGTTGGCGCTCGCGTGAAGTCGACGGACGTGGTCGAGGATATTCGCCAGGAGACGTTTTCGCGTTTTTTCGTGGCCTTGCGCAAGGGAAAGATTCTTCAGCCCGAACGGCTGGGATCGTTTGTCAATTCGATTTGCAATAACGTGATCCTGGAATACTTCCGTTCGAATCTGCACGTGATTCCACTCGATGAGGAGGAAGAGAAAAGCATTCCCGCCTCCGGCATCAGCCTCATCGATTCCCTGGCCTTGAAAGAAACGGAGAAAAAAGTGCGGGAGATTCTGGACGAGCTTTCCGAACGCGATCGGCGGCTGCTGCGCGAAGTTTTTCTGGAGGAGCGCGACAAAGATGAAGTATGTCGTGATTTCGGGGTTGATCGGGAATATTTGCGAGTGCTATTACACCGTGCCAAGCAGGCGTTCAAGGCAACCTATCTCAAGCATGTGGGCGAGAATCCCCCAGATTTAGCCCCGGCTTAGAATGATTGCCAATTCTGCTGGCGCCCAAAATGTGTGAGGGGGAAACATGGACCACGAAGCGGTGGTTCGAGAGAAAATGACAGAACGATATCTGCTCAACGAGCTCGATCCCGGCCTGCGGGATGAATTCGAGGATCACTATTTCGATTGCCCGGAGTGTGCGCGGGACATCTGCGCCGGCTCCCAGTTTGTGCAGCATACGAAATTCATTCTAGGTGAGAGCACGGATCCCGTCTCGGAGCGATCGAGTCACGCCTCGCAAACGGAGAATCCTGAGCGGTTCGCCTGGCTACCGGCTGGGCTTCGATCGATCTGGTTTCGACCGATCTGGACCGTGCCCGCTCTTGCCTTGCTGCTCATCGTCATCGGATATCAGAATCTGGTTACGTATCCGCAACTGCGTGGGCAGCCCAACCAGCCTCGCGTCTTGCCCTGGGCTGCGGTTGCGGTCGGAACCTGGGGCGTAGGCCCCGGATCTTCGCTTAGCGTTCGCCAAGGCGCAGGATTTCTGCTCATCGTCCGCATCCCACCGGATGGGGCCTATTCGCACTATCAGGCAGACTTGTATAACCCGCAGGGAAGACTAGAATGTTCAACCAGCATTCCGGCGAATGCCGGCCAGGATCAATGGCCGGTGCAATTTCCTGGGGCGAGCCGGGAGTCGGGCATCTACAAACTCTCCGTCCATGGCGTCACCGCCGCGGGAGAAAGCAAAGACCTCGGAAGCGCGACCGTTGAATTAAAAATTCAGAATTAGCCAGCCTGGAGCATACTATGGCCACCATGACTGAAACACCAAAATCCATGACGTACACACGACACGACTATCACGCGACGGCATCGGTGCTCAGCGGACATCTGCATCGTCCCATCGACCAGAAGATCGAGCCGCAGGCGACCCTCACCCTGAATGATCGTCGGGGCGGTCATCTGAGCCGCAGCGTCGATCAATTCAGCCTCGAAGGGCTCGTCACCTTCACCCGCGGCGAGACTCGCGTTTCCGGCGCGCGCAGCATGAAGACCAACGGATGGGTCACTCTCTCCACATCGATCATGGATGGATTCAACCTGTTCGAGATTATTTCCGCCGACCGCGTCGTGTCGCAGGTTTCGACCGAACACGCGGAAGTAGACGGCCACATTCCCAGCGTCACGTTTCTCGGTACGCAGTACAAGAATTTTCAAGTCAGCGGATTTCCGGTTGCGTTGACTCTCGATCTGGGATTTTGCGGCAACAAGCCCAGCGAGGACAGATCCTATCTGCAGGAGCCGAATTTCCTCGAGAAAGTCCGCCATCAGACGGCGCAAATCGCAGAGGCCCGCGGCCTTCCCAAAGCTCTCAAGGATCAGTACGATGAGAAGCTCGCATACGTTGATCAACTCATCAGTATTTGTGACAATGGCGACCAAACCGCCCGCGGCCCCATCACATGTTCCGTGGTCCAGAGTATCGGCGAGATTCCCATTCCCGGCGTGAAGACATTCGGTCACGTTATCGTGATTCCGGAATTTGGTTCTGTATCTTTGGGCGAGCTGGAAGTGGGCGAGAAGCAATACGATCCGAACGACCGGCCGTGCGTGTACTTCACTCTACGCAGCATACGGGCGAAAATGGGCTGCGTGGCGGACGGCGACACCGACGCCGGCACAACCACGTCGAACGGCCAAACGAAACCCTAAGTTCAAAAAGATCCTCCATCGCCGGGCAAAGGTTGCGATGGCAGCTCGCGCTGCCATCGCTTTTCCTTCTCATCGGATGCCTCGGATGCCTTCGGCATGAGAATCCGGAAATTGCTTACCAGCACGCCCGAGCCACTTTCGTCCACGGCGATCTTGCCGAGAGCCAACACGAAGCTGAGCTTGGCTGGCGACGCTTCCGCGGCCTAAGTCCTGAATGGGCGTGGAAGTTCAAGATCCTCGAAGCCGAGGCCATGCTTTGGCGTGGCAAGTATCCGCAGGTCCTCGAATTGCTGGATTCCGATCCGGCTCGCCCCACTGAAAAAGATTCCATCATCCGCGTTCTGACTCTCGATAGCGTTGCGAACGCGCGCACCCATCAATACGAAAAAGCTGACCGGGATGTTAAAGAGGCAGACGGGTTGTGCGCCGATTCCGCGCAGCCGGCCTGCGGAGATCTTTTGCGCGCTCGCGGCGTCCTGGCCAATCAGCGCGGCGAGCCGAAGACTGCCCGCAGCTTCTTCGAGCAGAGTTTGTCGTTCGCCGAAAGTCATGGTGACCGCCTGCTGCAGGCGACAGCCCTGTTGAATCTGGGGGCGATTGCGCTGCAAGAACATCCGGACGAGGCAATCGATTGGTCTGAGAGTGCCTATAAGGCCGCCGCGGCATTGAACGCTTTGGATCTGATGCAGACGGCTCTCGGCAATCTGGGCTGGGCCTATTACAGATTGGGTGATTCCGAGCGCGCTCTGCAGGTGTTCCTCGAAGCCGAGCAGCACGCTGCGCAACTGGGCGACGTGATCGATGAACTGACATGGGCGCGTGGCGCAGGCCGTGTTTACGCCGATCTTCATCGAACCGAGGAAGCGACTCAGGCATACAAGAAGGCTCTTGACCTCGCGGAGCAATCAAACGCAAAAGATGATGTATACGGGGCCGAGCTGGCCATGTCATGGCTCGCGCTGCAGAACGCGAAGATCGATGACGCCACGCAAGACGCTGACCGCGCTCTCGAAATCGCAAAAGCAAGCGGTAAACATGTAGATGAACTCTATCCCACGCTGGTTCAGGGGCAGATCGCGGCGCGGCGGGGCGATGCTCCGCAGGCGCAGAGTATCCTCCAAAACGTGGAGAGCGACGCGGATTGCCCGCCCTCTTTGAAATGGGAGGCGCAGCATTCGCTGGCCCAGCTTTATGAAAATCAAAAACAGTTTGACGCCGCCGACCGCGAATATCGCGCGGCACTTGCGACATTTGAGGCAGAACGCGCTAACGTCCGTCATCAGGATTTTCGGCTCTCCTTCCTCACCAACGCGGCGCACATTTACGACGACTATGTTCATTTCCTGGTCGAACGAAAAAAGCCAGACGAGGCTCTGCGTCAGGCAGACTACAGCCGCGCGCGAACGCTGTCGGAGGGATTGGGGCTGCTGTCGCATGAGCGCCCCAATGCTGGAATCCCAAGTGCCAGAATCGCAAATGCCGGAATAAAGAAGGGAACAGGGAAGAGCGCGAACCATGGCGCGCGTTTCACTCCCCCGCCTCTCAACGCACGTGCTGTCGCCGCCCGTGCCAACGCGGTCGTTCTTTATTATTGGCTCGGTGAGAAGCAGTCGTATCTTTGGGCCATTACGTCTAGGCACACTGAATTATGCTCACTTCCGCCCGCTAGCGAGATTGAGGCGGCGATCCAGCGCTATCGCAGAGCGCTCGCCGGTCCGATCGACGTGCTTGCACCTGCCAACCCGGACGGTCAATATCTCTACCAGACGCTGATTTCGCCGGCACCGTCGTTGCTGTCGAAAGGCGGGCTCTCGCAAGGCGTAAAGGTCGTCGTCATCCCTGACGGCAATCTGAACAACCTAAATTTCGAAACCCTCATCGTACCCGCCCCTGCGCCGCATTATTGGATTGAAGACGCCGTTGTGACCAACTCCAGTTCCTTGCGTGTGTTCGCCGCTTCGTTTGAAAAAGTCAGAACCAAGAACAAGCGCAGCATGATGTTGATCGGGAACAGCGTGGCGCCGAGCGAAGAGTTCCCGGTGCTTCCCAACGCCGCGGCGCAGATGGACGATGTGGCCAGGCATTTTGCAGACGCCGAGCGGCACGTATTTTCCGGCGCCGATGCAACTCCGGCCGCATACCTCGCAGGACATCCAGAACAGTTCTCCTACATTCATTTCGTGGCTCACGGAACCGCGAGCCGGTTGAGCCCACTCGACTCGGCAATTGTCCTGTCGCGAGTGCCGACCGAAACCGACTCGTTCAAGCTCTATGCCCGCGATATTATCGGGCACACGTTGCGCGCCGACCTGGTCACCATCTCCGCCTGTTACGGCGCGGGGGAACGCTCTTATTCGGGCGAGGGGCTTGTGGGATTGGCATGGGCCTTTCTGCGCGCCGGCGCTCACAACGTGATTGGCGCTTTGTGGGAAGTGACGGACGCTTCGACGGAACAAATGATGAACCGGTTTTATGATGAGCTGGACAAGGGATCGAGCCCCGATGTGGCGCTGCGATCGGCCAAGCTCTCCCTGTTACATGGCAGTGCATTCCACAATCCGTTCTATTGGGCGCCGTTTCAGCTCTATGCTGGTTCGTAAGAAGTGGCTCGCAAGCGGTGGCTCGCAACAAGTAAAGATCAGCGGGCGGCAAGTGGAAAGCTGGTGCTGCGCGTGCCCGGGCTGGTTCTGGAGTGCTGGTTCTGGAGAGCTAG
>JASHOT010000112.1 GCA_030040965.1 Candidatus Sulfotelmatobacter sp. | reverse complement strand
ATCGGATGGCGTCCGTTTATAGGACCGAGGGCGCGTGCTCTTACATCACGGAGGTTCCAGAGCACGCCTGAACGCATAGCCCGAGGCGAGTATCTTGTCCAGCATGTGTGCGATTGCATGGGATGCCACGCAGGACACGACTGGACAGCCAACGATGCGCCGATACTGCTCAACACGCTTGGCGCGGGCCAAGACATGAATCTCCTCAAAGGGTTCCCCGGAAAGGTGTATTCGCCGAATATCACTCCCGATGCCGAAACGGGAGCGGGGAACTGGAGCGACGATCAACTCGCACGCGCCATCCGCGAGGGCGTTGGCCACGACGGTCGGGCGCTTTTTCCGTTTATGCCGTTCTTGGATTTTCGCCACATGTCCGACGAAGACTTGGCATCGGTCATCGTATACCTGCGGTCGCTGCCTCCCGTGCATAAGCAACAGGCGACGACGCAGTTGATTTTTCCAGTGAACTACCTGATCCGCACCGTGCCCGAGCCGCTGGACGCACCCGTGCCTGAACCAGATGTTTCGAGTCCTGAGAAGCGTGGGAAGTATTTGGTGACCATCGCTGGATGCACGGACTGCCACACACCGCAGGACGGACACGGGGAGCCGCTTGCGGGCATGGACTTTGCCGGCGGATTTATTCTCGACGGCCCTTGGGGTCGCGTGGCGAGCGCCAACATAACTCCTGACCAATCGGGAATTTCTTACTACGACCAAGCCTTGTTCACTCAGGCAATCCGCACGGGGTTTGTCGGTGCGCGGAAGCTCAACCAGATCATGGGTTGGCACGCCTACCGAGGAATGACGAACGAGGACATTGGCGCGATGTTCGTCTATCTCAAGACGCTAAAACCTGTGCGGCACCACGTGGACAACACGGAACCGCCGACGTTTTGCAAGGTCTGCCGCCAAACCCACGGTGGTGGAAACCAGAACTAGGAGTTGGGCTTGGATTTGGAGATCGGCACAATTCCGGGCGCACGAACATCAAAGTCCGAATCAAAGGCTGGAAGATTGCCGAAACAGAACACAACCACGAAGAAGCACACGAGCAGAACATCGGGTGTGACGCGGGACAGGCGAACCAGCACTGCGGTGTAGTTGAGATAGTGGTTTCGACGGTTGCGAGATCGCAAACGGCATGCCTCAGACGGGGTCACAAACTTGTGAGCCATGCCGAGACACAATCAGCTTCGACACCGTGCGGAAGATCGGGTTGGCGCTGCCCGGTGTGGAGGTGGGCACAGCCTACGGTTCACCCGCGCTCAAGGTTCGGGGAAAACTCTTGGCATGTGTGGTCGGTCACGTAGTAAACGTCGGGAGCGGCAGCGAGCAATTCGGCGCGGTCATCAAAATCAACCCGAACTGCAATTGAACCCGGCTCAGCGGTTCGTCGTAGCCAGTTTGGAACTTGTCCGCGCATATCAGGAACCGATACGAGGAGCGTTCGACGCGCAAATTTTCACAAATGATCGCGAGAAGCTGCCGACAGCCCTCGGTCACGATGTTTCAAAACAGACCGCGCACGTGCTCCACACCAACGTCGAGCAGACTTTGACGCAAGGGCAGGAAATCTCCGGACCGCAACAGGAGCACGGCACCGGGCTCGGGATCACCATTTAGAAACCCTGCCTGCCCGGATAATGGCAGCGTAGCGCGGGCGAAAACTCTGTCAAGGCCGACCAAAGGTCGCTGCTATCGCGGGCACGCGCCTTGACAGAGTTTGCTCGACCCGCACAAGTCTCCGCTATTCCGGGATAGGCAACTCATCCGGTAGCCACAGCCGCATGACAGCCCCAGGTTTTTTACGGTCTCTGAGAAATGCGGTCTAGAACCGGTTGATTCCCATCGCCAATGGCATTTTGATGACCTACAGGGGTTGTTTCCGGCCTGCTATTGTCGGAATCCGTTCGCCAGGTTTGACGACGTGAGCCGACAGGAGTGATTGCGGAAAGTCTTTCGGATTTAGGGTCGCGATGAAATCAGCTTTGCCAGTTTCAGCACAGGCACAAAACGGATCATCTCCGGGATCGGGGGAGATATCAGGCATCCTTGCGACTGCCACCAGTTCCGCTTCTTACCCAAGCAGGTTGACGATTTTGCCGATGAGTGAGCGACGAACGCCCAACCTCGCCCTCGCTTGTATTCAGCAACAATCTCATCTGTGATCAGCCAAACAAACGTATCCGATTCGATCCAATCCCGGAGCAGCAGTGCCGCCAAATTGGGAATCTGCCACACAGCGGGTGCGCCATCTCGCGTGCAATAGGAGCCGCCCCTTTGCCGCCCCAGCAAATCCAATATAACACAATATGTTATAATTCTAGGGTAGGGGAGATGCATCTATGGATGGGACGGCATTGAGGGAAGCCCGACTGTGTAGAAATTGGACACAGCAGCAGGCTGCGCAGGCATTTGGCGTCACCCAGGCCTACTGGTCCATGATGGAGAAAGGGCGACGTGTCGTTCCGGGGCCCTTCGTAACGAAGGCTCTGAAGGCTTTGAAGCTTCCAGCCACTGTGCTGCCGCTGCCGTCAGACAGCGCCCTGGACCGAGTTCGAATGAGGAGGCATGATTTCAGCGCAGAGCTGGGAGCTCTCGGATATCCAGGGTTCGCCTACATAGGGAAGAAGGCCAAAGTGAATCCGGCGCTGCTATTGTTCGATGCACTGAACGAACCGGATCTCGATTCCCGCGTGGCCGAAGGTCTGCCATGGCTGGCGCTGACATATGCAGACATGGACTGGAACTGGCTGGTCCGAAATGCGAAGGTGCATGATCGGCAGAACCGGCTGGGGTTTACTGTTTCTCTTGCGGTGGAGGTTGGAGAGTCAGATTCTGTCAGCAACAGTGATCGGGTCCCAAAGCTACGTGCATGCCTGCGAGGCCTGGAGGGCGCACGACTCGCAGGCGAAGACACTTTCTGCCATGACTCAATGACCAATGCGGAGCGGACTTGGCTCCGCGAGCACCGCACGCCCGTTGCGGCGCACTGGAACCTGGTTACCGACTTGAGGAAAGAACACCTTGCCTACGCATCAAAATAAGACCATTTCCGGGCTATGGCTGTCCTTTCTGCGAGAGCTGGATTCAGCTGCAACAGAAGAAGTGCGGCTGGATTGCATGGGCGGATTTGTCGTAACGATGGTGTATGGATTTTCGAGACCCACCGGAGATCTGGATGCTCTGGAAATCATTCCGAAGGCTGCAGGTCTGGCCCTGCTGGAACTGGGTAGGCAAGGTAGTCCGTTGCATAAAAAGTACAAAATCTATCTGGATCGCGTCGGCGTAGCGAAGGTGCCTGAGGACTACGAAAGCAGACTGGCCGAAATATTCCCGAAGACGTTCCAACACCTTCGACTATTCGCTCTTGATCCCTACGATCTTGCGTTATCAAAGCTGGAACGAAATATCCAGAGAGATCACGTCGTCAACCTCGTTCATAAGGTGCTTTTTCAGCCATGACTCCCAACATAGAAGTACGGACTGGTGTTCCCCTGTTTGTTTTGACCGCTCTGATTTGCTTTCTTTGTTCCGCCGCATCGGCCCAGTGGAAGGAGAAGGTGCTCTACAGCTTCCAGGGCGGGGCCGACTCAGGCTCGGTGCCCGTTGGAGGACTTGTGTTTGATAAACAAGGAAATCTTTATGGGGCCACATCGAATGGCGGTGAGGTCTATCAACTCGTTCCACCAGCCAAAAACGGCAGCGCGTGGACGGAGAACGTTTTGTATGTTTTTCAAGGGAACACGAAGGGCGACGGGGCAGGTCCATCTGGAGGGCTAGTATTCGATAGCGCTGGTAATCTCTATGGAGTCACAGGCTCTGGAGGAACTGGGGATTGTGTTCTCCTAGGAATCTTGCTGGGCTGTGGCACAGTTTATGAGCTGTCGCCGCCAACTCAGCTGGGCGACCCCTGGACGGAGAAAGTGCTCTACAGCTTCCAAGGAGGTAATGACGGTTATGTCCCAGGCGGAAGCCTTGTGTTTGATAAGGATGGCAATCTCTACGGAGCAACGCTGTTTGGTGGCGGCGAAGGTACAACTTGTGATTCATTTTACGGTGGAAACTGCGGAACAGTTTTCGAGCTGAGCGCGCCACAACAGGAAGGCGGCCAGTGGAGCGAGACTGTGCTTCACAGTTTTGCAGGTGGGAGCGACGGAGCAGTCCCTAATGGCGGTTTGGTGCTCGACGCCCAGGGTCGAATTTATGGGACTACAACTTATGGCGGTTACGAAGGCGGAAATTGTAGTGAGGGGGACGTAGGTATTGGATGCGGCAGCGTGTTTCGTCTGGCTCCAACCGAGAAGGGAGCGTGGTGGGAAACCCTGCTCTACGTTTTCAAGGACGGAGGCGATGGCGCAAGTCCAAACGGAAATTTGCTTCTAGACCCTGAAAAAGGGCTCTATGGCACGGCTGGCGGCGGGACTGAGCAGAATGGCGTTGTATTTCGCTTATCAGATACAGATGGGCAATGGAACGAAACTGTCCTCTACACCTTCACGGGCGGTGATGACGGAAGCAACTCAGGTGCTGGCCTTGCCTTCAGTGGTTCAGGTTACGTCTACGGTACAGCTTTGGGGGGGAAGACGAATCTCGGCCTCGTCTTTGACTTGAAACCGCAGAAGAGCGACACATCCTGGTCGTTTTCTGTGCTTTACAACTTCACCGGAACCCCGAACGCGAATCATCCCACAGCGGCGCCCCTGCTCATCGGCCCATCACACAGTTTGTATGGTACGACCCAGTGGGGCGGAACCGGCGAGGCATGCCAAAGCGGTTGCGGTACTGTATTTGAACTCTGGCCATGACAAGAGGCGATGGCCAATACTGTGGTAGAAAACGCAATTGGGACGTTCAGTTGTGAACTGAAGGAGGCATAGCGATGAGACGCGCAAAACTCAGTCTCTGCGGCTGGATGATCACGTTTGCAGTCTGCGTGGGATATTCGTTGTCTTTTCCTTTGCAGCTCAATGCACAGAGCTGCCCCAACGGCTCACAAGCACAAAATGGAGTCTACAATTCAACTTGTAGCAACGGTAATCCAGGTGTCGTGGGGTCACCCGCGTTCATCGATGCTAGTGTTTTTGTCGGAAGCGGCACCAATCAAAGTTCCACGATTTGCGGTGCCATTTACGGCATTCTTTCGGGGGCATTTTACAGTTATCCTGCAACAACCGGTGCCGTCATCGACGCACGCGGGATCAGCGGCGCAGCGTTAACATGCACGTCCGGGAAAACTCCTTGGAACAATGGTACAACCTCTCTCAGCGTTCCCTCAAACATCCTGCTTCCTGCAGGAACCATTGTTATTTCAACCGGATGGGTGTTACCGCCGAACACACACTTGATCGGACAGGGAGACAATATCTCGGCTGGCACCACTACGACAATTCAAGCGACATCCGGCATGTCGGGCGACATGATTGCCTATTGTTCATCAACGGCCCCTTCGCAAAATCCGCCCGCCTCACCGTCGTGTGTGGGAATAGCTGTCGAAAACTTGGTTTTGAACGGGAATGGAAGTTCTGTGAATGGGGTGGTGAACTACTACGCGGGTAGCCTTAGCTACGTCAACCATGTAAGCCTATACCAGGTCTTGGGTACGGGTTTGCTGATCGGCAGCGAAGCTAATGGATCAGGACCTTACACGAACATTATATGTAATTGTTTAGCGCGTAGGAGTGGTTAAGTTCAGAGCTTTGGGCTGAGGGGAACAGACCAGTCTCTGCAGGACCAATGATGCGGGACGGTGTTGCTGACGGCAGGTTTGGAGAATGCTGACTAAGACGCTTTGCGTGCTTGCTCCT
>JASHOT010000111.1 GCA_030040965.1 Candidatus Sulfotelmatobacter sp. | reverse complement strand
GAAACCGCGCTTGTACCCGCCTGGTGGTTCGTCGAAATAACGAACGTCCTCGCGATGACAGAACGCAGGGGGCGTATCACTCCACCGCAATCTGACGCCTTCATCGCTGATCTGAGCAAGCTCGGGATCGAGAGAGACGAAGAAGCTCCTGATCGGGCCTTTACGCACCTTCTTGGGTTATGCCGGGCACATCGACTAACCAGTTACGACTCGATCTACCTCGATTTGGCCATCCGTCGAAGCTTGCCGCTGGCTACGCTCGACGATGACTTACGCAAAGCCGCAAAGAAGCTAGGCGTCGCCCTCTTGGGGTAGAGGGAGCGTAGAACGGCTTTTTGCTTGGCTCCACTGGTTCCGCCGACTAGTCACTCGTTACGAGTGCCACATCGAAAACTTGCCCGGTTTTGTTCAGCCAGCCTGCCTGATGCTGCTGGCGAAACATTTGAGAAATGCAAGGTGCTAATCTGAAGCGTTGTGTTGCGACTGTTGTCGATCGTCAATTCTTTGTTCATGGCAAACAGTGCGGAACCGTCCACGCGGCGCCCGAAGCCCAAGCTGGTCGCGCCTTTGTGGCACACTCTGGGCCTGCTCATGATCCTGCTGGCCATCTCTGCGGGTCTTTACCGGATGCAGAGCGGCAGTCCGGCAGCCGGGGAGAAGCACCGAAATGTAGTCCTCTATCTGTCTGTAATTGTCTCTGAATGGGCAATGTCGTTTTACATATGGCTTGGTGGACTGATCCCAGGCGCGACCAAAGTGCGCGACTTCGTGGGTGGATGTTGGCGCAACCGGAAGGGTGTGCTACGCGATATCGCTCTTGCCTGCGCGTTTTGGCTTGCAGTTACTGGCGTAGGGGTCTTCATGAATTTCGTGTTGGGGTCCAGTCATATCGAGTCCCTTGGTTTTCTGAATCCGCGAGGAGCGGCTGAAGTCACGCTCTGGGTTGTGATGTCAATGACCGCTGGATTCTGCGAGGAGTTGGTGTTTCGCGGCTACTTGCAACGGCAAAGTTTCGCGTTGACCGGCAGTGTAGCGCTCGCAGTGCTGGCTCAGGGCATGCTGTTCGGCGTCGCCCACTGGTACCAGGGAGTCAAGATGGTGGTCGTAATCGCGGCGCTGGGGATTGTCTTCGGGATCTTTGCATACTGGCACAAGAGCCTGCGGCCGGTGATGATTGCGCACGCCTTGGGGGATGTTGTTAACTTAATCGCCGTCTGCTTCCCGTGAAGGACCTTGCAGCCTAGTATGAGAAATCATTGGGCCATGGGAGTTCGGTCGGTTACCTCGTTCATTTGGGTTTATAAGACTGATTCTAGGATTCCAGCAGAGCCCGTAACTTGTGAGCGTATCGGCGGCTCGACGTGACCACCGTTCCTTCTGCCAGGACGATGTCGTATACCCCGTCGAACATCGGACGAATCTCGCTGATGCGGGCGCTGTTCACGATGGCCGATTTCCGTACTCGGATGAAGTGGTGTGGCGCCAGCTTCTCTTCCAGGTGTGCCAGGGTTTCCCGCAACAGGTGACTGTCGCTGGCGGTGTGTATGCAGGCATAGTTTCCCGTGGCTTCGATCCACAAAACGTGGGAAACAGGAACAAAGAAAATCCGCTTCTTGTCCTTTACCACAAAGCGTTCCAACGGGCGGAGACCACGAAGGGATTGGAGCAGTGGTTCGAGACCTCGATCTCCTTCACTGCGCTGTTCGAGGACCTGGCGGGCGTGAACCAGGGCCTTGGCAAATCGCTCCTTATCATACGGTTTCAAGAGATAGTCAACAGCGTGCACTTCAAATGCACGAATGGCGTGCGCATCGTGAGCCGTGACGAAGACATACACGGGAGCGGGGGCGGTCGCTGGCTCCACATTCTCGATGACTCCAAAACCATCGAGATCAGGCATCTGCACATCGAGAAAAACGATGTCGGGATGAAGTTCGTTGATCTGCTCTACCGCACTGATTCCGTTCGCCGCCTCGCCGACAACTTCAATATCGTTGTGCTTGGCCAGATAGCGGCGGATACCGCGGCGGGCGATCGGTTCGTCATCGACGATGAGGACTCGCGTCTTCATGCGAACTCCGCAGTGGAATGGTAATGATGGCCTCACAGCCTCGACCGTTGCCTCCGGCAAGTTCCAGCGACGACTCGTTGCCGTAGAGCTGTTTCAAGCGTGACTGGACATTGGTGAGACCGACGCCGAATCGCAGGCGCGATCCCAGTGCCGGACCCGGGCCATCATCGCGGACCGAGAGCCAAACTCTGCCGTTGTGGCGTTGCGCAGCGATCTCCAGCCGGCCTGCGGCGGAATCGACGCTGATGCCGTGCTTGATGGCGTTCTCAACCAGTGGCTGAAGCGCCAGGCTCGGTACATAGACTGCAAGAAGGTCAGGTGGCACGTCGATGTGAACTTTCAACCGATCATGAAAGCGTGTCTGTTCGATCTCCAGATACTTGCCGACGAACTCGAGCTCGCTCTGTAAAGTGATCTCATTCTCCCGCCGTTCGAGGGCCATGCGCAGCAAGTCGCCGAGGCAGACCAGCAGATGGCTGGCAGCATCGACGT
>JASHOT010000110.1 GCA_030040965.1 Candidatus Sulfotelmatobacter sp. | reverse complement strand
GGTCCTCAAAGCAGACCCGGTAGTCGTACGACCAAAGAGTGTAACGGCTCCGTCGTCCAGTCGCTCGGGTGCCGCAAATAGCGATGCTATAATCGCGGAAACGACAGTTTTTATTGTGTTTGAGCGGATTTCCCGCGCCTAGACCCCATGCAGCGCGGTGGAATTCGGGAGGCTTGCCCTCCGGCAAAGACCGCAATCAATTAAGTACATCGTCATCCAGACGTAAAGAGGATATCTCGTGAGGATCACCGAATGACACGCCTGATGCGCCCGGCGCTGCTGCCGCTGCTGGTGGTGGCTCTGACCATTCCCGCCATCTCCGCCGACAAGGCCAAGAAATTCTACGACCAGGGCCAGGACGCAGAGGCTCGACAGAACTTCGAGGCTGCCTATGGCTTTTACAAGCAGGCCTACGATCTGAAGCCGAAGGAACTGCGCTACCGCTCCGCCTTCGAGCGGACACGCTTTGAGGCTGCGGCGGCAATCGTGCATCGCGGCCAGCAGCTCCGACAAGAGGGCAAGCTCGACGACGCTGTGGCCGAGTTCCAGAAGGCGCTGGGGATCGATCCGTCGCTGTTCATCGCCCAGCAGGAACTGACTCGCACGCTGAAGATGATTAACGACCAGAAGAACCCTCCACCCCAGGCAGCCGGACCTCCCAACAGCCTGGAGCGGCGCGTGCGTGAAGCATCCGGCCCTGTGGAGCTGGCCCCCATCTCGGTCGTTCCTATCACCCTGAAAATGACGGCCAGCAAGTCAGATGTGGTCTACCGCACCATCGGACAGCTCGCCGGCATCAACGTTCTTTTCGACCCCGACTACACTCCCCGCCAGATTAACGTCGAGCTCAACGGAGTCACGCTGGAAGAGGCGCTTGAAATCACGGCGCTCGAGTCGAAAACCTTTTGGCGCCCGGTAACACCCAACACGATTTTCGTCGCGCAAGACAGTCCTGCCAAGCGCAAGGAGCTTGAGCAGAGCGTCCTGAAGACTTTTTACCTTTCGAATATCTCCCAGCCCACCGAGCTGCAGGACGTAGTCAATGCGATCCGCGCCGTGCTCGACGTCCAGCGCGTGCAGCAGCTGCTATCTCAGAATGCGCTCGTCGTCCGTGGTACACCCGATCAGATCGCGCTGGCTGAGAAACTGGTCGACGACCTCGACAAACCGCGCCCTGAAGTCATCATCGATATCGCCATCATGCAGATTAGCCGGGACCGCTCGAAAACGTTGGGCATCAATCCGCCCTCGAGCGCTACCGTTCAGCTGCAGAGCAATCTGAATTCGACCACCACCACGACCTCGGGAACCACCAATACGACCGGAACCACCAGCAGCTCCACCAACGGCCTCGAACTGAACACTCTGGGCAGCCTGAACGCTACCGACTTCCAGGTCACGATTCCCTCCGCCAACTTGTCGGCGATCATGAGCAACAGCGACACCAAGTTGATCCAGAATCCGCAGGTTCGCGCTCTGGATAATCAGAAGGCCTCGCTCAAGATCGGCGACCGCGTGCCGGTGGCGACCGGATCGTTCCAGCCCGGCATTGGCGGGGTCGGCATCAATCCTCTGGTCAATACGCAGTTCCAGTATCTCGACGTTGGCGTCAATATCGACATCACTCCGCACGTTCACGCCGACGGCGAAGTCACGCTGAAGATTTCCATGGACGTCTCCGCCGTGACCGGCCAGTCGAACATCGGCGGCATCAGCCAGCCCATCATCGGCCAGCGTAAGATCGAGCACGAAATCCGCTTGAAGGATGGCGAAGCCAACCTGCTCGGCGGCATGATGGACGATTCGCAGACCAAGCAGCTTAGCGGAATCCCCGGTCTGGCGCAGATCCCGATCCTGAAGTATCTCTTCGGCCAAACCACCACGGATCACTCGTCAGACGAAATCGTGTTCGCCATGGTTCCGCATATCATCCGCAACACGGAAGTCAACGAAATCAACCAGCGCGCCATCGAGATCGGCACGGCCAACGCCATTGAGCTGCGGCATCCGGCGCGCATGATTCCCGCCAGCGCGCCTGCAGCGCCGGCGCAGTCTCCCGCTCCGGCCCAGGCCCCCGGCGGTCCGGGCGCCAGCAACACCGCCCCATTGCGGCCAACTCCCGCTGCGCAGGTCTCGAGCATCACGCCCGTGAACGGTGGGGCTCCGAGTTTCCTGTTCGATCCGGCGACGATCGAAACCAGCAAGGGCAACACCTTCGCCGTCAACCTGCTTCTGACCGGCGCGCAGAACGTGTACTCCGTTCCCGTACAGCTCAATTACAACCCGCAAATGCTGCAGGTCGTGAACGTGTCCAATGGCGGCTTCCTCTCGCAGGATGGACAGGCCGTTGCCGTGGTGCATCGCGAGGATGACTCCGTAGGCCAGTCCACGATTACCGTGACGCGCCCTCCCGGCTCCGGTGGAGTCAGCGGCCAGGGGTCGGTCATGACCATCACTTTCCTGGCCAAAGCCTCAGGACAAACTCCGCTCACGATTACCCGTGGCGGTGCGCGCGATCCGGCGTCGCAATCCATCACGGTCAATGGAGCGCAAGCATCCGTCACGATTCAGTAGGTAGCTAGTGTCAATTATTTTTTTTTGCCGCATATGGCGTCGTCCCGAGTGGAGCTGTTCTTCAAGCGGAGCGAGGGATCTCCCGGCAACGGCCTTCGCTTCTGAGGCAGGACTAGAATAGAACCATGAAGCTCGCTTCAAACTTCAGATCCGGCGCCCGTCAGCGTGGCTTCACGCTGATGGAGTTGATCGTGGCCGCGACCATCCTTTCAATCCTCACGCTCATGGCTCTGCCCCTGGCCCAGGTTTCGATCAAGCGCGAGCGGGAACGTCAACTCCGCCAGGCGCTCTGGGAGATGCGCGACGCCATCGACCGCTACAAAGATGCGGCCGAGCAAGGCAAGTTCCGGACCAAAGTCGACAGCATGAACTACCCGCCTGATCTCGACACGCTGGTCAAGGGAGAGGAGGCGCAGGGCGGCAAAAAGATCCGTTTCTTACGTTCTATCCCTACAGACCCCATGACCAACAGCAAGGAATGGGGTATGCGCTCGATGCAGGACGACGCCGACTCCGATTCCTGGGGCGGCCAGAACGTTTTTGACGTTTACACCAAGTCGCAAGGCACCGCTCTCGACGGTACGAAGTACAAGGACTGGTAAATGTTTGGGCACCGTCAAAAAGCGCGCGGCTTCACCATGCTCGAACTGGTGATCGTCGTCAGCATCATTATGATTTTTATGTCGATCGCCATTCCCATGTACAACCGGTCGGTTCTAACAGCCCGGGAAAGAGTGCTGCGCTCGAATTTGAATATGCTGAATTCTGCGATATTCCAGTACACGCTCGACAAAAAGAAAGCGCCGCAAGGCATCGATGAGCTGAAGACCGCGGGCTACATAGAAAAAGTCCCTGTGGATCCCATGACTGGCGAGACCAATTGGGAGGTCGAGCAAGACGATGACGTCATCATGAGCCCGGACCAGCAGGATTCGGGCGTCATCGGAGTGCATTCTGCGTCGAACGCAATGGGAAGCAACGGCGTGGCCTACAGCAGCTGGTGAGTTGAGTGGTGAAGGCTAGAGAAATACGAGGCTGGCAAATGGCGATAAACCAACATTTCGCTCAAGGACGACGTGAACAGCAGAGTCGCCGCTCCAGCTTCGGTTTCACCCTGCTTGAGCTGATGGTCGTGATCGTCATCGTCATGATTCTGGCTTCTGTGGCCGCGACCTCTTACCAGCGTCACGTTGTCCAGGCGCGAGAGGCCGTGCTTCATGAGAATGTCCGCGAGATCAACAAAGCAATTCAGGAATATACGCTCGACCAGCATCAGGCTCCGCAGGCTCTCGAGGATCTGCAGAGCAAAGGCTACTTTCACGAAATTCCAAAAGATCCGATGACCAACGCGGCCGACTGGGACTGCGACCAGGAAGATCCCGAGAACGCCGCCGATCCGCAGCAACCCGGCATTGTCAGCTGTCACTCTCACTCATCCGGCACCGCCATCAGCGGCGAGGCCTACAGCAGCTGGCACTGAGCCCTGATCGGTATATCGATTTTTCTGATCGACGCGCCCGATTCGATCTCATGTCTCCTGGGTCATTCCTGAGCGGAGCGCTTTTCTTCGCGGAGCGAAGGATCTCCCGCATTAGTCGGCTCCTAGCGTAAGCCAGAGTGCGCCATTGTCACCCCCGTTTGAACTCCCCCGCGCGTAACGATTACCATTTCCTTATGCCCGTAGAAACCGAAATTCAGGCTCCCGCTTCCATTCGCGCGCCGCGCGGCAATCAGATCACATGCAAAGGCTGGCAGCAGGAAGCCGCCATGCGCATGCTGATGAATAACCTCGACGAAGAGGTCGCCGAGCGACCCAAAGACCTCGTCGTCTATGGCGGCACTGGGCGCGCAGCCCGCAGTTGGGAGGCGTACCACGCCATCGTCGAAAGTCTGAAAAATCTCGCGAACGACGAAACCCTGCTCGTGCAATCGGGCAAGCCTGTCGGAGTATTCAAGACGCACGATCACGCCCCGCGCGTGCTCCTTGCTAATTCCAATCTCGTCGGGCATTGGTCGAATTGGGAAAAATTCAACCAACTCGAACGCGCCGGCCTCATGATGTACGGCCAGATGACCGCCGGAAGCTGGATTTACATCGGCTCGCAGGGAATCATTCAAGGAACTTTTGAAACGTTTTCCGCCGCCGGCGAAAAACATTTTGGCGGCGATCTCGCCGGCAAGCTGATCGTCTCCGGCGGCATGGGCGGAATGGGCGGAGCCCAGCCTCTCGCCGCTACCATGACCGGCGCGGCATTCCTCGGCATCGACGTCGATCCGGAAAGAATCAAGAAGCGCCTCAAGACCGGCTACTGCGACTTCATGGTCACGACGCTCGACGAAGCGTTGCGCATCCTGAAGAATGCCGTGCGCAAGAAAGAAAATGTCTCGGTCGGCCTGGTTGGCAATTGTGCCGACATTATTCCTGAACTCGCCGAACGCGGCGTTGTGCCTGACATTCTGACCGACCAGACTTCCGCACACGATCCGCTGAACGGATACGTTCCGAACGGGATGAGTTTCGAGGAAGCCGTCGAGTTACGGAAAAATGCCCCGCGGGAGTATCAGGAACGATCTCTCGACGCGATGGCCCGCCACGTCGAAGGTATGCTGCGCCTGCAGAAAATGGGCTCGGTCACTTTCGACTACGGCAATAACATCCGCACCTTTGCGTTTCAGCGCGGCGTAAAGAACGCGTACGACTTTCCCGGCTTCGTCCCCGCCTACATTCGTCCTCTTTTCTGCGAAGGCCGCGGGCCGTTCCGCTGGGTCGCACTCTCCGGCGAACCCTCGGATATTCATGTAACCGACGATCTCGTGCTCGAACTATTCCCCGACAACCGCATTCTCCGGCGCTGGATCGATCTCGCGCGCAAGCGCATAAAATTTCAAGGCTTGCCCGCGCGCATTTGCTGGCTGGGATACGGCGAGCGCGCGCAATTCGGCCTCGCAATGAACGAACTGGTTAAAAAAGGCAAGATCAAGGCTCCGATCGTCATGGGACGCGATCATCTCGACTGCGGCTCGGTCGCGTCTCCCTTCCGCGAAACTGAAAGCATGAAAGACGGCTCCGACGCCGTCGCCGACTGGCCGCTACTAAACGCACTCGTGAATACCGCCGCCGGCGCGTCGTGGGTTTCGATTCACAACGGCGGAGGCGTGGGTATCGGCTATTCATTGCACGCTGGCCAAGTCACCGTTGCCGACGGCACCGAAATGATGGCGAAACGCATCGAGCGCGTGCTGACAACGGATCCCGGCACAGGCATCATCCGTCACGCGGATGCAGGCTATGAAGAGGCGAAGCAGTTCGCGAAAAAAACCGGTGTGAAAGTGCCGATGGAGCGCTAATGAACACCTACCACAGAGTCACGGAGCCACAAAGTCCCGAGGCATTGTTATGTGTTGGGCTTCTCATCAATTTCAACGTGACTGTCCTCCATCGGGGAATTGTTAGGCGAGTCCTATGATCCCAAAGACCCTCCGTGGCTCCGTGGCTCCGTGGTGCGTGTTGTGCTGCGGGAGCGTGCTTGCCTAGCCATCCACCGCTTCTGCTGGCCAACATCGGCCAGCTCCTGACGCTGCGTTCTGCTTCCGCAAGTTCTGTGCCGCGCCGCGGCGCTGACCTCAAACAACTCGGCATCCTCCACGACGCTGCGGTTCTCTGCCTTGGTGGCAAGATCGTCTCTGTCGGCACCAGCAAAGATGCACTACGCGATCCGTGGGTTCGGGAGAAGCTCAAGAAGAATCGAAAAAACGTCACCGAGATCGACTGCTCCGGCAAAGTCGTCCTCCCCGGATTCGTCGACTCACACACCCATCCTGTTTTTGTTGAGCCGCGGCTGGTGGATTTTGAGAAGCGCATCGAAGGCGCGTCCTACGAAGAGATTGCCGCGGCTGGCGGCGGGATTCGTTCCAGCCTGGAGGGCGTGCGCAAAGCTGCCAAAGCTGATCTGACGGCGAAAGTCTTAACCGCTCTGCGTGACATGGCTGCACACGGAACGACTACCGTCGAGGCGAAGTCCGGCTATGGGCTGACGCTCGAATCCGAATTGAAGTCGCTCGAAGCGATCCAACAGGCTTCTGCGCGCTGGCCCGGGACGGTCGTCCCTACGCTGCTTGGCGCCCACGTGGTCCCGAAGGAGTTTCAGGGCTGCTCACAAAAATATGTTGAGATCGTCTGTAAAGAGATGATTCCGCAGGCGGCACGGCGGAAGCTCGCCCGATTTGTGGACGCGTTCTGCGATAAAGGGGCGTTCGCACCCGAAGAGACGGAGCAGATTTTTGCAGCGGCAGAACGTCACGGGCTCAACGTTCGCGCCCACATGGGCCAGCTTTCGGAGACGGCGCTCGGGCCGTTCCTGCGCTTTCATCCAGCGTCGTTTGACCATATGGATCACGTCAGCGATGCCGATGTCGCGTCATTGGCCAAGACCGACACCGTAGCCACGCTCGTTCCCGGCGCGAATTATTTTTTGGGTATGCAAGACTATCCCAATGCTCGCAGATTGATTGATGCTGGCGTGGCCGTGGCGCTGGCAACGGACTACAACCCGGGAACTTCGCCAACGATCAGCATGCCCATGGCCATGTCGCTGGCCTGCACGCATATGAAAATGTCGCCGGCCGAGGCGATTACGGCGGCAACCATCAACGGCGCTTGGGCGCTGAAGCTGGCTGAGAGAAAAGGATCGATCGAGCCGGGCAAGGACGCTGATTTTGCCGTGTTCGACGTGGCCGATTATCGCGAGATACCTTATTGGTTTGGGACCAATCGCTGTTCCCTGACGATTGCGAACGGAGCGGTGACTGCCGGCGCGTGAACTTTTTGGCGTTGATCTGCGTATATTTGATCTGCGTATTGAAAGTAGTTCCATCGGAAGGCCCGCGCACGGTTCCCGGAGAGAAGCCGGCTTCCGATCTGTGTTGTGCCCCTGCACAGGCTTGCTTACTAAAAGCCGCGCATCAAAGACCGAGTATCAAGACATCACCGAGTACCAGACGTTCGCGTAATGCAAAATTCTGACTTTTACCTGCTGAGGAAAATCCTATGAAGCGAACATTTGCAGTTGTGCCGTTTTTGCTGTTGACCTTCTCGCTGGCCTACGCCCAGAGGCTGCCCGAGATCGCCCGCCCGGAGAATTACAAACTTACCTTTACCCCCGACCTGGATAAGGCGACGTTTGAGGGCGATGAAACCATCGCAATCCAGGTTCTCAAGCCGACCTCGGAGATCACGCTGAACTCCGCCGATATCGACTTCCACGTGGCCCACATCACCAGCGGCGGTGTCACACAAACCGCCACAGTCACGCCGCAGAAGGAAAAGGAAATGGTGGTGCTGTCGCTCCCAAAGCCGCTCGCGGCGGGCCGTGCAACCATTCACATTTCGTACTCCGGCATTCTGAATAGCGAAATGCGCGGGCTCTATCTGGGCAAAGACGATCAGGGACGCAAGTACGCCGCGACCCAGTTCGAAGCCACCGACGCGCGGCGTGCCTTCCCTTCCTTTGACGAGCCGGACTACAAAGCTACGTTCGACATTACCGCCGTCGCAGACAAAGGCCTTGCCGCAATCTCCAATCAGAAAGTCTTGTCGGACACTCCCGGCCCCGGCGATAACAAGCACACAGTCCGCTTTGCTACAACGGCCAAAATGTCCTCTTACCTCGCCGCTCTGGTGGTCGGCAATTTCGAATACGTCGAAGGCGAAGCCGATGGCATTCCCATTCGCGTCTGGGCCACAACCGGCAAGAAGGAAATGGGCCATTTCGCGCTTGAAATCGCGAGCGACGTGCTGAAGTATTACGACAATTACTTCGCCATCAAGTATCCCTACGGAAAGCTCGATCTGGTCGGCCTTCCTGACTTCTCTGCCGGCGCCATGGAAAACACCGGCTGCATTACTTTCCGCGACGTCCTGCTTCTCGCTGACGAAAAACAGACCTCGGTCGATTTGAAAAAAACCATTGCCAGCGTGATCGCGCACGAAATGGCGCACCAGTGGTTCGGTGATCTCGTCACCATGAAGTGGTGGGATGACATCTGGCTCAATGAAGGCTTCGCCACCTGGATGTCGAGCAAGCCGATTGAGCACTTCAAGCCCGAGTGGCACTTCGAACTCGACGACGTGAGCAATACCGGCGGAACTTTGAACGTTGATTCACTGGCCAACACGCGCCCCATTCATCAGGCGGCCGAGACTCCGGCCCAGATTCAGGAACTGTTTGACGGCATCGCGTATGGCAAGGCAGCGGCAGTGCTGCGCATGCTGGAAGCCTATCTGGGCGAGGACACGTTCCGCGCCGGCGTGAATGCCTACCTGCAGAAGCATCAATACGCCAACGCTACGGCCGATGATTTTTGGGATGCCCAGGCGAAGACTTCGAAGAAGCCTGTCGACCAGATCATGCCAACGTTCGTGAAACAACCGGGCGCGCCGATCGTCAACGTGAAAGCGCAGTGCTCGGGAAACTCGACCACGGTAACCCTGACGCAACAGCGTTATTTTGTCGACCGCATGAAATTCGACGAACCCAACGATCAACTTTGGCAGATTCCGCTGTGCATGAAGGGATCGAACTCCAACGCTACGAAGTGCGAAGTTCTGCGCAAGAAAGAAGAAACCTTCACGCTTCCCGGCTGCTCGACCTGGGTGCTTGCAAACGCGGGAGCGACCGGTTATTACCGCTCCGGATATGACGCTGCCACGGTGCGCGCCATCGCCGCCGATGCGGAAACCAAGTTGACTCCTGGCGAGCGCATTTTTGTCCAGACCGACATATGGGCATCGATCCGCGTAGGTCGCGAACCGATCGGAGATTATCTCGCATTTGCACAAGGCTTGCAGTCGGACCGCAACCGCGCCGTGATGGAAGACGTGCTCGGGCGGCTGAACTACATCGGGCAGTACGTGGTCAGCAACAGCGATCGTGATGCATTTCACGCCTGGCTGCGCGGATATCTGGAGCCGGCCATGCACGAACTCGGATACCAACCCAAGCCCGGGGACAGCGACGAAGAGCGAACCCTGCGCTCACGCGTGTTTAATGCGCTCGGCTACGACGCGCGCGATCCGCAGACATTAGCGGAAGCTCGCAAGATTACCGACCAGGCGATGGCTGATCCTGCGTCCGTCGATCATCAACTCGCGGGCGGCGCATTTCCGCTGGCCGCTCTCAACGGCGACACGGATTTTTATGACAAACTGGTCGCCGGCCTGAAGGACACGAAGTCGCCGGAAATCTACTACGGCTATCTCTTCACGCTGGCGAACTTCACCGATCCCAAACTGCTCGAGCGCACGCTGAACTTCGCCATCTCGCCAGAGGTGCGCTCGCAGGACGCGTTGCAGGTCGTAACCAGCGTTTTGGCCAACCCAGCCGGCCAACAGATTGCCTGGGATTTCATCCGCTCACACTGGTCCGAGCTGGAAAAAGATGGGGGCCCGTTTGCCAGCGCTCAGGTGGTAGGTGCTACCAGCGTTTTCTGCGATGCCACGCTGCGCGATCAGGTGACGGAGTTTTTCACCGCTCACAAGGTCGAAGCCGCCGAGCGCACCTACAAACAGTCGATTGAACGCATCAACAGCTGCATCGATCTCAAGGCGCAACAGGGATCACAATTGGCCTCGTGGCTGGGACAGCACGGAACGGCGAGCGGAAAGTAAACCGGCGAGGAAGAACGACTCAAGGCCCGGGACTATTCCCGGGCTTTCTTTTTTCCGCGGAAGCCTTTGCGTAAAAGCGTTCCTCATAAACTCTGCCCTTCGCGTAATCACGGCATGACCGGCACCACCAGATGCGAAGGCAGTTCCGGAGAGCAATAGATGCGCTGCGTCGCGGTGACGAAATCCGATGCCGCAGCTTTATAGATGCTGGGCACGAATTTCTGTGGATTGCGGTCGATGATCGGGAACCATGTCGATTGAATCTGCACCATGATGCGGTGCCCTTTCAGAAAAACATGATCGTGATCGCGGAGGGGAATATTCCACTCGGTCGGCTTGTCGGGCGTGAGTGAATGCGGAGTCTCGAAGCTGGTGAGATAGCGGCCGCGACGAACTTCCATGGCGATCGGCAATTCGTAGCCATTCAATGATTGCGCATATTGACCGGGCTTGGGACCGCCGGCCTCGTCACTCCAGTCGTTCTTCTGCGCATCCTGCGGATAGACGTCGATCAATTTGACTATAAAATCGCTGTCCGTGCCCGAAGTCGCGGCAAACAAATCAGCCGCGAGCGGTCCCGTTGTCGTGAGATCGTGATCGAGCGGCGCGCTGACAAAAGAAAGAATGTCGGGCCGGTGATCGACAAACCGCTGGTCAGCAACCTCCCATGTGCGCCAGTCGCCGCCGGGATAGGTCGGAGAAATCGGCCGCTGGCGGTACGGCACCGGATTGGCGGGATCAGAAACGAATTCGCGATACAGCTTGTCTTTTCCATGGCCCCCGGGCCCGCTTCCCTCAGCCGCCTTGGGCGGATCGAATGAGATCGTTCCATCGGCATGCAGATAAAGATTCGTGGTCTTTGCCTCTTTCGGCGGCCATGTCGCGTAGGTGTGCCACGAATTCGACCCACTCTGAAAGGTGCTGGCTTGCCACGCCGGCTTTTCTCCCTCGCCATGAAGGTAGTAGCGGAAAAATGGGGCTTCGATCGTCTCGCGGAATTCGCGCGCGGTTTCGTGTCCGCCAAAAGGAATAATGCCGATCCTGTCGCCTTTCAAAGTTTGCCATTCGCCATGGAACCAGGGTCCAGCCACCATGAAATTTGTGTGCCCGGGATCGTTCTCTTCCGAGTGTCGGAAAATCTGCCACGGTCCCCACGGGTCTTCCTGATCCCAGAATCCGGCCACGTTGAGATTCGGCACGGTCGAAGCGTGGAGTTGATTGACCCAGGCCTCTTTCTTCCAGAAATCATCGTAATCCGGATGCTCAACCGTCGAGTTCCAGTAGGGAATCGATCCGTGAAGATATTTTGAATTGATATTCGAGAGTGGGCCGAGATCGAGATACCACTCGTACGTATCGTAGGTTTCGAAACTGAAATGTGTGTTCTTGTTCTTGTCTGACTGCTCCATCACGGCGTACTCGAAATCGTAGCTTTCGCGCAGGGCGCCGTAACGATGGTCGTCATCGTTCATCCATTGATCGACGGGCGAAGCCTGCTCGCTGATGGCCTTGAGCGCCGGATGCGGGTGAAGCAGCGTCATCGCCGCCGTTAATCCGTCGTAAGAGACTCCCCTCATACCAACTTTCCCGTTGTTGTTGGGAACATTCTTCACCAGCCAATCGATGGAGTCGTAGGCGTCGGTCGTTTCGTTCGTCGCCTTGGGATCGCTGAGATCGACCCAGGACGAAAGATGAAATTCGCCTTCTGACTTGAAGCGGCCACGCAGGTTCTGAATCACGAAAATATAGCCATCCTGCGCCAGTTCTTTCCAAGTTCCCGGCATCTGCTCCGGCGGCTTCTCCGGAACGCCGTACGGCGTGCGCTCGAGCATGATGGGCAGCGGCCCGGACTGAGAAAGCGGCGTAAGAATGACAGTCTGTAGATGAACGCCGTCGCGCACCGGAATCATGACCTCTTCCAGCTTGAAGATCGCCTTCGCCTCCGGTTGCTGAGCAGGTGCCGCCTGTTGTCCTACGCTGCTGATCGAGAGCGCGCAAATCGAAAGCAGTAAGCCGATGTAGAAATGCCGAAAATAGAAAAACGGGGCATCAAAAAATGAAGTGCGGAACGAGGCGAAGATACGCACGAGAAAAGTTCCTCCAGGCTGATGATCGAGTTGAGCCAAGCCGCGAAGTATATCACTGCGCTGGACTAGAAAAAGCTATCCGGAGTGATTTCTATCTTTGCCGTCATCCCGAGAGCCCGCGCCTTCACGAGCGGGCCGAGGGATCTCCCGAAAGATCCTGCTTGGGCGTGAGAGACTCCTTCGCACGTTTAGAAAATCCGGCCGATCGAAAAGTTGATGCGGCTCTGTCCGGTCGGACTCACGCTGCCCGCGACGGCAATCGGTCCCACGATCGTGTCCGCCAGGATGCCGAGGTTGGCCGTTCCTCGCACCACGACGGGTCCTGGGTTGTCGCCCGCTTTGCCAAAGGCGCTGCCCGCCTCATACCATCCTGCCCAATAGATTTTCCCGCCCACCAGCGCCGGCAGCCGATAAAAACTCCGCCGGAATCCCAACGCCGTGTACGCATAATGATTGCCCAGAAATTCCTCCGGAAGATACGCTCCCAACCGAAACGGACCTCCGAGCGCGAAAACCTGGAAGGGACCCGCCGATCCATCGAACGTTGTGCCACCCGAGGCGAGCACGAAAAGCGAAGTCTTGTCGGTGAGCGGCAGGAAGCTGGAACTCCGCAATTCAAATTGCGTGAAGGGATGCGTCACGTCCGGGCTTTGCAGGATGCGTGAAAGTGTCAGCGCAATGCGCGTGCCGATTGCGGGAATCGACGGATTGTTCTGCCCATCAAACACGTAGCGCGCGCGGAATTCGCCCGTACTTCCGCTCACGATCGGCAGGCCGCTGGCGCCGATCAAGGGATCCAGTTTCCCATCGAAGATCTCATAGCCAATGCGAAACTCGCTACGCAGTGTTTCGTGGCCGAGATCCAGGCCGCCTCCAGCGCGTTCGTCGCCGAACACCGCAACCCGCGTAAGCCCGGTAAAGGAGTTGCGCGCATATTTCGACGCGAAAGCGTAGGACGACGCGAAAAAATGCGATCCAAACAGCGGCTGGTAAAACTCGCTGCGGGCAAGATTGCTCGATCCGAAAAGCAGGTCGTTGCGCCACTCGCCCCCGTGATCGGCGATGTCCATGAAGGTGATACGGCCTCCAGCGGAAAAGTCGAACGCGGCGACACCGGAGCCCTCGACGTTTACAGCGAGATCGAGAAACGGCGGCCCATAGGGTTTTTCGTGCGCTGTCACGAGCAATTCGGGTTGCCCGTTTTGCATCGCGCCCTCATAACCCAGGCGATCGAACTGTCCCGCGCCTGCGATCCGCGTCAATTGCGTATCGAGTTGATCCAGGTTGACTGGTTCGTGCAAGGTCTTGTCCAGTCGATGCTGAATTCTCTCGTTGGTATCGGAGTCGGCTCCAGTGACATGGATGGAGGCCATGGTTTGCGATTCGGAACTTTTTCGCCCCGAGCGCGCGGCAAGATACTCCTGCCACTCTGCGGGATCTTTGATCGCGTACGGCAACAGCGCCGCGGACTGGCGGGCAACGGTTTTGTAACCGAGCGCGATCAAATCTTTGAGCCGCCCGTAATCGCTGACGTCGAACCCAGTCGTATCAACGACCACTTTCGCATCAGCCAACGCCATCGAATGCCGCTCATTCTGCGTGATCATGACGCTGACCGAACGGCTTAACATTCCAGTCAAAGTTTCGAGTTGCGCTGGATTTCCCGGCGGAGTCTGCAATTGCACTCCAATCACGACGTCGGCGCCCATCTCGCGAACCGTCTCGACGGGAATGTTTTCAACCATGCCGCCATCAGCCAGAATGCGGCCGTTCCAATCGACCGGCGTGAATACGCCCGGGATCGCCATGGAAGCGCGAACGGCCTGCGCCAGAGAACCATCTCGCAGCACCACCGCCTCGCCACTCAACATGTCTGTGGCGACACATCGGAACGGGATGGGCAGATCGTCAAAGTTTCGGGTCGCGTACACCGAAAAAGCGATGCGATCGAGAAGCAAGCCCACGCGCTGCCCGGGATTGAATCCGTTGGGCCCGCTCAAGCCGCGCTTCAGCCCCAGCGGTGCGTCGATCTGAAAATCGCGGTGATCCTGCTTGCGGCGGTAGGAAATTTCGCGATAAGTCGGTTCGGGAAGAAACGCCTGGTCCCAGTCGATTTTCTCGGCGAAACGCTGAATGTCAGCCGGGGACATGCCCGTGGCATACATCGCCCCGATAATGCTTCCCATGCTCGTGCCGGCAACCCGGTCGACCGGAATATGATTTTCTTCCAGCCATTGAATCACGCCGATTTCGGCGAGGCCGAGCGCCGCACCGCCGCCAAGCGCCAGCCCAATCCGCGGACGCGGGTTTTTCTGCTCCGGCGCGGCAGATGTTTCCTGCGCTGCGCAGAATTGCAGCAATAACGCGCCCAGAGAAAAAACAAGCGAGACACGGAAAAATAATGGGCGATGAACAAATTCCATCGAACGCTCCTGAGAGATGCAGATTTTCATCTGCGCCCGTGGGCCGACCAGTTTCAGATTTCCAATGAATGAACTGACGAGAAGGAAAGAGTAGCAGGTTTTGACGATTGGAATTTTGCTGTAACGCCGCCAGAGCTGCCTTCTGCCCTCAAGGTTTCGCGGGCGCTGCGCTTTGCCCCGCGCGCGCGAGTTCGACCACCTTGTCGATCGCTTCGATCACAAGATCAGGCCGGTCGATCTGAATATAATGCCCGCTTGCTTTGGCAATGGTCTGCGTTCCGCGCGTAGAAAGATGCGCCAGTTCCTCCTGCATTTTTTCCCAGGCTTCGTTCGTCGGTTTCGCCAGATCGGCGGGCAACTCGGAAGACGGCTTGTCCGGATCGTGGGAAAGAACGGCGAGCGGCATGTCCCCCAGCGACCCTGTAGCTTCGGTTTGCGCGGCGCTTTCAGGGAAGGCCCTCATTTCCGCCAGACCTTCATGTGCGGAGTGGAAGTTGCATTCAGCAGCGCGCAGCACAGGATCGTCCTCGCACAGGCCCAGCAGGCGCGGAATACCGAACGGCGCGGAGTATGCCAGGAACAGCGCTTCCCGTTGCCAGCTGCCTTCCATATCCTTCAACTCGCGCGGAAAGCGGCTTTCCTGCTCCGGATGCGACGCATCCACCAGCACCATGCCGGAAACCTCGTCGCGATAGAGACTGGCAAACAGGCGCACATCGTATCCACCCATGGAATGCCCGACCAGCACATACGGCGGCGCAATCCCCGCTGCCTGCAAAAGTGCGTGCAACTGCTCGGCGATCACTTTGCCGGTGCGCGGCGCGGAACTCGGATCGCTATAACCCAGCCCTGCGCGATCGTAAGAGCAAACCCGAGTTAATTTCGCGATCTCCGGCTGCACCTTGCGCCACGAAATATATGTATCGCCGAGCCCGGAGTCGAGAATGACCGTGGGTGTGCCCTGGCCCGTGCAATCAATGTGCATTTTGCGTCCGTCGAGATTCACCAGACGGCCGGGCATGGCATTGAAGCGGCGGTCGCGCGCCTCCGAAATATTTTCGTAGAGAAATCCGCCGAGCAGGACAAGCAACGCGGTCAGCAACAGGATCACGAGGACGCGGCGAAGCCAGAGACGCGGCGCTGACGGCGAGGAGATGGAATCGGGCATGAATCGCAAACCACGCGGACCGGGCACCGCGTGCAACTCCCGGCATTTTACATGATCGCTGGTTTACATGATCGCCGGCTTACTTGGTCGGCGAATTACATGATGGGCGGTACGCTGATACCCATCACGGCCAGTGCGCGAATGAGTTCGCGGCGAACCACGGCAACGGTCGTCAGCAGAAACTGTTTCCTTTTTTCATCCGGCTCGCTCAGGATGGGATGCCGATGATAAAACGTATTGAAAAGCTGCGCCAGCTGGAAGGCATGTTTGGCCAAATAGGCCGGCTCCGTCGCGGCGATACACTGCGCGACGACGTATGAGGTCTTCGAGGCCGCCAGCCACAGTTCCCAGATCTCGTCTGCATCGGCACTTGAAAGATATTTCGCGACATCCGCAGCGTCCAGGCCTATGCTACCCAGGAAGCCTTCCGCCTCCAATCCGGCTTTGCGAAAAATGCTCGTCGCGCGCACTACAGCGTATTGCGCGTACGGTCCGGTTTCGCCCTCAAAGCTGAGCGCATCTTTGAAATCGAAGGCGATGACTGACGGTTTCGTGTACTTCAGCATGAAGTAGCGCAGGGCCCCAATGGCGATCTGTGTCGCGATCTGTCTGCGATCATCGTCACCGGCTTGCGGATGACGCCCGTCGACTTCTTTCTTTGCCGAAAGGATCAACTGATCGAGCAGATCGTCGGCCTTCACGCCGAATCCCTTGCGGCCCGAGACCCCGATCCAGGGACGGGATTTTTCTTCGTCCGTCAGGTCGTAACCGAGCTCAGCGGCACATTGCGGAGTGAGCACGACCATGCCGTAGGAGAAGTGCGTGAGGTGATCGGCGGCTTCGCCGTGTCCCAGCTCGCGCAGCGCCTCGATCACGGTGTTCTGCGCTTCGGATTGGCGGACATCAATGACGTTGTAGTTCTCAACCACGTCGCCGAAGTGAGGATGGTCTTTTTCTCCGTCAATCGTTGAAATCCAGCACTCGTGCTCGTTGGGATAGCGAAAGAATTTGCGATAACCGAAGTCGCGTCCCAGCAGGCCGAACTTCCACATGTGATACGCGATGTCTTTGCCTACATAGCCGACCGTGCCGTTGGAGCGAACGATCACTTTGGCGTTCGCGTGTAGGTCGTCCTCAGATGCTGTCTCGTTGTCGCCCCAAGACTCATAGTCAGCTGGCGAGTCGTCGTCAAGATCAATTTCCTCCTCTTCGACCAGACGGTCCAGAGTGCCGTCCTCAGCAATTTCGCGCAGCGGACCCTCCAGTCGATCATCTCGCTCCTTGTTCGGACGGTCCATTACCCAGCAACCAGCGTTCTTTCCCGCGTCGACGTAAGAGAGGACACCTTTTTCCTTCAGCTTCGTGAAAGCCGCTTCCCAAAAATGCAGCCGCAGAATCTCGCTCTCGCGCGGAAGAAAGTCATACTCAATGTCGAGGCGGTCCATGGTCTCGAGATGGCGTTTCAACACAGCGGTCGAAATCAGTTCCGCCAGATCGGAGGTTTCATCGTTGCCCGCCTCGATCGCATGCAGCGTCGCCGCGCGAACAGTGAGATTTTTCTTGTCTTCTTCGTACCAGCGCGAAGCCTGGGCATACACATCCCAGCAGTAGTAATCGAAACGCGGCTGGCGCGCGAGTTCTTCGATTTCCGCACGCGATTTTTTCTCGATATGAATAAATCCAACCACAACATCCGCGACCTGCACGCCGGTGTTGTCGATGTAGTTCTGCACGTCGACTTCCCTGCCCGCATAACGCAACAACCGCACAAACGTGTCGCCAAGAATCGCATTCCGCAGATGGCCAATGTGCGCCGCCTTGTTGGGATTGATGCTCGAGTGCTCGACCAACATTTTCCCAGCAAGAATTTCGGCAGCTGGCTTCTGATCGGCAGCCAACGCGGCCGCCAGCCAACTGCGATCGATTCTCACGTTCAGATAGCCCGGAGGAGCAACCTGCATCCCGGCGATGCCCTCAATCGGCCCGATCTCCGTCCGTACGACTTCGGCGATTTTCAGCGGCGCCGAACGCAGCGGCTTCGCAAATGGAAAAAGAGGAATCGCAAAATCGCCAAGCTCCACCTTCGGAGGCTGCTCCACCACGATGGCGGGCAAAGTTACCCCAGGGTATCGGCCTTGCAGATATTCCGACACACGCCGGGCAAGAAGTTGTTCCAGATGACGATACAAGCGTTCCTCAAGATGATGGAAGAAACAGAGATTTTAACAGACGTTTGGTGCGCGAACAGGTCCGCCAGCCCCGCGTTTGACGCGCACCGAGGCGTTCCCTATGATGAAACTTCAGTCGTTAGTCGTTCGCCGGCGACAACATCCGCCGCCGACTTCGACCGCGTCCAAAGAAAACATATCCAACTGACGACAAGGCTTCTGACGACAATCGGCCAACGACTAAGGACACTAAGGACTGACGACTAACGACTGACGACTTTTTTCTATGCGCATCGCGTATCTCGAATGCTTTTCCGGCATGAGCGGCGACATGTTTCTCGGCGCCTTGATCGACGCCGGCCTTCCTTCCTCCGTGCTCGAGGAAACTGTCGCGCAGCTCAGTATCGGCGCGCGGCTCGAGATCTCGCGCGTCGTGCGCAGCGGAATCTCCGCAACCAAGGTCGACGTCTGGGCGAACAGCGAAAAAGACGAGCCACGGGAAGAATTCTGGGCGAAAGAACATGTGGCGCGGGCGCCCTCGCCCGCGCACTCTCGCCACGAACACGGTTCTCATCACCACCACGAAGTCGACCATCATCACGGGGCCTTGCCTTTTGCCGAGAGTCGCAGCCCCCGGACAGAAATGTCCGCGCCCCATATTCATGGCCGCGGGCTCAGCGAAATTCGTGCGATCATTCAGAATGCGGCCATCAGCGCGCGGGCCAAGGCCAACGCTGTCGCCATGTTTGAAGCGCTCGGCGTGGCCGAGGCCAGGATTCACAACACTTCCATCGACGACGTGCACTTCCACGAGGTCGGCGCCGTCGATGCCATCGTCGACATGGTTTGCGCAGCCGTTGGCGCGGACTGTCTCGGAGTGGAGGAGTTTATCTGCTCGCCGCTCAACCTTGGCGCCGGTACGGTCGAGTGTGCGCACGGAACTTTTCCCGTGCCTGCTCCGGCAACGCTCGATTTGCTGAAAGATGCGCCACTCTACTCTTCCGGAATTCAGGCCGAACTGGTGACTCCCACCGGTGCCGCGATCGTCAAGACACTGGCCCGGCGTTTCGGAAACTTTCCGACGATGCGGATTGAGAAATCCGGCTATGGCGCGGGCTCGCGCGATTTTCCGGGACATGCCAACGTCGTGCGCCTCAGCGTAGGCGAATCAACTGAAGTTGCGTCCGGAAAAACTGCCTCGGAGACGATCTCCATACTGGAAGCGAATCTTGACGACATGAACCCGCAGGTCTTCGGATACGTTATGGATCGTCTGTTCTCCGAGGGCGCACTCGATGCCTTCGGCGTGCCGTTGCAGATGAAGAAAAATCGCCCGGGTACGTTGCTGACCGTTTTGTGCAAGCCGGAAGACGCCGGCCGGTTGACGGAAATTATTTTTACCGAGACGACGACGCTGGGCCTGCGGCGTCGCGAAGAATTGCGGCAAACGCTCACGCGGCGCTGGGAAAAGGTTCGCACCCCGTGGGGTGAAGTTCGCATCAAAATCGCAAGCCTGAATGGAACTGTCACCAGCTTAGCGCCCGAATATGAAGATTGCCGCCGCCTCGCTTCCGAGCACCATGTGCCGTTGAAAACCGTGATGCAGGAAGCAACTCGGATTTATTTGAAAGACGAAAAACATTAGCCCCTGAGCCAACAGAGTTGCATCGAGAAACTTCTCCGTGCTCCCTGTGACTCTGTGGTAAACGATTTGACGAACGATCTGACATGACGAAGAAGTTTTACATCACCACTCCGATTTATTACGTGAATGCCCGGCCGCACATCGGGCACGCGTACACGACCATCGCCTGCGATACCGTGGCGCGGCGTCAGCGCATGCTGGGCGCCGATACTTTTTTTCTCACCGGCACCGACGAGCATGGCCTGAAAATCGAGCGTGCGGCGCAGGATGCCGGTAAAACTCCGCAACACTACGCGGATGAGCTTTCTGCAAAGTTTCGCAATCTCTGGAAGCGGATGGGCATTTCCAATGACGACTTCATCCGCACTACCGAGGAGCGCCACGAAAAACGCGTGCAGGAATTCTTCCGCCAGATTCGCGACAACGGCTACATCTACAAGGGCACCTACACCGGCCAGTACTGTGTCTCCGACGAACTCTACGTTGATGGCGCCAAACCCGGCGATCCTTGCCCCGAGTGCGGTCGCATCACCGAGACGGTTCACGAAGAAAATTATTTTTTCAAGCTTTCCGCGTTCCAGGACAAGCTGCTCGAACTCTACTCCAATCCGGATTTCATCCGGCCCGAGACACGACGAAATGAAGTAATTTCATTCGTGAAATCCGGTTTGCGCGACCAGTCCATCAGCCGCTCGGCTTTTTCGTGGGGCATTCCCGTGCCCGACGACCCGAAGCACGTGATCTACGTTTGGTTCGATGCGCTCGCGAATTACATCACTGCCATCGGTTATGGATCGAAGCACGCAGGCGCGCAGGAGGCATTTAAAAAATATTGGCCCGCCGACGTGCACATGATCGGCAAGGAAATTGTCCGCTTCCATTGCGTTTATTGGCCGGCGTTCCTGCTTGCCGCCGGACTTCCCGTGCCCAAGGCAATCGTGGCCCACGGCTGGCTGTTGTTTGAAGAAAGCAAGATGTCGAAGTCGCGCGGCAACATCGTGCGCACGGAAACGATTCTCGACGTGCTCGGCGCTGACGCCCTCCGCTATTTTCTTCTGCGCGAAGTCGTCTTCGGTCAGGATGGTTCGTTTTCCTTCGATGCGCTGGTGCAGCGCTATAACTCCGATCTGGCCAACGGCATCGGCAATCTCGCCAGCCGCACGCTGGCCATGATCAAGCGCTACTTCAAGGGCGAAGTGCCGTATCCTTCGCACGCCGCGTCACGCAACGCGGGCGACGACGTGATTGCCGAAACCGCCCGCCGAACCATCAAAGAGTTTGGCACGCTGTTCGATCAGTTTCAGTTTTCGCGTGCGCTCGAGTCGGCGTGGTCTCTGATCGCTGCTGTCGATAAATACATCGTCGAGAACGAACCCTGGTCGCTCGGCGAAAGGCAGGATGAAGACAGCCGCTCCCGTCTGGCTACTGTGCTCTACACTTCGGCCGAGGCCCTGCGCATCGCAACCGTGCTGGCCCACCCTGTCATTCCCGAAGCCACGGCGAAAATCTGGGAACAGATGGGACTCGGTGACATCAAGAAAGTTGCCTTGAACGATCTCGCCTGGGGTCAGTTGCCACTGGGCACGAAACTCGGTGATGTCAGCCCGGTGTTCCCGCGCGCCGACAAGAGCGCTGTCGAAAGGATGCAGCAGATGGAGGATAACCAGAGAGTTCCGGTCGTCGAAGAGGCGAAGCCTGCTCCCGTGACTGCAGTGGAACCAAAGCCCACCGCGGCTCCGGCTGCGCCAGTGGCCCTCGACGGCAAGATCACGATCGACGATTTCGCCAAAGTTGAATTGCGCGTGGGATTAGTGAAAGTTGCCGAGCGCGTCCCCAAGGCCGACAAGCTTTTGCGACTCGAAATCGATATCGGCACGGAAGTCCGACAGATTCTTGCCGGAATCGCCGAAGCCTATGCGCCCGAAACTCTGATCGGCCGGAAAGTCGTCATCGTCGCCAACCTCGCTCCCCGCAAATTGCGCGGCTTCGAATCCAACGGCATGATCGTCGCCGCGTCGCTGGAAGGCGGAAAGCCTGTGCTGGCCAGCTTTTTGGAAGATGTGCCGGTCGGAGCGAGATTGAAGTAAATCGTCGGCCTTCAGTCGTTGGTCGTCGGCCGCCGGTCGTTAGCATAACCGATGCAGTGCGCCAAAGCGTCTTGGCGAACGACGACCGAAGACCGACGACTGAAGACGGTTTTTTCCATGTTCATCGACTCTCACGCTCATCTCGATGGCAAACAGTTCGCGACGGATCGCGACCAGGTGATCGCTCGCGCGCGTGAAGCCGGTGTCGAAACCATGGTCGCCATCGGCAACGGCGACGGCCCTCCCGAACTCGATGCCGGAATTCTGCTCGCCGAAAAATATCCGTTCCTGTACGCGACCATCGGAATCCATCCCCACGAGGCTCGGCTCGCCGACGAAGCCGCCTACGACGAAATGGCCGGTCTGGCACGGCATCCCAAGGTCATTGCCTGGGGAGAAATCGGTCTCGATTATTATTACGATCACTCGCCGCGCGACGTGCAGAAAGCAGTTTTCTCAAAACAAATGGAACTCGCCGCCGCTGCTAAGTTACCCATCGTCATTCACTGCCGCCCTTCCGACAACAGCGAAAACGCATGGGACGATTGCCTCGCCATGATTCACGACCAGTGGGCGCGTCATGCCCTCGGCGGGATTCTTCACTGTTTCACCGGAAATTGGCCGCAGGCCCGCCGCGCGCTCGATATGGGATTCATGATCTCCTTCGCCGGCAACCTGACCTTCCCCACGGCGCAACAGATTCGCGACGCCGCGCTTGAAGTTCCGCTCGACCGCGTCCTGATCGAGACCGACTGTCCCTATCTCGCGCCGATTCCATACCGGGGCAAGCGCAACGAACCAGCCTTCGTCCTCGAGACAGCCCGCAAACTGGGCGAACTTCGCGGATTCGCCATGGAAGAAATCGGAGAGCGCACCTCGCGCAATTTCTACATTTTTTTCAAAATATCTGAAATCGCTGAAAGCAAAGTTCCTGCACGCTAACCCTCTGATTCTGTTAACCTCAGGTTAAGATTCCATTGTTTCAGAAAGATTAGAAACATATGCCCGACAACAGCTTCGATGTCGTCAGCAAAATCGATATGCAGGAGGTTTCCAACGCCATCCAGCAGGCGTTGAAAGAAATTCATACCCGTTTCGATTTAAAGGACTCCAAGTCTAATATCGAGCTCGAAAAAGACGCCATGGTTATGCACTCCGCTGACGAATACAAACTCAAAGCTGTTAACGACGTGCTGCAGCAAAAACTGGTAAAGCGCGGCGTCCCGCTCAAAGGGCTGACTTACGGCGCCGTGGAACCGGCTGCCGGCGGCACGGCAAAACGCCGCATCACCATGCAGCAGGGCATTCCGATCGAAAAGGCCCGCGACATCGTAAAAGCCATCAAAGATTCCAAGAAAAAAGCGCAGGCGTCGATCCAGGGCGACCTGGTGCGTGTGAGCAGCAAAGACCGCGATACGCTGCAGGAAATCATCGCCCTGCTGCGCGGAAAAGATTTTGGCATCGACATGCAGTTCGTGAATTACAGGACTAATTAGTACCCGGTTGCCAGTACCCAGCATCCAGATTGAAGTAGAGAACCTGCGACTGGGTACTGAGTACCGGGTACTGACAAGATGAGCGCGCCAGCTGCCATTAACGGGAAGGAAATCTTCGATCTGCTGCGGGAGGATCTCGTCGCAATCGAAGATGAGTTTGGCCGCGACACCATCTCCAACGTTCAGGCCATAACCGAAATCGGAGCGTATCTCCGCGCCGGCGGCGGCAAGCGAATTCGTCCCGCGCTGCTTTTGCTCGCCGCCAAGCTTTTCGACTACCAGGGACACGGCGCCGTGCGCCTGGGTGCGGTCGTCGAGATCATCCACACCGCCACTCTGGTTCACGACGACATCATCGACGAGGCCAAGACTCGCCGCGGCCGCGCCGCCGCCAACACCCAGTGGGGAAATTCCAAGTGCGTGCTCGCCGGCGACTGGCTCTACATGCAGGCCTTCAAGATCGCCGTCGAGGAGCGCAACTTCCGCATCCTCGACACACTCATCGAGCTCACGCAGAAAATGGTCGAGGGCGAACTTTTGCAGATGGAAAAGCTCGGCCGCTTCATCACGCTTCAGGAACACTTCGATCTCATCTACAGGAAAACCGCCTGCCTGTTTTCGGTCTGCATGCGGCTCGGTGCAATTCTTGGAGGCGCGACCGCCGAGCAGGAAGCCGCCCTCGGCCGGTACGGCCACGATCTGGGCATGGCTTTTCAGATCGTTGACGACGTGCTCGATCTCACCGCGTCCGAGGAAATCCTGGGCAAGCCGGTGGCCAGCGATCTCCGCGAAGGAAAAGTCACCATGTCGGTGATTCACACCCTTGAGCGCTGCACCGCGTCCGAACGTACCAAGATCGAAACCATCCTGCGCGAGCGTTCTTTTAACGGCGTCACCCACGCCCACATTCTTGAGATTCTCCAGCGTTACGGTTCGCTTGAAGCCGCGACGGCGCGGGCGGCGCAATACGCCGAATCCGCGCAAAGATCCATTTGCACGTTCTCCGATTCCGAAATCAAACGCGCGCTCCTCTGGGCTCCGGAATTTGTCGTCGCCCGGGAAAAATAACCGCCCTCGCGCACGGTCGCTTCATGAATCGAATCTACCTCCCAAAGTGCGCCTGCGCACATAGAACCGCATCCGTCCGGTTTGAGCGCCGTCACTCAGATGAGTGATTGGCAGTACAGACGCCGAACCTCAAATAAGCAGAAACTATCTCCCGATTGATGAGATTCCCGCGGGAGCGGAAGGCTAACGAGACGCACTTGGTGCGATGGGCCGCAACGGCTGCGACCCAGAAAAATCTCCCCTGGCACCTCCGAAGAGGTCGCCCAGGCTCCTTGGCTGACCACGGAAAGATCATCAACCTGAGCGGCGGCCTCACTCGAAGCTTACGCGAAGGCGCTTGTTTGTCTCGACGCGCCGGCCCTCGGCAGGGTCGACTGGCTTCGAGTTGAGACCGCTCGTTTGCGCCGCTTTGCCCACTCCGGACGGGGGAAGGTCCTCCTGAGAGACGTGCTCCCCGTTCAGCCAGCCGGGTGTATCTCCTTCGGAGATGCGTCCGGCTTGTTTATACTGAACCCTTTCCCGGGTTTCATCGATCCAATCATTCTTAAGTTTCGGGATCCGATCATTACCCGATGTCGCACCACCACGAACTCCTATGACTGACATGCTGTCGATCCTGGCCCAGCACGGCTATGTTCTGATCTTTGTAGTCCTGCTGGCGGAGGCCGGGGGTCTGCCCTTCCCAGCATCCATCGCGTTGGTCGCTGCCGGCGCGGGCGTGGCCTCTCATGCCCTGTGGGGACCCTCTGTGGTCTTCGTCGCCATCATTGCACTTCTCCTTGGCGACTCCGTGCAGTTCTTCCTCGGCCGCTACATGGGCTGGGCGCTGCTCGGATTTCTCTGCCGCGTCTCCATGAACCCGGAGACCTGCATCCTTCGTTCCGCCGAATCTTTTTACAAGCGCGGGAAAGTCACGCTGGTCATTTCCAAATTCATCCCCGGGGTGAATAGCATGGCTGCGCCGCTGGCGGGCAGCATGAAAATGCGCTTCGCGCAGTTTCTTCGGCTCGATTTCCTGGGAGCACTGCTTTACGTCAGCGCCTATCTCACCCTCGGATATCTCTCCCGCGATTTTCTGGCGGCGACTCTTCGCAGCATCCACCTCGCCGGACGCGTGATGGAAATCATCGTGGCTGCCGCGCTCGTGGTCTACATCGCCTATCGCATCGTGCAGGCGTGCAAATACCGCGAGTACAAAGTCGTGCCGCGCGTACAGGTGCAGGAACTCGCGGCGCGCCTCACGTCCGATTATCCCGCCAAAGTCATGATTGTCGACGTGCGCAGCCACGGCTACTACGACATTGGAGCCGAGCGCATCAAGGGCTCCATCCGCATCGAACCGAATAATCTGGAAGTAGAAATAAAAAATCTCCCAAGAGAGAAAGACATTTATCTCTACTGCACTTGAGCGCGCGAAGCCACGAGCGCCCGGGTGGCGCACATACTGCGTGAAAAAGGATTCAACACGTTCGTGATCGTCGGCGGCCTTACCGCCTGGCGCAAGGCCGGCGAGCCCCTGGAGTCGGTGCCCAAAGATGACCTGGTGAAGCTGCCGACATTTTCATAGCTAACTTCACCCCCTGCGTCATCCCGACCGCAGCCGTTCTTCAGGCGAAGGGAGGGATCTCCCTAGGCACGAACCTGTAATACGGCAGAGCCCTCAGCTCGCTGGTAGAAACACGGGCTTTCGGATGACGCGGTGCTGAAGCAGGCTGTAATACACTTTTTTTGATGCCCAAAGAAGTCGAAATCAAATTTCGCGTGAAAGATCTCCGCGCTCTTTCGCACCGGCTCCAGGCCTCTGGATTTCGCCTCATCACGCGCCGCACCCACGAGATCAATACACTCTATGACCTGCCCGGAGAAGTTCTGCGGAAAGGAAACCAGCTCCTGCGCATCCGCAAATACGGCTCAGAGTGGACGCTCACTTACAAGCGCGGCACCGTGCGCGGACGCCACAGCAGCCGGCTCGAACTGGAAACAAAAGTCACCGACGGCCGCAGGCTCGATACCATCCTTCGCGCGCTCGGCTACTCGCCGTCATTTCGCTACGAGAAATTCCGCGCCGAATGGGCAGATGAGAAAGGCCACATCGTCGTCGACGAAACTCCCATCGGCAACTTCTGCGAGATCGAAGGCCCGCCACGCTGGATCGACGCCACGGCCAAAAAGCTGGAGGTAAAGCGAGAAGACTACATCACCAAAAACTACGCAACGTTATTTTCCGACTGGAAACGCGAGACAAAGAGCCAAGCCGAAGAGATGACATTCCACGCAATCGGAAAACTAAAGGAACGTTTGTCATCCTGAGCGAAGCGAAGGACCTATGTATTTCTCAGGGAATTGGTTGTGAGTATCTGATCATGGCACGTTATCGGGTTCTGAAAAGTGTCGCCCATAACATCGGTCACTCCTTTACTAGCCTGATGAACTATGCAGACGATGACTACGTCATGGGACATCTTTTGCGGCTTGCAAGAAGTACAGGACGTGAAACTCTCACGATTGATTTCGTAAGGGCCGAGGCCACCCCGCCGGAACTCCTGGCGGACCCTATCTCGAACATGCCGGTACGGTATTCAGAGTTTTTCTGGAATCTCGTACAGCGCCATGGCTCCGATCGTTCGCTGATCGAGTCCGCGATCTTAACCTTGCGGTTTGATATCGCCGTAAGTCGCGAACGCCACATTGGCTCCGGGCTTGCCGAGAGTCCTTATGTTTGCAACGTCCGCATCACTGATATCCGTGGCAAGG
>JASHOT010000011.1 GCA_030040965.1 Candidatus Sulfotelmatobacter sp. | reverse complement strand
ACGACATCATGCCGGGCTCGGGGATTGCGGTGAATTATCTCGATGCGAAACGAAATCTCGAAGATGTGAACCGCTCGACAGAACTGGTGACGCAAGGCGCGTTGAACGAAATTGCCGCACGGGTGAACACGATGGGCGCTGGCGAGGACGCGCCGGTCATCATCTTCAATTCCCTTTCGTGGCCGCGAACTGAAGTGACCGAAATCGAGGCGCAACTGCCCGCGCCGGTGGGAGCGGCGGAAGTTTTCGATTCAAGCGGGAAACGTACCGAAGCGCAGAGAATTTCATGGGACGCAGGCACGCATCGGGCCAAGCTTCTGGTGTCGGCGAGGACTCCATCCCTGGGCTACGCGACTTATTTTGTGCGGGGCGTCAACGTCGCCGACGAACTTCCCGCGACGCACACCATGTTAAAGGCGTCGGCTTCCCCGAACGAAGACGTGCTGGAGAACGAATTTGTGCGCGTGAAGGTCGATCCGCAGACCGGCTGCATCACAAGCCTCTTCAGTAAGCAGGGAGGAGGCGAGGCGCTCGCTCCGGCAGAGACCGATACCGGAGGTCCGAAGGATCGCATCTGCGGAAATCTGCTGCAGACTTTCGTCGACAAGCCGAAGCGCTGGGACGCGTGGAACATCGACGCAGACTTCGAGAAGCAGCACTGGGACCTCGACAAGGCTGATGAGGTCAAGCTGATCGACAGCGGGCCGCTGCGCGCGGTGATTCGCGTGAAGAATCATTTTCAGAACTCCACGTTCGTGCGCGACATCATCCTGTACGACGGCGCGGGATACGTCGACGTGAAGATGCACGCCGATTGGCACGAGAAACACATTCTGCTGAAGGTCGCGTTCCCGGTGAGCGCGCACAGCGACCATGCGACGTACGAGATTCCTTATGGGTCGGTGGAGCGGCCGACCACGCGGAATACTCCCGCCGAGCAGGCGCAATTCGAAGTTCCGGCGCAGCGCTGGGCCGACATTTCCGATGCGCAGCATGGATTGAGCCTGCTCAACGACTGTAAATATGGATACGACGCCAAAGGCAACGTGCTGCGGCTCTCGCTGTTGCGATCGCCGGAGTGGCCCGATCCGCACGCCGATGAGGGCGAGCACGACTTTACCTATGAGCTGTATCCGCACGCCGGCGGCTGGAAGGATGCGTTCACAATCCGCCGAGGATATGAGTTGAACTACAAACTCATTTCCATGCAGGTTGAAAAGCATGAGGGAACTCTGCCGGCGGAGCATTCATTCGTGGCCACGCCGGACAAAAACATCATCGTCTCTGCTCTGAAAAAAGCGGAAGACGGAAATGCACTCGTTCTGCGCTTCTACGAATGGGCTGGGAAAAACAGCGTGGTGCAGTTGCAGGTTCCGTCCAATGCGACCTCGGCGAGCGAAACCGATCTGATGGAGCGGTCCATCGGCCCTCTCTCGCTGGGGAAGCAGGAGGTTCTGGTGCCCACCAAGCCTTATGAGATCAAGACGGTCAAGGTGGAATACTCATCCCCAACAGGAAATTCGCAATGAATTCTGCAGCGAAAGACTTGCGCCTTGGAGTCGACATCGGCGGGACTAAAGTCGCGGTTGGCATCGTGGACGCGAGCGGCCAGATCATCACGGAGGCGCGCAGGCCGATGGTCGCCAATGGCACGGCGGAAGCGGGATTGGAAGCGGTAATTGGGGCGATCGATTCACTGATCACGACGCACGAAGTGCGCGGCATCGGCATCTGTGCGCCGGGCCCGCTCGATCCGTGGACAGGGGTCGTGATCAATCCGCCAAACCTTCCCTGCTGGCGGAATTTTCCGCTGGCGGAAAAAATCAGGGAAAAGTACCGCGTGCCGGTAAAAGTGGAAAACGATGCCAACGCCGCCGGCCTGGCGGAAACGAAATGGGGTGCGGCGCGCGGTTATCGTTACGTCTTTTACGCCACCGTCGGAACCGGCATTGGCACGGGCATCGTTTTCGACGGCAGCATTTACGACGGCAAGACCGGATCGGCCGGCGAGGGTGGGCACGTCAGCATCGACTACCGCGGACCGCGCTGTCATTGCGGCAAACTCGGATGTATCGAAATCCTGGCGGCGGGACCGGCGATCGGCGTGCGCGCGCGTACGAGGTTGGCGGAAAACTCTTCGCGAGGCGCCGCAATTCTGGAGTTGGCTCACGGCGACCTGGCCGCAGTGACGAGCGAACACGTGGGAAAGGCTTACGCTGCGGGCGACGCGCTGGCGCGCGAAATTCTCGAGGAAACTGTGCAATTGATCACGGTCTGGTTGGGAAACATGGTGGACCTGCTCGATCCCGATGTTCTGGTGATGGGCGGTGGAGTGGCGGCAATGCTGAGTCCGTTTTTCGGTGAGATTAAAGAGCACTTACCCAAGTGGTGCGTCAATCCGTACGTCTCGAAGATTCCCTTATTGCTGGCGCATTACAAAGCCGATGCCGGCATTGCCGGCGGCGCGGCGCTGTGCGGGACTTCGTAGATCAAATTTTCGAGTTCGCGAGGCTTCCATGTCTTTCAGGCAAGTGGTTCATCGAATTTCGGCAATCGCCAGCTTTCTTTTCTTCACGAGCATTGGCGTATTCGCGCAAACGCAAGAACTCCCGAAGGCTCCATCGGCAGCGGAATTGCCCAAGCCGCCGCACGCACAGATATTCGCGCTGACGCCCGCGCCGGGATTCTTTACCGAGCCCGGCGTCGCGGTGAATCCGCGAAATCCTGAACAGGTAGTGGCCGTATTTCAGGACAACGCGCATGCCGCTTATTCGCAGGATACGGGCCATACGTGGAATGTCGTGGACGTAGCGCCGAAGAATTTCCGCGTCTCGGGCGACGTTTCCACGACCTTCGACAATCAGGGGCACGCGTTCATTTGCTACATCGCCTTCGACAAGCTGGGGACGTTCAACTACTGGGCGCACGGCGCGACGCGCAATGGAATTTTCATCCGGCGCTCGCTCGACGGCGGCAAGACATGGGAGGCCGACCACATTCCCGTGGCGGAGCAGAAGAGCGAAGCGGGTATTCCATTTGAAGACAAGCCGTATATTGTGGCCGACAATTCGAAGAGCAAGTACGCGGGAAATCTTTATGTCGGGTGGACGCGATGGAGGATTGCCGATTCGCAAATGGTACTGTCGCGCTCGACCGATGATGGCAAAACCTGGTCGGAGCCAGTGGAGATTGACGCGAAGCCGGGCCTGCCGCGCGACGACAATGGCGCGGCGGAGGGATTCGATGGCGTGGTGGGGCCGGATGGCAAGCTGTATGCCATCTGGAGCCAGGACGACGACATCATGCTGACGACTTCGCGTGACGGCGGCAAAACGTTTTCGCACGCGCGGGCCGCGATTCACATCGCGCCGAGCGTGTTTGCGATTGAGGCAGTGGAGCGGGCCAACGGATTTCCTCAGATTGCAATCTCGCCCAACGGCAAGCGCCTGTACATCACGTGGAGCGATTACCGCAATGGCGACCTCGACGTGTTCATTTCCACTTCCGACGACGGAGGCAAACATTGGAGTGAGGCCTCGCGAGTGAACAACGATCCCGTGCACGACGGCGTCGAGCAATTCTTTCAGTGGCTGGCGGTCGATCCCGTTGATGGATCGGTGAACGTTGTTTTTTATGACCGGCGATTCGACCCGCAGGGACGCAAGCAGATCGTGGTGTTGGCGCGATCGACCGACCGCGGTGAGAATTTCGCGAACTATGCCTGGACCAGCGATCCCTTCGACGCGAGCGGTGTTTTCTTCGGAGATTACACCGGTCTGGCGGCGTTCGACGGGCGCGTCTACGGCGTGTGGATGGAGAAGCCTCCGCAGCCAGCCGAGCCTGAGAAAAAGCCGGAAGACGGTAAAGAAGCCAAGCCCAAACGTCCGGGCACGGTCGTGAAGGTGGGAACTGCGGACTTCAACAACAAAGCCGTCGGACAACTGCACGTCGCGCAGATTTCCGCTTCTCAGTAGACGCGAGCTATCCGGTTAAGACGCCGAGAGGCTTAAATTGCTGGCATTGCGGTGATAGTTCTGGTAATTTCGTCTGTCCTTCGGACGAATCGGCGGCAGAACGAACGAGCGACTTTAGCCGCCCTGAGAGGCGACCATGGCTGCATCCAGTCGCACATTGAAATCCTCACAAGTGGTGAACATCAGCGACCTGCGGCGGCTGGCGCAGGCGCGCCTGCCCAAGTCCGTGTTTGATTACATGGATGGCGGCGCCGAAGCGGAAGCCACGCTGCGAGAGAATTGCCGCGCCTTCAGCGACGTATTGTTTCGCCCGCGCGGCGCGGTCGCGATGGGACAGTGCGATTTGCGAACCCGCGTTCTGGGGCAGGAAATCTCCATGCCGCTGATGCTGGCTCCCGTGGGCTACAGCCGGCTGATGCATCCGGAAGGCGAACTGGCGGCGGCGCGCGCAGCGGGGGAGGCGGGAACGGGATATATTCTCTCGACAATTTCCGGGCACAGGCTGGAAGACGTGAAAGCCGCGTCGAAGGGCCCGGTTTTTTATCAGCTGTATCTGATGGGCGGACGAGGAGCAGCCGAAGGCGCGCTCGATCGCGCTAAACGCGCGGGATTTTCTGGGCTGGTCATTACGGTCGACACTCCAGTGGCTGGCATGCGCGAGCGCGATCCGCGCAACGGGATGAAAGAGCTGATGGGCGGTTCGCCATTCGCGAAGCTTCCATTCCTTTCCGATATTCTCGCGCATCCGGGGTGGCTCTTTGGATTCTTGCGCGACGGGGGCGTGCCGAAGCTGGCGAATGTCGTGCTTCCCGGCAAAGGGCCGATGGAGATGAACGATGTCGCAGTGGCGCTGGCCGAGTCGACGGTGACCTGGGCGGACTTGAAATGGATTCGCGAATTGTGGACGGGGCCGATTGTGGTGAAGGGACTTTTGACCGGAGACGATGCGCGCCGAGCGGTGGATGAAGGGGCGGCGGCGGTGGTGGTTTCGAATCATGGCGGGCGCCAGCTCGACTCGGTGTTTCCCACGTTGCGGGCGTTGCCGGAAGTAGTTGCGGCGGTGAACGGACAAATTGAAGTGCTGATGGACGGCGGCGTTCGCCGCGGCAGCGACGTCGTCAAGGCGCTTTGCCTGGGCGCGCGGGCGGTATTGATCGGACGGGCCTACGCCTTCGGATTGGGAGCGGCAGGATATGTCGGGGTAGCCAAGGCGCTGGAGATCTTACGCGGCGACATTGAGCGCACGATACGGCTGTTAGGATGCCCAGCAATGTCAGTATTGAATCGTCAATATGTTGAGGTACCGGCGAATTGGCAGGTACATTAATGTGAGTGCCGCTCTCTAGCAGAAACAAGAAATCATTTTCTTCCTAGCAGCAATTGACGCAGTCTGTGCACCGCACGAGGGATTTCCTCGACGGCAGCGCTGCCGAAACCCAAAATCAGGCCGCACCGTGATGGCTTGGCGACATAGGCACGGGAAAGCGGCCACATCCACAGTTGCTGTTGAGCGGCGCGTTCGGCGATGCGCACGTCGTCAATCTGAACATCGGTGACCTGCACATCGGTGATCCGATCTGTTTTCAGGCTGATCGCGAGGTGCATCCCCGCTTCACTGCCCAGCACTTGGACCGTGTCGCCCAGTTCCCTCTCCAAAGCCATGACCAGCGCCCTGCGCCGCTCATGATAAAGACTGCGCATACGGCGAATGTGTCGCGCAAAATGCCCTTCTCCGATGAAATCGGTGAGAACCTCCTGATAAAACGTGGGCGGGCAGAGATCCATGGCCCTTCTTGCTGCCGCGAAGCGATCGAAGAGATCCTTCGGGATGACGAGATAGCCGAGCCGCAACGACGGGAAAAGAACTTTGCTGAAGGTCCCGATGTAGAGAACGCGGCTGTTGGAATCGAGCCCTTGCAATGACGCGATGGGCAGGCTCTCGTAGCGGTATTCGCTGTCGTAGTCATCTTCGATAATCCAGGAGCCGGAACGCTGTGCCCATTCCAGCAGCTGCAGGCGCCGCGGCGCGCTCATGGTTGCGCCCAGAGGAAACTGATGCGAGGGTGTGACAAAGGCCGCGCGCGCGTGGCGACAGCGGCGAATGCCGGCGGAGACGTCGAGCCCCTCGCCGTCCACGGGCACGGGAACGAGACGACAACCGGTGACCAAAAAAATAATCCGCGCCAGGCGGTAGCCGGGCTCCTCGATCCACACTGGACTTGCTTTGTCGAGCAGAACCCTAGCCGTAAGTTCAAGCGCATGCTGCGAGCCGCTGACAATCATGACTTGTTCAGCCTCGCAACGAAGTGAGCGGGCAGTGCGCAGATAACTGGCAACCGTTTCACGAAGTGGAAGCAAGCCCATGACATCGCCGTAGTGGAAGGATTGCGCGTTCGGATTTCGCGCGCGGCGTGCGATCAGCTGCGACCAGATGTGATGCGGAAATTGATCGAAGGCGACCTGGCCCACACCAAAGGGCCCCAGGCCGCCAAGCCAAGGAGACGGCTCCGGGTGCGGAGAAACGGAAGAGCGGCGCGCGACGGGCCGCGGTCCGCGATGCACGGCCGCAGCTCGGGTATGCGCCGGGCCGCTGGCGATGAATTGGTCGGGAAGCGAACTTGAAACCACAGTTCCGGCGCCGATGCGGCTTTGGAAATAGCCCTCCGCAAGAAGTTGGGCGTAGGCGTTGAGCACCGGGAAGCGCGAAACGTGAAGTTCGGTCGCCAGCACGCGCGTGGAAGGAATTCTCTGCCCCGAGCGAAGTCCGCCATCCAGGATGGCAGAGCGGTAGGCGTCGTAGATTTGTCGTTGCAGGGGCTTTCTGGACTTGCGGTCGACGGCGATCATCGGAAGGATTCCAGAGGCGACCCGCTTCATTCAGGGCGGATCATAGTGGCTATGCCGAAATCGCGTCAAGTGGGTATGGCAGCAAACCACTTTTCGCGGTGGACTAGCGTAAGGGGAGCTTTGGGCCAATGGACATGATGAACACGGAATCTCCGATCGCGCGGGAGAAGTTCATTCCGCATAATGCAGTTGCCGCGACGGCGCTACGGTTTCCCCGGCTGGCCGATCGCCGGGCGACGCGCATTGCCATTCGCTCGCGACGCAAGATTTTGCTGATCGATGCCAGAGACGTGATCGCCATCGAGGCGCAGGGAAATTATGTGCGCCTGCAGCGGACCTCGGGATCGCACCTGCTGCGCGAATCGATTTCCCACATGGAGCAAAAGCTCAACGGACACGGCTTCGTGCGCATTCACCGCTCGGTGCTGGTGAATGCCGCCTGCGTGGAAGAACTCCAGCCGTGGTCTACGGGTGATTACCTTTTGCGGGCGAGGGGACGGCAGTACACGGTTACCCGCTCCTATCGAAAGAATATGCGGTTGTTTGCTCAGCTGTGGATCGGCAGCTGCGACGTGTTCGGCGATTAACTGCAGCCCATCTAGTGACAGCCGCCGATTGGATTCCCAAACTCTTCTCCCATGCCGTGCGAAAAATCACTCTGCGCAATGATCCTGGTCACCGACTTTATTGTCAGTTTGCGCGTGTAGAGGCGCGACGTTTATCTTGAGGCGAGTTGTCGGAAAGGCCTCGTATGAACGTTCTGGTTCTCAACTCGGGAAGTTCCAGCCTCAAGTTTCAGATCATCGCGACCGACATGGAGCGGATTCAACAGTACAAAGACGATCGCATCTGTCGCGGAGAAGTCGAAGGCATCGGTGGCGAAGCGATCGTGCACGCCCAGTATCGCAACGAGCCGAACCGTACCATGACGGCCCCGCTTCGGGACATGTCGGCGACGCTCGATTATCTGGTTCGCTATATTGCGTCGGATCGGTCAGGGATCTCCGAGATCAAGAGCACGGCGGATATCCACGCGGTAGGGCATCGTGTGGTGCATGGCGGCGAACGCTTCACCGAATCGGCGTTGATCAACGACGATGTGCTGAAGGGGATCGAGGACTGCATCGATCTGGCGCCTCTGCATAACCCGAATAATATTCGAGCGATTCAGTCGGCGCGCGAAATCTTCGGCAAAGACGTTCCGCAAGTTGCGGTTTTCGACACCGCGTTTCATCATTCCATTCCTGAGCAGGCTTCGTTGTATGCGATTCCCTATCATCTTTATCGGCGGCACCGCATCCGCCGCTACGGATTTCATGGAACGTCGCATCGGTACGTAGCGTTTCGCTATCGCGCGCTGCGCGGGCTCACACGCGAACAGACCAACATTATTACGCTGCATCTGGGCAATGGATGTTCGGCGGCGGCGATCAAGGGCGGGAACTCGATCGACACGTCGATGGGCATGACGCCGCTCGAAGGGCTCGTCATGGGCACGCGCTCGGGCGATCTGGATCCGGCAATTGTCAGCGTGATTGCGCGGAAGGAAGGGATGTCGGCCTCCGAGGTCGACACGCTGCTCAACACGCAATCGGGTCTGCTGGGAATTTCTGGCTTGACGAATGACATGCGCGAACTGCAGGCCGAATTGAAGGAGCATGACGACCGGCGGGTGCGGCTGGCGATCGAAATTTTCTGCTATCGCGCGCGAAAATATATTGGAGCCTATCTGGCCGCGATGGGAGGCGCAGACGCGATCGTGTTCACCGGCGGGATCGGAGAGAACTCGGCCGACGTGCGGGCGCGTATCTGCTCCGGAATGGAGTGGGCTGGACTTCAGATCGACGACGCGAAGAATAATGAGACCATCGGACGCGAAGGGTTGATCAGCAACGAAAAATCGAAGCTGCTCGCCTACGCGATCCCGACCGATGAAGAACTTCTGATCGCCCGCGATACGGTGCGTGTGATCAAGGGCGAGCCACATCCTTCGTGATTACGCCCGGTGATCCGAAATGCCCATCCTTCCGCACAACAATCGCGGGAAAGATGGGCTGTTCGACTGGCGCGGCGATCAGTACGGCCATGTCCAGTCGGCGAGTTCGGGCTCGTCGATGCCGTGTTCGTGCGCGTAGTTGCGGGCCTGGATCTGCTGGTTGAGAAATCTCTCTTTGGCGTGGCCGCCGATTTTCTGCAGGCGGGGCACGCGGTCGACGACATCCATGGCGAGACTGAAGCGATCGATATTGTTGTCAATCGCCAGCTCGAGCGGCGTGTTAATACTTCCCTTTTCCTTGTATCCGCGCACGTGGATGTTGTTGTGATTGGTGCGGTGATAGGCGAGGCGATGAATAAGCTGCGGATAACCGTGAAAGTTGAACATGACCGGCTTGTCGACGGTGAAAAGTGAGTCGAAGTCGCGGTCCGGCAGGCCGTGCGGATGTTCGCTGGGCGGCTGCAGCTTGAACAAATCGACGACGTTGATGAATCGGATGCGCAGATCGGGAAATTCCTTGTGCAGCAGAACCGTAGCGGCCAGCGCCTCCTGCGTAGGAATATCGCCGGCAGAAGCCATGACGACTTCGGGCTCGCCGCCTTCGTCGTTGCTGGCCCAATCCCAAACCCCGATGCCCTTGGTGCAATGAATGATGGCCTGCTCCATGGTCAGGTACTGCAGGTGCTTTTGTTTGTCACTCACGATGACATTAACATAGTTCTGGCTGCGCAGGCAGTGATCGGCGACGGAGAGCAGGCAGTTCGCATCCGGCGGAAGATAGATGCGGGTAACGTTCGCGCTTTTATTGACCACTACGTCAAGAAAGCCTGGGTCCTGGTGAGTGAATCCGTTGTGATCCTGGCGCCACACGGTGGAAGTGATAAGCAGGTTCAGCGATGCGATCGACTGCCGCCAGGAAAGCCCGCGGCAGACTTCCAGCCACTTGGCGTGCTGGTTGAACATGGAATCGATGATGTGGACGAAGGATTCGTAGGTGGAAAAAAATCCGTGACGGCCAGTGAGCAGATAACCTTCGAGCATTCCTTCCAGGGTGTGCTCGCTGAGCATTTCCATGACACGGCCGTCGGTAGCCAGATTGCCGCCGTCGTTGTCTTCGGGGAAGAAGGCTTCGATCCAAAATTTCCTGCTGGCGTCGTAAATCGCGTCAAGACGATTGGAAGTGGTTTCGTCAGGGCCGAAGACGCGGAAGTTGTGCCTATTGCGCCGCATGACTTCAGCGAGAAAACTGCCCAGCGGCCGCGTGTTGTCGACCTGAACCGTACCGGGCTTTTCGTGGTGCACGGCGTAGTCGCGAAAATCGGGCAGGCGCAGAGCTTTCTTAAGTCGTCCGCCGTTGGCGTGAGGGTTGGCGCTCATGCGCCGGTCGCCCTGGGGCGCGAGTTCCTTAAATATAGGAGCCGTGCTGCCGTTTCCGTCGAAAAAGGATTCCGGCTGCATGGATCGCATCCACTGTTCCAGCGTGCGCAGCTGCTCCGGATCTTTTTTTACGTTGGTCAGTGGAACCTGGTGAGCGCGCCAGAAACCCTCCAGATAGTGGCCTTCGATCTCGCGCGGCGCGGTCCATCCTTTCGGAGAACGCAGCACGATCATGGGCCAGCGCGGGCGTGTTCCGACTCCCTGTTTGCGCGCGCTCCGCTGGTGCTCGCGGATTTCGTGAATGCAGTGTTCCACCGTGGCCGCCATGGCCTGATGCATGCTGTCCTGCTCGGAGCCTTCCACGAAATAGGGCGTCCAGCCGTAGCCGCGAAACAAGTTTTTCAGCTCCTCATGCGAGATGCGCGAGAGCAAGGTGGGATTGTCAATCTTGTAGCCATTGAGATGAAGAATAGGCAGGACCGCGCCATCGCGAACGGGATTGAGAAATTTATTAAGGTGCCAGGAAGTGGCGAGCGGACCAGTTTCCGATTCGCCATCGCCGACCACCGCAGCAACAATCAGATCGGGATTGTCGAAGGCCGCTCCGCCGGCGTGCGAGAGCACGTAGCCGAGTTCGCCGCCTTCGTGAATCGATCCGGGCGTCTCCGGAGTGCAATGGCTGCCGATGCCGCCGGGAAACGAAAAGTCGTGCAAGAACATGTGCAGGCCGTCAACGTCGAGGCTTTTTTCCGGATAGATCTCCGAATACGTGCCTTCGAGATAGGCGGGGCTTAGCACGCCCGGCGCACCGTGGCCGGGACCGGCCAGAAAAATCATGTCGAGGTCATGCTTCTTGATCAGCCGGTTCAGGTGCACGTAGATGAACGACAACCCGGGACTCGAACCCCAGTGGCCAAGCAGACGATTCTTGATGTGCTCGGGCGCCAGCGCCTGAGCGAGCAAGGGATTCTCCCGCAGATAGATCATGCCCAGGCTGAGGTAATTGCAGGCCTTCCAGTAAATTTCGATTTTCTTTAATTCGTCAGCAGAGAGGGGTGTCTTGGCGATGGTCGAGCGGGTCGGGCCGTATGGACTGAGTTCGATGGTTTCGGCGGGCAGGCTGGCTTCGATTGTGCTCATCGGTCGCTCCTTCCAACAGGCTATGCCGGAAAGGTGTCCAGTGACAAATCATTTTCGGGTGAGTCTTTCTGAGGTCTTGCGCATGAGGCCGTGGTGCCAGACTAGGATAACGAGATCTTTCCTATGCGGCACGATGCTCGATGGCATGTCCCATAAAAACCCATTTTTAATCAAGCATTCATTGATGCGTAACTTAACCTTAACAACTTGCGACTATCGTCCCTTACTCCAGCCCATGAGAAGTGTCACAGCATAGAGGTCCAAGAGACTCCGGACAAGAAAGGAACCGCAAGGATGAAACTGTCGGTGATCGGCGCCGGTTATGTAGGGCTTACGACGGCAGCGTGCATGGCGCAAATCGGCCACGACGTTTTTTGCAGCGAGAGCGAAGTCGGAAAGCTCGAGAACCTGCAAAACGGGATTCTGCCGCTGTTCGAGCCCCACTTGGATGCAGTTGTCAAGTGTGGCCGGAAGGATGGCCGGCTTCGTTTTGGATCGACGGAAGAGGCCATTGCTTGGGGCGAGGGAATTTTCATTTGCGTTGGGACCCCGCCGCTGCCCAACGGCGATGCCGACTTGTCGGCGATCGAAGGGCGTCGCCCGAATGATTGCGAAACGGGCAACTGGATACCGGTTAGTCATCGAAAAAAGTACCGTGCCGGTGCAGACGGGTGCGCAATTGCGGCGTCACCTCGCCGTGCACAGCGGAAAAGCCCTGCTCTACGAAGTTGCGTCGAATCCTGAGTTTTTGCGCGAGGGGTCGTCGGTGGAAGATTTTCTCCATCCCGATCGTATCGTCATCGGGGTCGACTCGCCACGCGCCGCGGATTTGCTGCGCGCCATCTATGAGCCCATTCTCACGCAGACGTTTGACTGCCCGGTGCATGGCAACTGCGGCCAACGAAAGGAACTACATTTTCTGGTCACGGACACGGGCTCGGCGGAATTGATCAAGCACGCCTCAAACTCCTTCCTCGCAATGAAAATCTCTTTCATCAATATGGTCGCGAACCTGTGCGAGGTGGTGGGCGCCGACGTGACCAAGGTTGCGGAAGGAATGGGACTGGATCCCCGCATCGGATCGGCTTTCTTGAGTCCTGGCATCGGCTTTGGCGGATTTTGCCTTCCCAAGGATGTGCAGGCTTTTATCCGAATTGCGGAAAAGTCCGGGTGTGACTTCACGTTGCTGCGAGAGGTCGAAAAGATCAATCAGTATCGCGTCGAACACTTCCTGGAGAAGATTCGACGAGAGCTATGGGTGGTGCGAGGAAAGAAGATCGCGCTCTGGGGCTTGGCGTTCAAACCTAACACAGACGATATCCGCTTTGCGCCTGCGCTCGCGCTGGCGAAAGCCCTGATCGCAGAAGGTGCTGTGGTCCGCGCGTATGATCCCCAAGCCATGACCAAGGCAGGGGCCGTTATGCCGGACATTATCTACTGCAGCGATGTCTACGATGCAGCGCGCGGCGCCGATGCGATCTTGATCGCCACCGAATGGGATGAATTTCGTCGCGTCGATTGGAAGCGGCTGCTGGCGCTCGTCGAACAGCCCCTGCTGATCGATGGTCGCAATGTGCTCGATCCTGTGGAAGCCGACCGCCATGGATTTCACTATGTGAGCGTGGGCCGCGGCCAAGTCTCTCGCGCGCGATCGATAACCGCGCCTCGCGCTCACACCTGTTTGCCCACGGAAGAGGATGTGCATGAAGTGAGCTTCTGACGCAGTTCCACGCGGGATTGCGTGGTCCGACGGCGCGGGCGGGAGGAAGCCTATCGGTTAATGCGGAGGTTTAGAATCAGGCGAAGATCCCGGCAACCGGTCTACGAAACGATAGAGCGGCATCATGGTTCCCATCCCGCGCGGAGGCAGCGATGTGCTCAGCAGATCACTGGTCACTCCCCCCCGGGTCTCTTCAATTTGGACCGCATAGTTCGTACCTTCACTCGCGGGCCTGTAGCTGCTGGCAGCATAGATCAGCGATGCCATGGAATCGTTCACAATAAAGCCAGGCGTACCGGCCGGAATCTTCCACACCGGATAAATAAGGCCGCCCAGCAGTTCGGTCGATCCTCCCAGCTCCGTATCGATGTTGGTGCCGGGCCCTTCGGTCTTCAACCCCAATATCCACAAGTTCCCGCCCTTGTTGGTAATCTTGGTTGCTTTACTTTCAGGATTGATTTGTCTGGCAAAGACGTTTTGGGGAAACAGAATTTGCCAGGGAGTTGCTGCCACGTTCTCCACAAACAAGGTACCTGAACCTCGGCTTGTGTTCCGGTAAGCAATTGCCGTCGGCGGGCCACCGATAATCGAATCGCGCAAGACAAAAGGCCGCGACGAGTCCTGCTGAATGGCTACGACGCCAGGACAAGGGTGGGCATAGAAAGCCGCTATCCGCATGTGATTCAATGCGACTTCCGCACTTCCGGCCTCGATTGTGAGCAGCGGTGCCGGATTGTCGGGATCCTGGAAGACGCTTCCCGACGGGTTGAGGGATGAGTTAAAGCCTTCGAGTACCCGGAGCTTACCGCGAAGGTGAAGCGTCTTCGTGACCACGTACACTCCCGTGGGAAAGTAAACGGTCGTTGCGCCGGAGTCGATGGCAGCCTGGATTGCGGCAGAGCTATCTTTGTTGCCAGTTGAGTCGGCGCCGAAGGCGACTACGCTCTTCCAATCGCCAATATCTGTATCTTCAAAAACCGGCGTCTCCTCGATGGCAAGATTCAACGACAATTCTTTTCCGGTAGCTGGGCCAAACGTCGGACCGGAGTCGTACTCCGAGATCGATGCTCCAGGGATCACGTCTTGCTTGTTCTGCAGCAGTGAGGCATACCCGGACGAACTGACGTTCCTTGCATAGAGCGTCCCCTGGTTTTCAATTGCTGAAACTTGGGAGGAGCCCCCCTGCAACGTCGCGTCGATCACGGTGATCAGGCCCGCGGCGTTCTGGTTATGAATTGCAGGCACGCTGTTCGTCGATAAGAGGTGTCGGATGTTGAGAACATTGTTCGCATTGTAAATGCCGTACTTGTTTTGATTCAGGAGACTGAGACCTTCAAAGGTAGCGCTGTACTCATTGTTCGCCACCTTGACGCCATAGTCAAAACCATTGATAACCACATTCTTCATAAGACAAGGGCCGGCTGCATATCGCAGCAACGCCAGACCGATCGCGCCGGAGTGTTTCGGATCGCTAGACTCGAGGGTTACATTGCGCAGCGCGCAATAGTTATTGCCCATGAAGTCGAGTGCAATCGCCGCGGCATTGCCTCGGCCGACATCGATCGTCATATCGAAAATATTGTTATCGAACGCGGCGTTGCCACCGCCGCTCGGCGTGCCGTGCTGCGACGCGAATACCAACACCGCGGCGGGAGTGCTGGCGGTCTGATACAGAGGGTTATTGTCCTTCAGTCTGATCCTCGTGGTAGCGCGATTCTCGCCCTGCAGCGTCAGCAGCGAGTCCCACTGCGACTTCAAATCTTTCTCGACGAGCGGGCGAGACACCAGATACGTTCCGGCGGGAAAGAAAATAATGCGAGGTCCGGCCTGGGAGTGATGAACAACGGAAGAGATCGCCAGTTGGATGGCCTCGGTATCATCCGTCGTGCCGTCTCCTTTGGCCCCAAATTGAGTTCTGACGTTGATCATGCCTGAGTCCGGCGGAAACGTTCGCTCTGCACTCGCGATGGGATCTGCCGGAAAAGCGGGCTCTTCTGTCATGCTCACATCGAACGCATCCGGGGACGCAGTCGGACTGGCGATTTGAGCGGACGCTACGTAAATCCCTGGAGCGAAACCGCTGGGATCTGCAATCATCTCAATTGTGGCCGTCGCCTTCGGGGGAAGAGAACCGGCCGAAGGCTCAAATCTCAGCCACGCCTGATTCGAGGACGCCGACCATTCAACTGGAGTCGTTCCGGTATTCCGAAATTCAATGGAATGAGTACGAATCCCGGCGCCACCTTGAGCTACCGTGAAATTCAGAAGAGACGTGACGTTGAGACTGATGGGTGACTTCGGAATGGGCGCGCCGGGCAGAACATGTTGAACAGTCAAGAGAAGAAAAACGATTGCGACGAGAGTGCTCACTCTTGTGGAACGAGTTTTACCTCGATTCATGTCAAGCCACCCGCGACTGGAGTTCTGTCGGACACGGCTGGCGTACGAGTATTCAAGAATGCGCTGCGCACGCGTGGGTAACGAGCACGGCCTCTGAACGAAACATCGAATTTCATTTCGCGCCTGCTACTTGCCCTTGAACCCTGATCAACTTCATTTCCTCCAAAACGTGACGAACCTCACCCATTTGCGTGAGCGTGGCTCCGAGAACGGCACCCAGAGTATTCGTGACTATGTCCGTCACTCCAGAACCTCGACGAGGAATGTAATATTGCAGTACTTCTATAATGAAACTTAGAAACCCGCAGGCGATAGTAGTAGTGAGAATTGCTTGCCAACGACTTCTCGTCCACGCAAGATACGCACATACGATTAAACCTAATGGAACAAATCCCGCCACATTCATCAGCAGGTTAATTGCGTATCTCCAGGTGGTCCTGAATTCCTTCGCGACCGGCTGCAACAGAGGTTTGTGCGGAACTGAGAAGACTACCGGGATTTCCAGCTGCGGTCCGGCGGTTACTTCGTTACGAACCTCACTCCCCCCTCTCTGCGCAAAGGTGTACCGAGCCAAGGCGCCATCAAGATCGGGACGCCCACTGGGGCCGGTCCATTCTTTGTAGTGGAGAACCGCGTCCGCCGGTGTGAGTTCTTTCGCATACAGAGCGAGGCCCCGCACTTCGCCCGACCAGGGAGCGTAGCTCATCGGTGACGTGCCGAGAACAATTTCCCCTGACAGTTCACTTCGCGAGATAGTGAA
>JASHOT010000109.1 GCA_030040965.1 Candidatus Sulfotelmatobacter sp. | reverse complement strand
CTCCATGGTCCGGCATGGTTGAGCCAGGGATGGCTGGGAACGTGGATGACCCTGGCCGCGATGATCGGCAACATCGCGCTGCTGAATTCGACCATCCTGACCACGACTCGCATGCCGTTTGCCATGGCTGAAGATGGATACTTGCCATATGGGTTGACGCGGCGGCATGAGGGTTACGGCACGCCGTGGCTGGCGATTGTGGCGTCGGCAGTAATTTATGCGGCGCTGGCGTGGCAGAGCCTGGCGCAGCTGATCTCGGTCTACATCTGGCTGCGCTCGGCGACGACGGTGCTGACCGTGCTTTCGGGCTGGAAGCTGCGGCGCACGCGACCCGATTTGCCGCGATCGTTCACCGTTCCGGGCGGACGTTTGGGATTGCTCTACGTGGTGGGTGCACCGGTGGTGATGGCGCTGGTCGCTTTGCTCGGAAGCGACAGGTTCGGCATGATCGGCGGGGTGATCGGGATAGCAGTGGGGCCGGTGGTGTATTGGCTGCTCATCCAGAGCGAACGCGGTCACCAGGAGTAAACACTCCAGTCGTCCACAAAAACGGTGTATCCGGCGGTTGTGTTGGCATTATCGAGTTGGATGTGAATTCCAAGAAGTTCCGATGCTGTAGTCTGGGGTTCAGGCGGTAGCGAAACTGCAATGGGCTGAAGCGCGCCGTCGAAGCTCACACCCTCGAAGTTCGTTGTTCCCCCGGTGATCGAGTACTGCAGAGTCACGCGCTGCCATGTGCCGGCTTGAGCCGGAACGCACTGCGCGCCCAAATCGACCCACTGGAAGGTCTGAACGTCGAAACCGCGAAGATTGCCGGATTGATAGTTGCATTGGGTGGAGGTTTTGTACCAGTTCAATCCATCGTTCTTAAGGACAGCAAATTCCAGTGCCTGAACGTTTTCCGGTTGGTCAATATTCAGATAGAGGTCGATGACGAAATTCGTGGCCGAGGAGTCGCCGAACGGATAATGCCAAAGCACATCGCCGTAGCGGGTGCCGCTCTCCATAAACGCGGTCGCGGTGCCGTCATCGTTGAGACTCGGGGATGAAATATTCTGGGTCATGGAATAGGTTTGAGGAACGGCTGCATTGGCGCAGGTTCCGACACAAATTCCCCACCCTGAATCGGCCTGGGCGTTTCTGCTGATGGCAGCGTTCGAGGGGACACTGACTCCTGGGGGAAGAGTGTTGGGATTGAGATTGTTGTAGGTCGAACCCGAAGCCGTTGGGGCCGATGGGCCGCCGCAACCCGCAAAAACAATAAACGTGCACAATGCAGAAAAACTGGCGACTTTACGCCACAGGGATAACATAGGCCTCGCTCGAGCGGAGACGAGCCTTCGGTGTGATGGTATGTGCGGCAAAAGGGTATGCTTTGTATTCTCCTTTTTAGGCCTCTTTTAAAAACCCAGGCCGGACGAGATGGTCGCGAAGTTGTGTCGGAAAAGCTTTTCGAAGGGCCCCTTGAAGGGACATTGCGTGGGCGCAATCCGTTTCTGGTGACGTGGACCCTTCGCGATTTCAACTCACCCAGTCGAGAAACTTGTACCACGCTCCCGCCAGCGGCAGGAACCATGGCTTGCCGTTGTACAGGCCGAGTGGCATGCCGGGAAATGGAATGCCAACGAAGGGATTCTCCGGCTTGCTGTTCCCTTTACCTTCCGATGCCATAAGTTCTGCGATTTTCTGTCCCTGATACGTCGCCATGGCGACGCCGTGTCCGGCATAACCAACCGCGTAGTACATGCCGTCAAGCTGACCGGCGTGCGGCATTATGTCGAAGGCGAAGTCGAGCGTACCTCCCCAAACGTAGTCGATTCTGGCGTCGGCAAGTTGCGGATAGACCGCGATCATGCCGCGGCGCAGAAGTTCAGCGCTGCGGCGGATGGTCTGATCCGTCTCGGGGAAAAATGCGGCACGGCCTCCAAACAGCATGCGGCGGTCCGGCGTGAGCCGGTAATAGTAGAGGTAGTTTTTGGAGTCGTAGATCATGCGATTGCGCGGGCTGAGTTGGTGAGCGAGTTTTTCAGGGAGGGGTTCGCTAGTAATAATGTACGACCCGATGGGAATGATTCTTTTGCGCAGGGCGGGAGTAGCCGAGCCGGTATAGCCGCTGGTCGCCACAAAGACTTCGTGCGCCCAGAGCGGGCCACGCGAGGTCTGAATCTGCCAGCCGAGTTCTCCCTGACGCGAATCACGCTGGACGCTCTCGACGCGAGCATGTTCGAAGACCTCTGCGCCTGACTTCTGCGCGGCGCGGGCGAGTCCGGCAACGTAGCGCGCAGGATTGCAGCCGGCGCTGACTTCGTCAACCATGCCGCCGAAGTAGAGGGTCGATCCGATTTCCTCGGGTAGATCTTTTTTCTCAACCACGCGCAGGGAGTGATTGAATTCGCGCGCAATCACTTCCGCCTGGCGGGCGTAGTCGTCGAAGTGCTTCTGCTTGCAGGCGACCTCCAGATGTCCGCAGCGGGAGAAATCGCATTCTATGTTTTCTTCGCGCACGATGTGCTCGACACAATCGATGGTATCGAGTGACGCAGCGTACATGCGGCGCGTGAGTTCGCGCCCGTACATGGAGATGAGGTGGTTCACGCCCAGTTTCAGGCCGGTCAGGACCATGCCGCCGTTGCGGGAACTGGCACCCCATCCGATGGTTTCGGCTTCGAGCACGGCGGCGCGGGCACCGTGGCGGGCCAGCGTTCGGGCAGCGGATAGGCCCGTAAAACCCGAGCCAATGACAGCGACATCGACGACGTCGGGCAGCGGCTGTAGAGACGATGCGGGGAATTCGACCGTGGTGAGCCAGTAATTGCGTTGCTGCATGTGAGTACCGAGTTGCCAGTACCGTATACCGAGCGCGGAAGCGAGGATCCGGGTCGAAAGCCAATTTTGTCGCGTTCGACGCCTCGAAATACGGCGCCAATCTGGGCTCGGTACTCGCTACTCGGTGCTCGGTACTTGTTGGGCGACCTCGCATTCTAGCAAGCGGTGCCGCAGTGGTACATGTACGAATGGGGAATCAGCAGATTCGAGCGTCCCCTCGGTAATCTTGCCCACGGTTACTCCCACCCCTAGTCTGAAAGGGCATGGCTCTGCGCTGCTTCTTGTTTACTGAAGACTTAGAAACGTCGGAACCAATCTGCACGGTATTGGCGGATCTGGGAATTGAGGGAGAGCACTGCGCCGAAGCTGTGGACGCAGTCGCGCAGGTGACGCAACAGCCGTATCAGATCGTCATCATCGATTGGGACGCGCAACCGGAAGCGGCCCTGCTGCTGAAGGCCTGCCGTGAGCGTAAGGCCAGCGAGCGTCCTCTGACGCTGGCGGTGGTGAGCGAGGACGAGAGCGGCCCGCAGGCGCTGCAAGCCGGCGCGAACTCGATACTGCGCAGGCCGATTCTAGCCAACCAGGTAAAAGATACTCTGACCACAGCGCGGGATTTGCTGCGCGCCAGGGAAAATGCCGCTCAGGGATTGGCGGCCGCGGCGGCGGCAACGGCTCCCACGGCACTGCCAGCCAGCATGACGCCTGCCGGAGAGAAAACCCTGCGCGCCGGAGAGTTTCTGCAATCTTCACCAACGGCGCCAGGCGGACAGTTTGAGACTGAATCCGATGTGCCCGCGCTGGCGAACCAGGATTCCTCGGAGCCGATCGATGCGCTGAAAGAACTGGAACCAATGGCAGCCGCAGTTCCGGAAAAACCGATTATTGCGCCGTCGAGCGACACAGAATCCGAGGAGCCGCGGGGATTGCAGTGGTATTTGAACAAGCGCGCCGGCGGTGCGCCGCCGCAGCCTGTTACAGCGCCAGCGGCGCCGGCATCTTCAACCTCGACTGGGCCGGATCTGCTGGGCTTCGATCAGATGGTCTCGCAGCCCGCGCCGCGTCGTGAGCCGGCGATCGAGCCGCGGGATTCCGCAGCGGTCGACAGGGGAGCGATCACAAGCGATCCGAAGCAGGACGCCAAAGAGGAAGCTCAGCTGTTTGCCTATGTCACAGGAGTGGGTGAGGAGGCCAAAGAGAAGGCGCCTCGTTCCTTCCCGTTGGGAAAAGGCACGATTATAGGCGCGCTTGCACTTGCTGCCTGCGCGATCGTTGCAGCTCCGCAAGCACCCTGGCATGGCAAGATACGCGCGCTGTGGGGGCAGGGACGTCAGGCGCTGCACGCCTGGCTGAATCCGCAGCCGGTCACAACTGTGGCCCAAGCTCCGGCGGCGCATGAGGATTTCGCGCGTGCCGGCGATGAGTACAAGCTGCCTGTCGCGGAAAACATTCCGGATGCAACCACCGATCCGTCACAGATTCGCGTGACGCCGGTGGTGGATCCCACGGCAAAGAAAATAGACAATGGAGCGAATGCGGATCCGAATGCGGCCGGTGATGCCGGAAGCGGCGCTGCCGGCGTCCCTGTTTCCGGAACGCAACCGCAGGCCGCAGCGACTGACGTGCAGCCGACGCCTACGACCGTCCCGCCCAATTCTGCAACAACGGGTACCGATGGCGGGCCAACGGCGGCTGCGACTCCGCAACTGACTGTAGCGCCTTCCGCTGCACCTTCAGATCCGCCGCCTGTCGACACTCCAGCGGTGAATTCTCCTCCTTCGAACCCGCCGGCTGCTGCTCAACCAGCGGTGCCGGGAAAGTCGGATCCGCCAGCGGCGAAGCCGGCACAGGTTCATGTGGTTGCGGCAACCGGCAATCCACCAATTCCATCGAGCCTGACAACGCAAATCGGTTCGATGACGCCGGAAGCGAGCGGCAATAAACCGCCCGAAACCGCGCTGGACTCGATCGAGCCGGTGAATGTTCCCGAGGCTGCCGAGCGCGCCCTGGCTACGGCTCAGCCCGCGATCGCTTATCCCGAGACCGCGAAAGGCCAGCAAGGGACGGTTATTTTGCAGGTTCTCGTCGGACGCGACGGCACGGTCGAGGACGCCAAGTTTTTGCAGGGATCGCTGGCGTTTGCGCGAGCGGCGATTGACGGCGTGAAGCAGTGGAAATTTAAACCGTACATCATGAACGGACGTCCGGTGTCGGTGACGACGAAGCTGACCATGAGCTTTCAGCCGGGTTCATAGACCGGAGTCTGACTTAAGTGGTTTATTTTGTTTGTCCCAGGGATCATAACCGGTGTGATTTTTCGATTCGTGGTTGACCGAGCCTCCATCCATCCGTCTGATGAAAAGCGCGGTTACCTCCGAGGCTCGAATTGAGCAGCGAAGTCGTCGCTGGCGGCATCTCAAGTTATAATAGGAGAAATTCTCGGGAAGTATTTCCTTCCAGAAGACGGCCAAACGGATGTCCATGAAAATTAAAGCAGCGGTTCTATTCGCGTCCTTCGCAGTATTGCTCTTCGTCGTTGTCGGAACCATGGGAGGCGTGCACGCCTCGTCGGACGATGGCTCGTATCGCCAGTTGCAGGTTTACAGCGAGGTTCTCTCGCGCGTGCAGAGCGAGTACGTGGAAGAGCCGAACATTCCCAAGGTGACCGACGGCGCGCTGCACGGCTTGCTCGAGTCGCTGGACTCGAATTCGAGCTACATGACGGCCGACGCCTACAAGGCCTATAAGGCGCACAAGGCTGAAGGAAAGGCCGGAATCGGCGCGGTGATTTCGAAACGCTTCGGTTATGCCGACGTGGTCGACGTGCTGCCGGGGTCGCCGGCCGAGAAAGCGGGGATTGAGCAAACGGATATTTTCGAGTCGATTGCAGGACAGAGCACGCGCGACATGTCGCTGCCCGAGATTCGCAACCTGTTGCTGGGAACACCGGGTTCGACAATTGATGTCGCCGTGGTTCGGGCGCGCCGGGCTGAGCCGCAGAAGGTTGTAATTACGCGGGACGCCGTCAGTGTGCCGCCAGTGACCGACAAGCTGATGGAAGACGGCATCGGCTATGTGAAGGCCGAGGCTCTGACCAAGGGCAAGGCGCTGGAGATCTCGACAAAGATTAAGGCGCTTGAGAAACAGGGCGCGAAGAAGATTCTGCTCGATCTGCGCAATGACGCGGAAGGCGACGAGAACGAAGGCATTGCCGTAGCGAACCTCTTTCTGAATCACGGAACGATCACCTATCTGCAGGGGCAGAAGTATCCGCGCGAGGCGTTCAATGCCGATCCAGCCAAGGCGATCACTACCCTGCCCGTCGCAGTGCTGGTGAACAAAGGAACGGCAGGCGCGGCTGAGATTGTGGCCGCCGCGATTCTTGAAAACGCGCGGGGCGACGTGGTCGGCGACAAGACGTTCGGCGACGGTTCGGTGCAGAAGACGATCGAATTGAAGGACGGCGGCGCATTGATCCTCTCCGTGGCGAAATACTACTCGCCGAGTGGGAAGGTGATTCAGGATGCGGCCGTTACGCCTAACGTGGTGGTGGCGGATGCGGATGACTCTCTTGTTCCGGATGGCGACGATGATGGCAATGCTGCCACTCCCGCCAATGAGCAGGAGACAGCGCCGAAAAATCCGGTGGACGATCAGCTGAACAAGGCAATTGAAGTGCTGAAAAGCCGCAGCTAGGAAATTGGGTGATCGGATAATTTAGTAATTGAGCAGCCCATCGCGCGCTAACAGGCGCGCGATTTTCTTTTCGATTACCCAATTACCCGATTACAAAATCGCTCAATTCCTCTATCCTGACCTCATCCGCACATGAAGTCGCTCTACGAAGATCTTCCCGAGGTGGAAGTTGCCGGACGCCGCGTCGTTGGCCGCGTGCTGTTCGGATTGCTGGTGCTGATCGCCGCTCTGGTGGGGGCGACGGTCGGGCTTCTGCTGGTTTACACCACGGACTTGCCGCAGGTCGACGCGCTGGAGGCTTATCGCCCCAGTTCCATCACCGAACTCTATGATGACCATGGCCGGGTGATCGGATCATTCGCGTTGCAGCGGCGCGTCGTGGCCGGTTATGACGATTTTCCTCCCGTGCTGCGCGACGCGCTGGTTTCCATCGAAGACAAGGATTTTTACAGCCACTCCGGCATCAACTTCTGGCGCATTGTGGGCGCGGCGTATCGCGATATCGAGTCCGGCGGCAAGGTGCAGGGGGCGTCGACGCTGACCATGCAGCTGGCGCGCAATCTTTTCCTTTCGCCCGATCGGTCGTGGCATCGCAAGGTGCAGGAAGCGATGCTGGCCATCCAGATCGAGCGTCACTTCACCAAACCGCAGATTTTAACCCTTTATGCCAATCAGATCTTTCTGGGACATGGCGTGTACGGATTTGAGGCGGCGTCGGAGTTTTATTTCAGCAAGCCAGCCAGGCAATTGACTCTGGATGAAGCGGCGTTGCTGGCTGGACTGCCCAAGAGTGCCGTGGTGTATTCGCCCATCAGCCATCCGGACCGGGCTCTGAAGCGGCGAAATCTCGTGATCAATGCCATGTTGGAAGACGGCAAGATCACGGCCGCCCAGGCCGCGACCGCACGAGACGCGCCGTTGGTGCTGCATCTGGCTCACGATCCCAATTCTCTGGCGCCGTATTTCGTGGAAGAGATTCGCCGCTATCTGGAGAATAAATATGGAGCCGATCAGGTGCACGAAGGCGGATTGAAGGTCTACACATCGATCGACGTCGATCTGCAAAAAGCGGCCAATCAGGCTGTGCTCGATGGACTGGCGGCGTATGAGCGGCGGCACGGATGGAAAGGACATCTGGAAAATGTCGTCGCTGAAGGACAGGTCTTGGACAAATATTCGCATCCCGATTGGGAGGCCGAGCCCGAAGC
>JASHOT010000108.1 GCA_030040965.1 Candidatus Sulfotelmatobacter sp. | reverse complement strand
GTCCAAACGCCGCGTAATATCCTCCACTGATAGCGAAGTGCTGAATACGCTAAGCGTTGCCCGCGACCATTTTCCGCCGCTCTGCTGCACGAGGCCTACTTCCGGGCTCGATGATCTGTTCATGACGGATGGTCAATTCCTGGTTTGTGCAGCTTCGGCTTCTACCGGAGCCGGGTGCAGAGCGGCCAGGCCGCGCTCAATCGAGTCGTTGATGCCGCGCTGGGAGAATTCGGCCGCGACGCGAATTGCGTTCTTCATCGCGTTGGCGTTCGAAGATCCGTGGGTGATGATGCAGACGCCTTTGACTCCGAGCAGAGGCGCGCCACCGTACTCGGTATGGTCGAGGCGCTTTTTGAAATCCGTGAAAGCGCTGCGCGAGAGCAGGGCACCGACCTGGCGGGTGATGGTGGCCTTCAAAGATTCGCGCAAGGCGGTACGGACAAGATTGGCCACGCCTTCAGAAATCTTCAGCGCGACGTTGCCGACAAACCCGTCGGCGACGATGACATCGACCTGTCCGTTGTACAAGTCGCGGCCTTCGACGTTGCCCACGAAATTCAGCGGAAGCTGCTTGAGCAACTGAAAGGCTTCGCGGGTGAGTTCGTTGCCCTTGGATTCTTCTTCGCCAATGGAAAGGATTCCCACCCGCGGACCGGGAGTTGCGTGTTTGGCCGCAAACATGGCGCGGAAATAAACGTCGCCCATAACCGCGAATTGCGCGAGGTTTTCGGGTTCGCAGTCGACGTTCGCGCCGACGTCGAGCAACATGGCAGGATTACCGGGAGCAGTTGGGAAAACCGCGGCCAGCGCGGGCCGATCGACACCGGGAACAGCGCCCAGCACAATTTTGGCCGTGGCCATGGCAGCGCCGGTGTTGCCGGCGGTGACAAATCCGTTGGCGCGGCCTTCGCGGACCAGGCGCAGGCCGACGCGCATGGAATTGTCACGCTTGGCGCGAATGGCCTCGACCTTATCCTCCATGGTGATGAATTCGCTGGCGTGGACGATGTCGATGGGCAGACGCGTGGCCGCCGAGTGGCGACGCAGTTCCGCCTCGACGATTTCCTGCGGGCCGATGAGCAACACGCGCACGCCGTAATGGCGAGCGGCGTGAATCGCGCCCTCAATTTCAGGCTTGGGAGCGCGGTCCGAACCCATTGCATCCAGCGCGATCACGCTAGGCATGGCGATAGGGGACTAGCTGGCTTCCTCAACGTCGAGAACTTCGCGGCCCTTATAGTATCCGCACTTGGGGCAGGCGCGGTGGGGCATTTTTTTCTCGTGACAGTTGGGGCACTCGGAAAGGCTGTGGCCTTTGAGGGCATCGTGGGCGCGCCGGGTGGAGGTGCGTTTCTGGGAGTGGCGACGTTTTGGATTGGGCATGTGTAGAATTCCTTCTTCTGGCGGCGCGCAAGCGCTGACCGCTCAAGACTAGTGAACTGATAGAACCTAAAATCCCCACGTCTGGCAAAAGCGGCCAGACATGGGGCACCCCATGATGGGCGCTAGTGTTCCAGCCGGCTGCGGATGTCCTTCAAAGCCTCCCAGCGCGGATCTTCTCGTTCCGCTGAGCAGGAGCACTGCTCCTGATTCAAATTCCTGCCGCACTGCGGGCACAGGCCCTTGCAGTCCGGGCGGCAGGTGATTTTGACGGGCAAAGCCAGCAAGACCTGCTCGCGCAAAATGTCTTCGAGCAGGACGCCGTCTCCCTGATAATAGCCGATTTCGGCCTCGGCATCGGTAACCGAGAGCTCGTCGCGGCCGGCATCGACGCCAAGCGGACGATAAAGCAGTTCGAAGTCGCGGTTCACGTTCTGCAGAACCGGATCGAGGCAGCGAGCGCACTGCAGCTCGAGCTCGGCCGCTAACCGGCCGCGCACACGCAAATCCTTTATTACCTGGTGCTTGCCGTGTTGCTCCTCGACGACCTCGGCGCGTCCGGCGGACTCGAGCGGACTGCGCTGGCGTATCTCGCCGCCGAGATCGATGGCCCCGGGCGGAAAATTCTCCGCGAAATCGAGCGGATGAATTTCCAAATCTTTTATGTCGAGGAACATCGCGAAAACCTCCGCGGCATTCGTGGCGAACCAAGCTGGCTGGATCCGTCCGCGGAAGCACGCCAAAACGGCGTAAGTACCGCAAGGAGCAATAGTTAGGATAAAGGCGAGGAAGACAGAAAGTCAACAATGCGGGCTCGCGGGTAGCTGACATCGGAGAGCTTTCCGGTCTGCGATCGCCGGCCGATCACCGTTTTTACGGCATTTTCAATCCGAGGGCTTTGACCACGCTTTCATCGAACACGGCGTTACCGTCTTGCTTGGAGGCGACTCCGAAGTTGTCGGAGTAGTCCCACATCGCCCAGCCGATGTTGTGGCGTTCGAGCGATGTGCGCACGTCTTTGAGCCAGCGGGCGCGGTCTTCGGGATCGGCGCCATAGATGCGGCCCTGATCGACTCCACGACGGTAAACACCGAATTCATTGCAGATGAGCGGGACGCCGTTTTTCTTCGCCCAATCGGCGGCCTGGCTGATTTCTGTGTCGATACGGTCTGCGTCCCAGTGATCCTGGCCGTAGCGGATGACGTACAAGCGCAAGGGCGCTTCCGGAAGTTCGGTGGCAACTTGCCCGGCGTTTTCGGGAGACGATGGATAGTGCAGTCCATGGAGCCAGTGCCAGTAAAACGCTCCCCAGGTCGCACCCTGATGGGTGAAGATGTGCGGCTCATAGAAATGGAAAACATAGATCACGTTGGGATCGCGCAGGGGCTCGAGGAAGACCAGATCATCGTCGTCGTCCCAGCGTGCGCCGGGGGCGATGATGGTATGCGTCGGCGCTGCCTGGCGAATCGCCGCGGCCAGCTTGGTTTCGACACCGTACCAGCGATACGGATCGCGCATCTCCGGTTCGTTGAGAATTTCGAAGAAGACTCGCTCCGAATCCCAAGAGGAGTAATGCTGCGCCAGGCCGCGCCAATAGTCGGCATAACGCTCGACGAAGTCATCTTGTGAAAGTTTCGCCTTGAAATCGGAATCGGGGTGCATGTCGAGTTCGACGGCGAGCCCGGCATCGAGAATCATTTTTACGGCCGCGTCGAGGTAGCCGTAATACTCGGTGCCTGCGCCACGCCGCATGGCATCCATCATCGGCTGCGGATTTATGGGGAGTCGCACGTGATCGAAACCGGCGGATTTGATCAGCGCAATGTCGGAGGACGTGGTCCAGGTATCGAAATGTTCTTTGGTGTATCCCTTGGGATCCCAAACGCCGCCAAACCACGCGCTGAGATTGACGCCGTGGCGAAGATGAGCGAGACGCGCGGGCGGAACAGATGACAAAGGAGTCTGGGCGAACGAGTGAGCAATGAAAAGCAAGAAAACTGCAGTCGATTTGGAAATCATCGGTGCTCCTAGAAAAAGGAGGTGCTGTATTACTTAAAATGCGGAGCTTCGCTCCGCCGGACAGCCGAGGGCGGCTGTCCCTACATTCCCCCGATCAGCTGAGAATCGGCAGCGAGCGAATTCTCTTTTTTGTTGCCGCGTAAATCGCATTGCACAGCCCCGGCGCGACGGGCGGTACTGACGGTTCGCCGATTCCGGTCGGGGCTTCGGTGCTCGAGACGGCATAGACTTCGACCGTCGGCGTTTCATCCATGCGCAACGGAGAATAGTCGTCGAAGTTGCCCTGCACGACGCGGCCTTTCTCGACGGTGATTTTTGCGCGCAGAGCGTTGGTAAGCGCGTAAATGACGCCGCCCTGAATCTGCTGCTCGAGAATGCTGGGATTCACGACCTGGCCGCAATCGACTGCTGCGACCACGCGATGAATTTTCGGCTGGGCATTTTCCGTTTGCCCACCGTCCATTGAGATTTCGACGACTTCGGCCATATAAGACGCGAAACATCCGAAACAGGCGATGCCGCGATAGCGGCCGGCGGGAAGCGGCTTGTCCCATGCTGCTTTTTCAGCGGCGAGCTTGAGGACTCCGCGCATGCGCCCCGTCTTCCAGGTCGTCGTGAAGTATGGCAGGTCCTGATCTTTTTCGAGCAGATGCAGGCGATATGCGAGCGGATCTTTGTTTGCTGCGACGGCAAGTTCGTCGATGAAGCTCTCGAGCGCGAACGCGGCCTGCAGTGCATAGACCGAGCGCATCCAGCCGAGCGGGACGGGCGTTTCGGTCAGGACGTAGTCGATCGCATAGTTGGGGATGCCATAGACTGGGCCCGCTTCGTCGGGCAAATCGGGATCGACTCCGTTTGGACCGGGCTGGCCCTTTTGCCCGCTGATGGAGGGCGCGATGATGCGATGCGTGAGCGCGATGGGAAATCCGGATCCGTCGACGGTCGCGTGGAGTTGATGCAGGCTGGCGGGACGATAGGTCGAGAAGCGCATTTCGTCTTCCCGCGTCCAGATCACTTTTACCGGGGCATTGATCGCCTTCGAAACGAGCGCAGCTTCAACAGCATAGTCGTGTTCGAGGCGGCGGCCGAAGCCTCCTCCCATGAGAGTGACGTTCACCTTTACCTGATCGGGATCGAGGCCGACGGCTTGTGCGACCGAATCGCGGCAATCCTGCGGAACTTGTGTTGGCGCCCAGAGTTCGCACTTACCGCCCTGATAATGGGCGGTGCAGTTGCCGGGTTCCATCGGCGCGTGAGCCATGAAGGGCAACTGGTACTCGGCGGAGATCTTTCGGCCTGCGGTTTTGGCGGGATCGCCGGCGGAATAAATATTCGCGGCTTTCTTGGATGCTGCCTGTTTTAACGACGCGACGACGGCGGCCGTATCGAGATCTTTGTTGGGGCCCTCGTCCCAGGTGACGTTGAGTACGCGGCGGCCTTCCATCGCGCCCCATACATTGTCGGCGACGACGGCGACGGCGGAGTCGCTGATTTTGCCGACGTAGCTTACGCCGAAAACTTTTTTCGAATCTTTGTCGTCGAAGGCGGAGACTTTGCCTCCGATCACAGGGCAGCGCGAGAGCAGCGCGAACTTCATGCCAGGCATGCGAAAGTCGATGCCGAAGACGGCCTCGCCTTTCACTTTGGCAAGCGAATCGACACGCGCCAGTCGCTGGCCGACGATTTTGTAGTCTTTGCTTTGCTTGAGCGGAACGTCGGTGGGAATGGGCAGAGTTGATGCTTGGGCGACAAGTTCGCCGTAGGTCAGGCTGCGATTGGAAGGGGCGTGCTTGATGCGTCCGGACTCGGCGGTGCAGCCGGAGCGCGGCACGCCCCAGGTTAGGGCTGCGGCGGAAATCAGCATTTCGCGCGCCTGGGCGCCGGCTTTGCGCATGGGATCCCAGGTGGTGCGAACGCTGGCGCTGCCGCCGGTGGTTTGATCGCCGAAGAGAGTGCTCGCTCCAGCCTGTTCGATTTCAATCTGCTTCCAGTCGGCCTCGAGTTCTTCGGCCAGAATCATGGGAAGTGCGGTGCGAACGCCCTGGCCCATCTCGGAGCGCGCGCAGACGATTGTGACTTTATTGTCGGGCGTGATGCGGAGGTAGGCATTGGGCGAGAAGACTTCGGCGCTTGAATTCTTGTGAGGAAGATAAAAGCCGATGACGAGGCCGGCTCCGGCTGCGCCGCCGATGGCAACGAATTGACGGCGGGAGACTGGGCTCATCGGGCGGCTCCGCTAGCGCTGACGTTCGACGCGGCGCGATGGATGGCTTTGCGGATGCGCTCGTAGGTTCCGCAGCGGCAGAGGTTGCCGTTCATCGCCTTGATGATCTCGTCGTCGGTGGGATTCGGAGTTTTGGCGAGCAGTGCGGCGGCCGACATGATCTGGCCCGTCTGGCAATAGCCGCACTGCGGAACTTCTTCGGCGAGCCACGCTTGTTGCAGAACGTGCAGTCCCTTGGCACTCAGGCCTTCGATGGTCGTGATGCTCTTGCCTGCGACCTGGGAGACGGGAGTCGAGCACGAGCGAATCGCGTTGCCTTCGACATGAACGGTGCAGGCGCCGCACAATCCTGCGCCGCAGCCGAATTTTGTGCCTGTGAGTTCGAGCGTGTCGCGCAGAACCCAGAGCAGAGGCGCTTCCGGCGCGACGCTGACTTTTCGTTCACTTCCGTTGACGCGGAGGGTGATATCGGCCATGGTTTAAGTGTGATGTGGAATGAAAAAGCTGAACAACATGGTACTCAAGCGGCGGGAAAAGGGAAATGGGCGGTTGGAGAATGGTCCAGTGGAGGTTCTCTTTTGGCAGACCAAAAGGCTTTCTTGTAGACTGCGGCGATCCGAGAGCCCAGCCGTTCAGAATTATGGTGCATCGGACGTCATACAGACCGAGTTAATAATTCGGTCGAAGAGCTCCGCTTCTTTTTGGTGCACCGAGCCATAGCCTTCGCCCGGTTTGATCGAACCGTATCTTGCGACAACATATCCCCGAAGCCGAACATGCCGCCAAAATTCTGTGTCGTCCCAATATCCCCAGGAATCCTCACCGACCGGGAATCCTTCGTCAGTAAGAACCTTTCGATTCACTGCTGGCCCGGAAAAGAGCGCAGGAGGGATAGGAGGCCTTGTTTGCAGCATCTCATTTCCCGGGGCGTCCCACGTAATATTCAAGAAGGACCCGCTGTTCCTGCGTATAAGGGTAAAACCGTCTGATGGCATATCGGAAGGACCGCTCTCGATCACGAAGCCTTCTGTTGGGACATCGAACTGAAACACCACCGGCCCGGTCCTTCTCCATTCGGGCCCCATCCTTCTCATTCCGGGCCCCAGTTTCTTACAGCTAGAAACGACGGGAACCGCAGGAGCAACAGGCTTTTTGCCCGAGTGTACAAAGAGGCAGGCTAAGTACACAAAGACCAATCCCACCATAGGGATTATCCATTGCAATTGTCTGGCCTTGGTGAAAATCGTTCTCATCCGGCTAATCTTTGTCCTCCTCGCGGTGCAGGCTCAAAGACGCAAACGCGCGGCTCGCTCGGATCCGGTTCGGCTGCTTCGTTCTCTCAGGGCAGGCTCTTCGCTGTGCAAGAGAGGCTTTGCTCAGGACGACGACAAACGGTTACGGGCGCGAGTTCGCTAACATCTCTTGTGCGATCTGCTGGCCGATCTGCTCGGCGAAGCGGCGGAAGGCGGGAATGTTGTACAGGCCGAGGCCGATTTCGTTTTCGCGCACATTCTGAAGTTCGTTTTCTGCGCGGAGTCCGGAAGCGCCATCGCGCACGGCGGCATGAACTTTCGTGGCCACGGCCGTGTCGAAGCCTTCGGAGACGACGACGCTGTTATCGCTCCAGCGTTCGACGATCACCGGGCCTTCTTCGGTCTGAAATTGCGCGGTCGAGAGGGGACAATTCTCGCTGCATGACGAGGCCGATTGCACCGTAGCGCTGGAGTAGCGGCTGCCAACTGCGTTGGCGTAAAAACGCGCAAAGCGTTCGGCGGACTGTGGCGTTTTCCATTTCGAAACGTAGAGCAGCGCGAGGTCCGCGGTCGTGGCCGTGGCCAAAGTCTTGTCTTTGTGCAGATAGGTGACGTAGGCTCCGCCCTGCCAATCCGACGAGAGATTGTCGGCGATTTTGCGTTCGCCGTATTGCTTAAGCAGCGCGCGGACGTCAAGTTCGCCTACGCCGCCGGAGTCGCAAACCGCGTATTCACCCGCCAGAACATTCTGGAGATCGGGAACGGCGACGCGCGGCGTTTTTTCGCTGTTGATGTAGGCGTCGGGATGCAGGATTTCATGGGAATTCTGCGGCGGACGCGTAAAGGCGCCGGCAAACGCCATGTCTTTGCCGCCCTTGTGCAGAAGCTCGCCTTCGAAGATCAGGCCGTCGTTATAGGCGAACGATCCGGATTCGCGCAGAATCATGGGCGCATCGTGCATCATCTGCGAATCGACCACGGCTTTCACCGCCGGCTCTTCCATCTGGTAGATGACGTCGGGAGTGTCGGCAAGGCTGCGATCGAAGGGCGCCAGCAGGTAATCGACGTAAACCACCATGGCCTGGCCTTCGACCACGGCCTTGCGCGCGGTGGCGCCATCGTCGTTCGAATCATCTTTCTTGCCGGGATGGAGCGCGGCCATCATCCACTTTTTCAGGTCGTAGTTCTGATCCTGCAGGGCGTGGGTGAGTTCGTGGGCGAGAATCGGCTCCTGCTTGTCGAGCGGAACCCAGTTTAGCAGCGAAATGGTCTTGGTGTCTTCGTCGTAGTAGCCGGCGATCTCCTGTCCCTGAGATTTGACGAGGAACTCGCGCAGTTTGAAGTCGCGCGGAATAAATCCGAGCTTTTTCATGCTCAGCTCGGCCTGCGCGAAGCGCTGGGTGAATTCCTCTTTGGCCATGCGGCCGGTCGTGTATTTTTCGACGTCGGCCTTGCCGACCATCTGGCGCTTCACGGTGGCGTGCTTGGGCATGCCGGAATCTTGTGCGGCGAAGTCGAAAATCTTGTCGACCGACTCGAACAGGCGCTTGGTGTCGGCATCGGTCATGCGCACTTCGTCGCTGGTTTCCTTGCGCAGGTGCCGGGCGATGTCGCCCAGGCTCTGCGAATCATCTTGTGCGGTGACGAAGGTTGAGAAAGTTGCGACGAGAGAGGCCGCGAAGAAAAGACACCACTTCCGTGAGACTGGCATTGGGCTCCGCCCCAGAGCAAGAGTTCGAACTCTTCAATTTTCTTAGAGTCGAGGGAGAGACTCACGCGAAAAGCGCGGAATGCGGCTTACGAAGGTAATGGAAGGCAGCGGCCAGTGGTCAGCCACTTGATATTTTGCGCAAAGGTCCTTGCTTCGGGAGATCCCTCGCTCCGCCTGAAAAGCGGCTTCGCTCGGGATGACGCAAGGGAAACTATTTGAGTTCGGAAAGTTTTTGCGTGGCCATTTGGCCGGCCTCGTTGCCGGGATTCTCTTTCTTCACCTGCTCGTACAGGCGCTTGGCGTCGAGGGGCTGATTAAAGTTCTGGTAGAGATCGGCCAATTGCAGCTGCGCGGTCACTTTGCTGACCGTCGCGGTGGGCTTGTTGATCAGTTCCTGGTAAATCGCGATCGCTTCCTTGGCGCGATTGGTCTGACCGTAGAGCGAGGCCAGGGCGAACTTCGCGACCGCGGCAACATCTTTGTTGTACGACGACGCGACTTCCTTGAAATTGCGCTCGGCGGTGTTGTTGTCGGATAAGTTCTCGGCGGTCACGCCGAGAAAATAATGTGCCATATCGGCGGTGTGGGTGTGGGGATATTTATCGACGATCGATTGGAAGATTTTCTTCGCCGCTTCGGCGCGGTCCTTTTCTGATGTGTAGCTAGGAAAGTCAGGCTGCTCGGGCGCGCCCGCAGGACGCAAAGGCGTATCGAGCGTGCGCACGGCTTTGGAGAGATCGAGGCTGGCGGCTTCATCCTGCGTGCTGAGGTAGTACCAGCCGCCGATGCCGACAGCGAGCACAACGGCGACGACAACCGTGGAGATGATCAGGGTCGAGCGATGTTCCACCGTCCAGTGGGCCGTTTTCTCGGCGGCATTGATGGTGACACGGCTGAAGGCGTCTTGTTTTAGCTGATGGCGGGTCTCTGCGCGCACAAACTTCCCTTCTGATGATTACGCTGGCTGGTGTGATTCGTAAGGCAAACTAGCAGTTTAACAGGGGAGAAAAGGCAGGTCAAAAAAGGGAGGCGCGGTGGTGCGGTCTGGCCATTCGCTCAGACGCATGGCGTCCGCGCCGCGGGAGTGATAGATTTAACAGCCCGCAAATCGCTGCGCCGACACAAGCGCAGTGAGGGCAGCGCAAATCGCGGCTCCTATGGCCAAGTCTATTTTTCTAGCGTCAAGTTGCGTCGCGGTTCTGATGCCTTTTTTCGTCGCTGCGCAAACAGCGAGTCAGCCGGCCACATCCGTCCCAGACTTTCCCAAGGAGGCTGTAGTCGTTGAGCAATCGATCTCCAAGGTCGTGGTCCAAAACGACGGAACCTATACGGAAGACCACCAAGTGCGTGCCCGAATCCAGTCACAGGCTGGAGTGCAGCGATACGGTATCCTTCCATTCCTTTATCGTGCCTCGGTGGAACATGTGGACGTATTGTCGGTCCGCGTGCTGAAGCCAAACGGATCAGCCATTACGACCGCGCTGGATTCGGTCCAGGACGTGACTTCGGAGATCTCGCGTCAAGCGCCGATCTACACCGATCTTCGGGAAAAGCACGTTCCTGTGAAGGGGCTCGAACCGGGAGACATCCTGGAATATTCGACTCGTTTGCAGATTGATAAACCGCTCATTCCCGGGCAATTCTGGCTGGGTCTGTATTTTATGAAAAACGTAGTTTCACTCGACGAGCAACTAGAGATCAACCTGCCGGCGGGCCGCGAGATCAAGATCAAGAGTCCGACAATTCAGCCAACCATTCGCGAAGAAAAATATCGGCGCATTTATTCGTGGAAAAGAGCCAACTTTGAAAGCCACAGCCCGGAGCAGATCAAGAAAGAGCAAAGCTATGAACTGGCGCGCGGTCTGCTTCCGGCGTGTGACGTGTTGATCAGCAGTTTCCGCTCATGGGAAGAGGTCGGCGATTGGTACAACTCATTGCAGCAAGAACGGGTTCAGGCCACACCCGAAATAAAAGCCAAGGCGGAAGAGTTGACTCGCGGGCTGGACAACGATGGTGCACGACTTCGAGCCATCTACAACTACGTCAGCTTGCACTATCGGTACGTGGGCCTTTCCTTTGGGATCGGCGGCTACCAGCCCCATGCCGCCGGAGAGATTTTGGGCAACCAGTACGGCGATTGCAAAGATAAGCACACGCTGCTAGCGGCCATGTTGAAAGCCATCGGCTTCAATGCGTACCCCGCTCTCATCAGCAGTTCGGTAGCCATTGATCCGGACGTGCCTTCTCCCGGACAATTCGACCACGTCATCACGGTGATGGCCAAGGGAAGCACGCTGTTATGGATGGATTCCACGCCGGAAGTGACTCCCATAGGATTTCTCCGTCTTCCGCTTCGCGGGAAGCCGGCGTTGGTGGTCATGCCCGGAAACATCGGCTTGCAAACCACGCCCGACGGATCGTCGATCGTTAACAGCGACAAGAACTTGGTTGTCGGCAAGTTGGCCGCTGACGGAAGTTTCGAAGCCCGCTCCGAGGGGTCTTATCTCGGGGACAGCGAACTTTACTTCCGTTACATTTTCCGCCGCATCCCTGAAGCGCAGTGGAAAGATTATGGCCAGCGCGCCTTTTATGGCGGGCGGATCGGCGGGACGGTGGTCAGCGTGAAGGCCAGTCCGCCCGACAAAACGGACGAGCCCTTTACCTTGTCCTACGACTACACGGTAAAAGATCTTTCCGGCGGAGCAAACCATCGTTTCATTGTTCCGCTTTCTCCCAACACGCTTCCTCCGATCCACGACGAGGATCTGAACCGGACGAAGCCGTTGTGGCTCACATATCCAGGGGAGTATCTGTCCGAGTCGAGAATCGAGCTGCCGAAAGGATGGTCGGCAGTACAGCTGATGCCCCTCGATCTGAAGGAAAGTTATGCCGAATTTCACTCGAGTACCGATTTCCATGACGGCATCCTGGTAACGAAGAGGCGGTTGCTGGTGAAAGCGAGTGAAGTCAAGCCTGACCAACTGCGCAGCTACAAAGAATTTCAAAAGGCGATTTCCGACAACGAAAACACCTACATTTATCTGCGCGAGGATGGAACGGCTTCAACGGCGGGTGCTATTGGATATGCGAATCCATCGGTCTATTTGCCTTCAGTCGCGGATGCGTGGACGGATGGCGAGAAGGCTCATTACGAGGACTGCGTGGCGAAGTGGAAGAAGGATGAGACCGATATGCAGCGGCGATCGGATGCCATGGCTTGCTCCATCTATCAGGAGGAGGAACACTGGAAGAACCTGCATCCCGAAACTGCTGCCAAGAAAGAGGACATGGGTAAGTTCACCAAGTGTCTCAAGGAACGCAAATCGCAGTTAATGGACACGCCGGAGCACTTTCACGAAACCTACGACGTTTGCCTCCGCGAAGCGTATGGGTTGAAGAAGGCCAAAAACTAGCTTTCGGCAGCGTGAGTCAGCGAGCGGTTTCAAATCGCGATCTTCGGCGGCAAACCCATCAAGCACGTCTTGTTGGTCGGAAGGCCAGCCTTTTAATCCCATTCCGACTTTAACAACGTCAACGTTATCTGCTACTCTGCTTTCCGCTTAGAGAGGACCCAGGAAAAATGTCATCGCATAAAGTCGTTGCTTCGAAAGCTGATTCGAAGATCGTCAGCATGAGAGTCGTCGTTTCCGTTCTTGCCTTGATTTTCTGTTTCACGGCGTCGTTCGCCGCCGACAAGAAATCGAAAGACACCAAGCCTGCGGAAACCGCCAAGCCTTCGTACGACCTGCCGCAGCCTGCGACCGAGACGCTGGATCTGACCATGTATCAGCGCATCCGCGAGGAGGGGCTTGGACATTCGCACATCATGGAATACGCGACTGCGCTGGCCGATGGGATTGGCCCGCGGCTGACCGGCTCGCCCAATCTGAAGAAGGCCAACGAATGGACGCGCGATCAGCTCACCGCCATGGGCTGCGCGAACGCGCATCTGGAAGACTGGGGCGAGTTCGGCATGGGATGGCGCCAGCTCAACACTTGGGTGCGCATGGCCGCGCCCGATACTGCGGTATTCATTGCGCAGGCGCTGCCGTGGTCGCCATCGAGCAAGGGTGCGATCAGCGGACCGGCGATCTGGGTCGACGCCAAAGACGAAAAAGATCTGGAAAAATACAAGGGCAAGCTGAACGGCAAAATCATTTTGTTCGGCGATATGCGCGACGTGAAGCCGGTCGACAAGCCGCTGTTCGAGCGCCGCGACGCCGACAATCTGAAGACGCTGACGGAGTTTCCCGTGCACATCGGCGAGCAGGAAGATTTTTTCGCCACTTTCATCAAGCGGCTGAAGTTCCGCGAGCAGGCGGGAAAGTTTTTCGCCGAAGAACATGCGCTCGGAGTTGTCATCCCCAGCCGCGATGGCCGCAACAACGGGGGATCGGGCGGCACCATCTTCGACGATGGCGGCTCGGGACTCGGCTGGTTTACGTATCAGCGCGAACATGCGGAACAGTTGCCCATCGTGGTGACGGCGATTGAGAATTACGGCCGCGTGTATCGCCTGCTTAAGGCGAACGTGCCGGTCACGATTGAAATGAACGTCGATACCGAGTTTACCGGCGATCACGAGCACGGCTTTGACACCATCGCCGAAATTCCGGCACCGATCCCAAGCTGAAAGATGAAGTCGTGATGGTCGGCAGCCATCTGGATTCGTGGGCTTCGGGCACGGGCGCCACCGACAACGGCGCCGGAACCATGGTGTCGCTGGAGGTGATGCGCATTTTGACTGCGCTGCATGTGCAGCCGCGGCGCACCATTCGCGTGGGCTTGTGGACGGGCGAAGAAGAGGGCGAGTTCGGATCGTACGGATATGTAAAGCAGCACTTCGGCAACGTTCCACTCTCGACCGCGCCCGATCAGATCGATCTGCCGGACTTTCTGCGCAAGCCGGCGGGCCCGGTTCAGTTGAAGCCGGAGCAGGAAAAGATTTCCGGATACTTCAACATCGATAACGGCTCGGGAAAAGTTCGCGGGATATATCTGCAGGAGAATGCCGCCATCGGTCCCATCTTCCAGCAGTGGATGGCGCCGCTGGCGGATCTGGGGGTTGCGACCATCACCATGCGCAACACCGGCGGCACGGATCACGAGGCTTTTGACTCGGTCGGAATCCCGGGCTTCCAGTTCATTCAGGATCAGCTTGACTACGGCTCGCGCACGCATCATTCCAACATGGACGTATACGAGCGGCTGCAGCCCGAGGATCTGGCGCAGGCCGCGACCGTGGAAGCGATCTTCGTCTACAACACGGCCATGCGCGACCAGATGCTGCCGCGCAAGCCGCTGCCGCATCCGGAACTGGAGGAACAGAAAAAAGCTCCGCTGAAGAACGTGATGCCGGGCGCGGAGGCGAAGGAAGAAGAGAAAAAGTAAAGCGCTTCTCCCCTAGCCTGAATTTATTCCTCGTAGGGCGTCATCCCGGTGGCCCGCGTGTTCACCAGCGGGCCGAGGGATCTCCCGTGCAACGGTGCTCGCCAAGGGAGATTCCTCGCTCCGCTTGAAGAACAGCTACGCTCGGAATGACGCCATCGAAGGCTAATAACATCACGATCTGCGATCCCAGTTGCCCGCACAACCTTTGTGCGCTAGCCTCGTCTAACGAAACATCCTCTCATCGGAGTCTTCATGGCTGCGATTCAGTTGCTCATCAACGGTAGTCCCCGCGCGGTAGAAGTTGCGCCTGATACTCCACTGTTGTGGGTTCTGCGCGACATGCTCAACCTGACAGGCACAAAATATGGCTGCGGCATGGGTTTGTGCGGAGCCTGCACGGTGCATCTTGATGGCGAGGCCGTGCGCTCGTGCCAAACCGCGGTGTCTGCCGTGGGCGCGAAGAAGATCACGACGATCGAGGGGCTTTCGGCTGATAACACGCACCCGGTGCAACTGGCGTGGATTGCCGAGCAGGTTCCGCAGTGCGGATACTGCCAGTGCGGCCAGATCATGTCGGCGGCAGCATTGCTGGCGCAAACTCCACATCCCACAGACGAACAGATCGATTCGGCGATGGTGGGCAATCTGTGCCGCTGTGGCATGTATCAGCGCATCCGGCAGGCGATCCATCGGGCTTCGTCAGCAACGCCGGCCAGCGGCAGCGGGAAAGGAGCGTAGCCATGGCGACTCTCACCAAGACCCCGGATATCCGCAGTGCCGCACAGATCAGCCGCAGAAAATTCATGACGACCAGCGCCGTCGCGAGTGCGGGATTGATGATCGGCGTGCGATTTTCCGCACCGCTGGCGCTCGCGCAGGAAGAGGAGAAAGCGAAAAAGAAGGCCGGGCCTAATCCGTTCGACGCCTACGTTCACGTCAAGCCCGATGGGAGGATTTCGCTCATCGTCGCGAAGTCCGAGATGGGGCAGGGCACGAAAACCGGTCTCGCCATGATTCTGGCCGAAGAAGCCGAGGTCGACTGGAACACGGTCGCGGTCGAGCAGGCGGAGACTCGCCCCGAAATCTATCAGCACATGGGCACCGGCGGAAGCGGCAGCACGGAAGAAAACTTTACGCCTCTGCGGCAGGCGGGAGCGACGGTGCGCCTGCTGATGATTCAGGCAGCTGCGGCGAAGTGGAGCGTTTCGCCGGCCGAGTGCGCGGCGAAAAAGGGGATGGTTTCGCATCCGAAGTCGGGACGCAAGGCCGGGTATAGCGATCTGGTTGAGGCGGCTGCGAAGCTGCCCGTGCCTGATCCGGAAAAAGTTCCGTTGAAGGATGCGACGAAATTCGAACTGATTGGCCACGCCACGCCGCGCGTCGATATCCCGGCGAAAGTCAACGGCAGCGCGCAGTTCGGGATCGATGTCCGCGTGCCCGGAATGCTGTTCGCCGTCGTCGCCCGCTGCCCGACCTTTGGAGGCAAGCCGGCACACTTCGATTCCACGAAAGCGAAATCCATGCCGGGAGTGCGCGATGTGTTCGAGATTCCGGCGCTCGGCGCGGGAATTTTTACCGCCGGCGGAGTCGTTGTGGTCGCCGACTCGACCTGGATGGCGATGCAAGCCCGAAAAGCCCTCGAGATCACATGGGATCACGGTCCAGCTGTGTCGGAGTCGAGCGCTGCGATGTATGACGCGATGCGCGAGGCCGCGCATCGGCCGGGCAAACGGGTGCGCAACGATGGCGATGTGGACGCCGTGTTGTCGAATGGCGCCAAAAAAGTCGACGTTCTCTACGAGATGCCGCTTCTCGCCCACGCCACGATGGAGCCGATGAATATCACCGTGCATGCGCGCGGCGCGAGCGCCGAAGTCTGGGCGCCGACGCAGTGTCCGGATTGGGTGCAGGGAACGGTGGCGCAAGTTCTCGGCCTGAAGCCGCCGCAGGTGATCGTACACACGACCTATCTGGGCGGAGGTTTCGGCCGCCGTTACACCGTCGATTTTCCCGCAGAAGCGGCGCAGGTCGCCAAGGTTGTGGGCAAGCCCGTGCAACTGGTGTGGTCGCGCGAAGACGACATGACGCATGACTTTTATCGTCCCGCATCGGCGCATCGCATGCAGGGAGCGATCGGCCAAGACGGCCATCCGGCGGCATGGTTTCACACGCTGGCCTCAACGTCCATCCGAGCATATTGGGACCCGCAGGCACCGCCCGAGGGGCAGGAAGTGGGCGGCGCGAAAGAAATGCCATACGCGATCCCGAACGTCCGCCTGGAATACAATCCCGTGGCTACGGCGGTTCCGCGGGCGTGGTGGCGTTCGGTCGAAAATTCGTTCAACGGATTTGCGGTCGAATGTTTTATCGATGAATTGGCGAACGCGGCCGGCAAAGACCCGTATGAGTTTCGCCGCAGCCTGCTGGTGAAGCCGGCAAACTGGAAGCCGAAAAGCGACGACGATGTGGATCCCGCGCGGCTGCGCGGCGTGCTCGAACTGGCCGCGCAGAAATCAGACTGGGGCAAACCGGTGGGCAGCGACCGCGGGCGCGGCATCGCCACCTTCTGTTCGTTCGGCAGTTATTTCGCCGAAGTTGCCGAGGTCACGGTGAAGGGCACCGACTTCAAAATCGATCGCATTGTGGCCGCGGTCGATTGCGGCCAGATCGTGAATCCCGAGTCGGTTCGGGCACAGACGGAGAGCGCGATTATCTATGGATTGAGCGCCGCGCTGAAAAACGAGATCACGATCAAAAACGGCGCCGTCGAGCAAACTAACTTCGATGGCTACGATCCGCTTCGCATCAACGAAGCGCCGCCCATTGAAGTGCATTTAATCCACAGCAGCGAAGATCCCGGAGGGATGGGCGAACCCGCCCTGCCGCCCGCTGCTCCGGCGGTCGCGAATGCAATCTTCGCCGCGAGTGGCCAGCGATTGCGCCGGTTGCCGTTTCAGTTAAAGACGTAACGCTCACCACAGCCGTCGCAGAGGTCTATGGAGAATTCCTGCGCGATCTTTCCGCGTCCTCGAGTGGCGTAGGCTCCTATTCGCCGGAGAAACACAAACGCCGCCGATCTTTTGATTTGTCGGCGGCGTTCTCATTCCACGAACGCAGAGCTACCGTGAAGCTTCTTCGAGCGATCCCTGCTCCAGTTTTTCCTGGCAGTCGATGCAGTGCCGAGTCCACGGCACGGCTTCCAGCCGCTTGGAGTTAATCTCCTTGCCGCAATGAATGCACTCGCCAAAGCTGCCTTCGCGGATGCGTGCGAGCGCGTTGTCGACCATCTGCAGCAGCGCTCGTTCGTTGTTGCTTTGGCTGAACAGAAACTCCTTGTTGTAGGAGCTTGCAGCGCGATCGGCTATATCAGCGGCCGCCGTATCTTCATCAGCGGTGCGTCCGTCGGCCTGCGTGCGATGCACGGTGCGGCGCAACTCCTGTTGCCGCGTCTCTAATCGTTTCTTGAATGTTTCCAGTTTCTTCTTTTCCATAGTCACTTCAACCCAGGTCTCTTGCGAAAACCGTCCTATCCTAGAAAAGTTTTAGGACGCCTCCAGATGAGGCGTCCTGGTCAATAAGCCAAACAAAAATGATAAGCGCGAAAAATGAGATGCGTCAACCACCCCAAGGGCTGCAGATTGTTTTCGCGCAAAAGAATCGCAAAAAATGCGGCGTTGCATCGGGCTGGCGTTGGACGTCAGCGATACCGCGTCGTGTCAACTCCGCCAACCTGCCAACTACCGTGGCAGCGGATCCTTCGTGCTGGCGATCGCGTAGGCCACGACCGCCATGGCCGCCGCATTCTCGCGAAGTTCCGAGGGCAGGACCTTGTCGAGCGTATCGGCCGCCGTGTGATGGTAATGAAAATACGTGCGCCCATCCTGCATCACTCCCAGAGCTGGTACGCCCGACTCTGCCATTCCTGAAATATCGGCGCCGGGCGAGGAGGGATTGGGCCGCAATGCATTCGCCCCGATACTTTGCAGCACGTTCAGTGCAGGCCGCAGGAGGTCGATCGCCTGTGGACTCATTTTGATTTCGAATCCCAGAGGATGCGCTGCTCCGGAATCGCTTTCGATGGCGGCAACGTGGCTGGGAAATTCCGCGGCGTGCTCCTTATTGTAGGTCTGCGCGCCGGCGCCACCGTTTTCTTCATCCATCCATGCAATCACCCGCAGCGTGCGCCTGGGCCGCAGGTGCAGCTTCTGGAAGATCTCGGCTGTCTCCATGGCGATCACCACGCCCGCCCCGTCGTCGATGGCCCCGGTGCCCAGGTCCCACGAATCCAGATGCCCGGAGACGACGACGATTTGCTCGGGATGCTCACTGCCTTTCAGGTCGGCGATCACGTTGTAGCTGGTTTCATCAGGGAGTTTTTGCGGAGTAAGAATGAGCCGCATGCGGACTTTTCCCTGGGCCGCGAGATGTGCAATCAACTCCGCATCTTCCGCGGTGACCGCTCCCGCTGGAATGCCTGCGGGATAGCTGAGTCCGGTGTGCGGCAAACGAAAATCCGCGTCACCCACGGACCTGACGAGTGCCGCAACTGCGCCCAGATCGGCCGCCGCGCGCGGTCCGGAGCCGCGATAACGCACGGCTTCTCCATACGCCGCGAACGCCATGCCGCCGGCCGATTTCTGCTTGTCGAAAATTTCGTTAAACAGCACAATCTTGCCCGCAACTTTTTCGCGGTCGAGTGCGGAGAGCTCGTCGAAATTGTTGACCACGACTACGTCGGCGGTGATTCCCTCTGCGCCGGTCGATGGACTTCCGCCCAGCGCGGTGAGAACAATTTTCTGGGTTGCATCGGGCGCTTGTTCCGGATACTCGACCAGTTGAGCGGTCTCTGCTCCGCGCACCCAGTGCGGGACCTTTGTTTCTTCGAGTTGAACGTCGAGGCCAAGCTTGCGCAGTTCGGCCGCGACGTATGCGACGGCCGCTTTCGCCTGTGGCGATCCGCTGGGCCGCGCTCCGATGTTCTCGGTCAAATGCTCGAGCTGGCGGTAGGCGTAGTCATCGGCCAGCGCAGCCGTTTTGATGGCCTCCAGTTCGTTGATCAGCTGAGGAGGGAAGTTGGCTTTCTGGGCTTCGGTCTCGTGGGGGATCGCGGCAAACAGAGGAGGCGTGGACGCGGGCTGCTGATTCTGGGCAAGCGAAGGGATGGCGCTAGAAAAGCCGGCAAGAAAGATTCCGAGTGAAAGATGGTTGATCATGGCGGAAGGGTAGTGTAGCTGAGGCGAGTCCAAACCAGAAGAGAGCGGTTCGAAATTAGACCGGAACTGAAATGAGATACGCGTAGTCCTATCCTCGAAATTTTTCGTTCCGACCGAAGGGAGGAATCTGCTTTCTGACTGTTTGGGAGCAGCAGATTCCTCGTGGTGTTGCTCCTCGGAACGAAACTCATGATTAACGCCAAGAAGTGTAAGAAAAATGGCCCCGTTGCCGGGGCCACATTCAAGAGGCGGAATGGAAGGTGATGTCAGGAAAGGCGATGCAAGACGCCGTTCCGCCAGCCAGAACGGCATGTTGTGAAGTGACGTGAATCTTTGAAGAGAGTGAAGGTCATACTAGAGTTTGCGGCCTCTTAGTTACAGGTGTGAGAAGCATTTGCCGCGCCAAAATCCGGCCTCCGCGGATTTCGTTGACAAGGCCTCGTAACTTAAACACATCAAAGGTCTTAGATGTGTTGGCGATGTGCGCAATCGTACTCTGTCGGGAGACAGCAAATAGCCCAAGTGCAGAACAATGCACAATCAATGCAGCGCTCTACTCGCGAGCTGGTTTGCGCCCGATCGTTCGGGTGCATCGGCTGTCCTAGCTGTTGCCGGCTACCGTCCGCAGCTTCCCGGGCAGGAAGTGGTAAGGCGGCCAAGGACCGCTGACCGACACTTCGCAGTTTTTCAGCTGCTTGGCGGCGGTCGAGTAGCGGTTCTGATATTTCTCCACGCTCTTGGAGTCGATCAGGTGGGCGATATCGATCAACATGCCCTCGGGAGCAACTTTTTTGCAGCTGACTTCCTCTTCGAGCGGGTTGAAGAGCTTGTGCACCTGCACGGAAAGCGCCCGGGCCTTGGTCTGCCGCTCCCGCTCGCGTGAGGCTTTCTCGCGCAGCTTGGAGAGATAGTCGCCGCCGACGGTGTCGGGCAGTTCGACGTCGATCATGGCTTCGCGCAATGAGCCGTCGCGAACGACCAGCTTGATGTGCATCTCGGACTTGCCGCGGAGCCGCTCGACGCTTTGTCCAAAGGCGCGGCGGTTGACCCGCACTGCCTGGCGCAGCGCGTCGTCGCTTTCAAAAATGGTTCCAAACTTGAAGGGCAGCACTGTGGAATTGCGGAAGCAGGTGCTGACCACGCGGGCGTGCTCAATAGCGGCCTTCTGATCGAGCTCGCTGGCCGGCCGGTCGTACTCGCTAACCACCACGGCAAATTCTCCGCTGGGGTAGCTCAATACCGCAGCTCCATTAACGCCTTGAACACCCTCGAGCAGGAAAGGGCGGCGAGTGCGGGTTCCATTGGGGAGGGTTTGATGCTCGGTAAGACAGTACGCGTACCACGCCATGTTGAACTCTCCGAACCGGGATGGAGGCGGAGTGAGCCGCCTCTCGTCGAGTTTTTCGCCAAAGCTTGTACAGCGATCTTGACTGCGAACTTGTGGAAGTTTGGAAACCGGGCGGTACAGGGTCGAAACTCAGGGAACCTAGTTACAATCTCGCTTCCCTGATTGCATATTACTTTGGGCAGCGTGGAAAATGCAACTTTTTCTTTTCGGAAAGCATCGCATGCTTTCATTTTCCACTGGCGCTGCTCCTGCTGGCACGATTGGCGCGGTCCTGGAGTTGCAAGAGCACGACCCGCAGCATCTCGTCGGCGGGAGCGGGCTTGCCGGTCCAGATCTCAAATTGGCGGGCTGCCTGGTGGACGAACATCTCGATGCCTGCAATGACCTGTGCGCCCCGCTCTTTGGCCAGCTTGAGCAGCCTGGTTTCGACCGGATCATAAACCATATCAAAGACATAGCGGGCATTGATCTCTTTTTCCTGCAGCGGCGTTTCGCGTGAATTCTGCAGCCCAACGGGAGTGGCATTGATGATCACATCGAACGCCATCTTTTTGAGATCTGGACGTTTCACCAACCGGGCGTGGGCCTGGTGAGCGAGTTTTTTTGCCGGGGCAAGGCTGCGGTTCAGGATATAGACCTCGGACCCTCGTTCCTTCAGTCCAAAGACGGCGGCACGGGCTGCGCCGCCGGCTCCAAGGACAAGAATCTTTGCGTTTTCAAGCGTAGTGAGGCGGCGCTCGAGCGGGCGGACTATCCCCGATGCGTCGGTATTAAACCCATAAAGCTTTCCATCCTGCGCCCTTACGACGGTATTGCAGGCGCCGATTTTGGTGGTGTGGGAGTCCGTATTGTCCAGATACGGCAGGATGGCTTCCTTGTACGGCATGGTCACACTGACGCCGTGGATGGGGACCTCTCGAACGCAAGTCAGCAGATCTTTTAACGTTTTGGCGTGCAGGGCGAGATAAACGCCGTTGACGTTCTCGCGGCGGAAGGCTGCATTCATGATCGCGGGCGAAAGCGAGTGCGCAATGGGATCGCCGACCACGCCATAGACACGCGTGGCGGCGTCAACCTGCTCGATGCGGTATACATTGCGCAACTCCTGCGCGCTGATCTGACCGGCGGCGGTTTCCTGTCCTATGCCCGCCGAGGCAAAGGTAAACGCGCTACCCGCGCGCAATCCAAGCACGCGGCTGATGATCCCCTGCTCCCCCATGCACATGCTGACCAGCGAATGGCGATCACCCTCGCGAGCGAGAAACTTGATCATCTCCACGTTGTCGGAGAGTGTGGTGGCGGTGCTGACCAGCTTGTAGTAGTCGGCGGGAAAGGCACGCATCTTTGCAAGAGTCTCATCCAGCTTCCTGGTGCCGCGGAAGTCATGAAAGGACAGGATGAGTCCGGCACGGCTGCGTAACTTCTGTAATTGCGCGGGCTTACATTTACTCGCAGTTTGCAACTCGACATCGACCAGCTGAAAGCCGAGGCCGGCAGCCTTGCCCAAAATGTCGAGTTGGGAAGCGATCGATCCCTTAAACTTGCCTCCGTTGGTGACACGGCGGCAAGTGGCGACGATGACCGTGCCGGGGTGTGAATCGATGAAGCGTTTGACGCGCGGCAGCCCCAGCCCGGGCTTTGCGAGATAGTCTAACCTGAACTCCATGAAGGAGTTATCTCGAGCCAAGGCTTCGGCTCGCTCGGTCATCTCATTGGCGTCGGAGCCAATCACCGCCACGCAGACCCTGGGCAATCGCAGGGGCAGCAGGCGCGGCATGTATGCGGGAGCGGAGTTCATTCGAAAGCGTTACTAACCCTTGTGCCGACACTACAACGGATAGCGAAACGAACGGCGAATTATTACAGGGGCGTAATTCTTTATGCAACAACGGATTAATAGTTTGGGGAAAAATCCTGGAGGAATCTTTGCCTGGTGTCCCATCACCCTCGTAACCTTGACCCTGCCCCATCCGCTTGTTACCTTCCGGCTGAAGCCTTGTCCTTTCTGGCACTTAACTAGGGGAGGGAGACGCATGGCGGCTCCGTCTCGGAGGTAACATGAAGAAAACAGTGGTTTTAGTATTGTTGCTGGCGACCGCGGCCTTTGCTCAGTCTGGCTCTGACAGCAGCGCGAGCGAGGCTCCGGCAGGGACGTTGCCGACTTCCGCCAGCTTTCCCACCGAGCGGGTGCAGACTCCGACCTACGCCGACATGTATTGTGCAGGATTCATCAGCAAGCAGATGCTGCCCGATGCGAACTGGGTGATGGGCGGATTGCAGACGCCGAGCACGACCAAGTTCACGCGCGGCGACATGATTTATCTGCAGGGAAACGGCTATAGCGTGGGAGCACAGTACGAAGTTATTCGCGCCCTGCGCGACATCGACGAATACGAAATGTATCCCGGCGAGAAAAAGCTGCTGAAGGAGACCGGGCAACCATATGAGGAAGTTGCGCGGGTGCGAATCATCGACACGCGCAGCAAGGCGGCAATCGCGCAGATCGAGTACTCCTGCGACACGGTGGGCCCGGGCGACACCGCGATTCCATTCGCGGAGAAGCAGGTCGTGCAATTTCATACGCCGATTCACTTCGATCGGTTCCTGCCGGCCAGCAATCGGGTAAGCGGCCGCATCGTAATGGCCAAGGATTTCGATTCGCAGTTGGGTACGGGACAGAAGGTCTATCTGAACGTGGGTTCAGCCCAGGGAGTGAAGGTGGGCGACTTCTTCCGTGCGGTGCGTGGCTATGAAGCTGACCTGAACGATCCAGTGGATTCGCTTTCATTCAAAGCTGCCATCGCTGAGGATACGCAGCTGAAGACCCCTTCGGTTGATCCGAAGCTGTGGACGAAGACGAACGGCCCGGTGATTCATGTGCGGGATCTGCCGCGGCGCGCGGTAGGAGAAATCGTGATCCTGAGCGTGACCAACACCACCGCAACCGGCATGGTCGTCTTCTCCATGGAGGATATGCATGCAGGCGATGGCGTGGAATTGGATCAGGCGAACTAAATCGAGTTGATGTAAAGGGCGCAGTCGGTCAGAAGCCGGGGACGGGCAACCGCCCCCGGTTTGCTTTTGCAGGCAGATGTTCTTGCTACCCACGAATCCCCGTCGACGTAGCTTGCTGTTAATTTCTTGCATTGGATTGGCTATGCGGGGATCCAGCAAAGTGGTTATTGTGACCAACCAATTGTCCGTCGCATTCTTTTCTGTGGGAAAGTTGAAAGCGATGATCCGCAGGAGATGCGATGCGAAAACAAACCCAATATCGAGCCGTACTTCTGGCGTTGCTGTGCTCGTTGACGATGCTTGCGGCGAGCGGAAGCTCGCGGAACCAGTTCGGAAACTCATCTGTTAACGAAATGCAGGCCCCGACCGAGGAGGGGGTCGTGTATGTGTGTGCCTGCTTGAAGACGAAATCGTGTTTCTGCATGACCGAAGCGAAGATGGAAGGTCCGTGCGCTTGCGGAACGCAAGGCGGGCCGCCGATGAAGGCGGTCAAGTCGGACAGCGCGTGGGCCAAAGAGAACCGCGACGCGTTGACGAAGTAGAGAGTGCCACTCGGGTCTAGGCCGTGCGCAGCCGCTGCGTAGAAGTGATTTCCGCCGCGTCGCAGAATGTAACCAATGTGGCGCCTCTATTCCCGATCTCGGAGTACATTGCTCGGGCTGCGCTCCTCCGCGCGCTCTTGTTTTACACATTTAAATGTGTAATAATCTACACATGGCAACCAATCTCGCGATCGACGACAAACTGATCGAAGAAGCGCGGAATATCGGCCGTCACAAGACGAAGAAGGAAGCGGTCACCAAAGCGCTGGAGGAATATGTGCGCTACCACCGGCAGATGAAGATCCTCGATGATTTCGGTACCGTCGATTTCGATCCCGCTTACGATTACAAGGCAGCGCGGCGGAAAAAGCGCAACTGATGGTCCTGGTGGATACACCAATCTGGTCCCTGGCACTGCGCCGACGCGCTGCGGATCTCTCACCTGCCGAACGGCGTTTAACCCAGGCTCTCCATGATTTAATCCGCATGCGGCAGGTCCAGTTGTTGGGCGCAACACGACAGGAAACGCTTTCCGGGATCCGGGAGGAGTCCCAGTTCCGGCGCATCCGAGATCACTTGCGGGGGTTCTCCGACGTCGCGATTGATTCGGCTGACTACGAGGAGGCGGCGCGAATCGGCAATCAATGTCGACAGCGCGGAATCGCAGATTCAACCGTCGACATGCTGGTATGTGCTGTTGCGCTGCGCCGCAGTTGGGAAATCTTTACGACCGACCGTGATTTCATCCAATACGCACGGGTGGTTTCTATCCAAATGTTTGTGGCCTACTGAGCAGAGGGCTCCACTCAGGCGGGATGATCTTTCTCTCCAAATACTTCGGCAGTGAAGGCCTCGATTTGGGCCCCGGTGTGCCATGCGTCGAGGTGAAGGCCGGCTTTTCGGCAAGTCTGTTCGAGAAACGTGATGCGATCCCAGTGATGCTCGATGGGGACTTGGGGCAGAAGCAAGCCGCGGCTACCGGCCATGCTGATGAGCAGACCGTGGCGGCCGATTTCGATGGCGTCGGGCGCGATCGGCTGCGGAGGCGAGAGAATACTCAACTCAATCTGGAGATGTGGCGCCTGGTCACGCGTGACAGGAGAAAAGCGACTGTCTTCGAAAGCGGCGGCGCGAGCGGTATCGGCAACCGCGCGATAGACGGAATTGACGGGTAAGACATAGCCGACGCATCCGCGCAGATTGCCAGCGAGATAAAGAGATGTGAAAGCGCCGCGCTTTTCGGCGAGATGGGGTGTGTGCGGGTCAAGCGAGATTTCGCGGCGCTCGAACGTAGAGACGATGGAATCGTGGGCCAGGCGCAAAAGAAGCGCACGTTCTTCGGGAGAGAATTCGCCTGAGGCGTTCGCAGATACGCCGGACTCCGCGGCAACGGGATTAGGTCGAAGCAGCACGATCCGCCTGTGGCGGCGCGGGCACGGGCTTGGCGCGCCGGCTCAAAATGAAGGCCCGGCGACGGCGGCGCTTCACCACGCGCCGGTCGATTTTCGACCAGAAGGCGACGAAGTAGTCGATCGCCGAGACCAGCGAGACACAAACCATGAACCAGATCGCGGCCAGCGCGATCCAGTGAATGGGAAGAAAATAAGATCCGTAGACCGGCCATTCCTTCCAGTGATGGTCGAGGATGACGGTGACCACGCTGACGATCTGCACCACCATCTTGAACTTGCCCAGGTTGCTGGCTTCAATGGTGAAACCTTCCGAGGCGGCAATCGAGCGTAAGCCGCTGACCAGAAATTCGCGGCCAATCACCACGATGGCGACCCAGGCGGGGACGAGCGCGGGATTCAACTGTACGAGCGCGACGAAGGCCGCGGCTATGAGGAGTTTGTCGGCCAGGGGGTCGAGTAGGATTCCCATGGTCGTGATCTGGCCGCGCTTGCGCGCGAGGTAGCCGTCGATTCCATCGGTCATGGATGCGGCGATGAACAGTGCGGAGGCCAGCAGTTCCTTTTCGCCATTGGCGCTGCTGAAGCGGGAGCTCGAAAGAATCCAGATCAGCAGAGGAATGCTGAAGATGCGGATCAGCGTGATGGAATTCGGCAGGTTCACAGGAGCGCGCGACTTACAGGGCCACGGATAGACTGATTATGCTCCCGGCGAGAAGGGAACGCAATGGAACGGAAGTTGTACAGGAAGAAAAGGAGCGGCGGTGCGAGCGAAATCCCCATTTGACGCGTTCGCTGCCCTCACTTGCTCAGGGTCAGGCTCTCGCCCCGTGGCTGAATCCGGGGTCTGCCTGAAAGCGCGGAGCTCCGGGTTGACACAATGGGTTGCAGGCTTCTGACGTCTATTTTGTTGGCGCCATGGTGTTCGATTTCACCTGACGCGCGATGATCTGGTCTTTGATCTTGTCGTAGGTGGACTGGGGAATGATTTTTTTTTGCACCAACTCGTTCTTAGCACGGTAGGGGCGATTGTCGATGATTTTCTGCGAATAGGCGTCGCCGATGCCGGGCAGGGCTTTGAGCTGATCTTTGGTCGCCGTGTTGATGTCGAGCTTGTCAGCGGAGGTCTTTGTGGCCTGCGCTGGAGCAGCCATGATCTCGGGCTTTGAGCCCGGTTCGACTGTCTGCGCGACGGCGAGGCCGTTGACGAGCGAAAGCGCGAAGACCAGGACGGCGATCTGCGCCATCAGTTTGCGTTCGACGGATTTCATGGAACCTCCTTACGAAGTTGTTCCGCGGACCGGCGTACCCAGGGGCTAAAGCCCGACAGCATTAAGGCATCTTAACGGCACGGCTGAAGCCGTGCCCTTTCAAACCCGAAGCCTCAGCGGCTAAAGCCGCTTACAGCTTCGCTGCGTTACGGCGCGGCCTTTGGCGCGCCCTGCCGGGTCGTGCAGGTCGCATTCCCAGGTCTCGCAAAGGCGGCGAGACCTGGGGCATCCTTCTCAAGTAAACGCCCACCCTCCTTCGCACAGAACGCGAAAGAAGGATGGGGCAACCTTGGCCCTTCAAAGCCCGCTACGCGTAGATGCCGCGTTGGCGGATGGTGTAGGCCACGCGATCGATCGCCAGCATATAGGCGGCGATGCGATTGTTGACGTGGTGCGTCTCGGCGTAGCGGACGACGTCGTCGAACGAGGATTTCATGATGGTTTCCAGCTGCTCGTTGACGACGGATTCTTTCCAGAAATATCCCTGGCGATCCTGCACCCACTCAAAATAAGAAGTGGTGACGCCGCCGGCATTGGCCAGAATGTCGGGAATGACGAAAACTTTCTTCTCACTCAACACCTCGTCGGCGGCGGAGGTGGTGGGTCCGTTCGCGCCTTCGGCGAGTATCCGGCACTTCACATTTTCCACATTGCGGGTGGTGATGACGTTTTCGGTGGCGGCGGGAATCAGGATTTCGCACTCCGTGGTCAGCAGTTCGGCGGCGTCATATTTTTCCGCGCCAGGGAAGCCGTGAACGGTGCCGTTTTTCTGGCGGTAATCGATCAGCGCTTTCAGGTCGATTCCATTTTTGTTGTGCAGGCCGCCGCCGACTTCGGCGATGCCGACGATCTTGTATCCGGCTTCATGCATGAGCAGGGCGGCGTTGGAACCGACGTTGCCGAATCCCTGCACGATGACGCGGGCGCTCTTGATATCGATGCCTAGCTTTTTGCAGGCCTCGTCACAGACGATCATGACGCCGCGGCCGGTAGCTTCTCGGCGACCACGCGATCCGCCAATGTTGATGGGCTTGCCGGTGACGACGGCGGTGACAGTCTGGCGCATGTGCATGGAGTATGTGTCCATCATCCAGGCCATGACCTGTTCGTTGGTATTGACGTCGGGAGCGGGAACGTCTTTTTCCGGACCGATGAATTCGATGAGTTCGGCGGTGTAGCGGCGAGTCATGCGCTCGACTTCGCCCATCGACATCTTGTGAGGATCGCAGATGACGCCGCCTTTGGCGCCACCGAAAGGAATGTTGACCACAGCGCACTTCCAGGTCATCCAGCTGGCCAGGGCGCGAACTTCATCGAGGGTCACATCGGGGGCGTAGCGGATTCCGCCCTTGGCGGGGCCGCGGGCAATCGAGTGCTGGACGCGGAATCCGGTGAAAACTTCGAGGTGGCCGTCGTCCATCTGCACGGGGATGTGAACCGTGATTTCGCGGTTGGGATAGCGCAACACGCGCCACAGGCCTTCATCGAGATTGAGCTTCTGCGCGGCCAGATCGAAGCGGGCGCGCTGCGACTCCCACGGATTGGTTTCTTTATCCACGTGCGGAGCGGTCACCATCGTTGTCATAAAGTCTTCTCCGGGATAATTGCGGAATCAGGGCTGATCAGAATTTGAGCTTCGTTTAATTAGAGCCGTCCCATGCCGGAAGCCAGTTTTTCGCGGCCGGGCAAACGTTCCGAGTATATGAGCGGGGATGGCAGGGAGGCAAGCCGTGGAGGCGCACGCCGGGTCCTAAAGTTGGTTCGGAGCACGCGGGCGCAATCTCGACTCCGGGTGGTCTGGCGCGTGCGGGTCCAGATGTCGCGCGTCCCTGAACTTTTTGTTTATATCTCCGCGGTTATTATATCGTGATACGATATATGTATCAACTCAAAGTGCATCCCCACCGGGCACGGCCGCATCTCCTTGATTAGGCACCATTGTTGATCGGGCACCATTGGGATGGGGCAGGTGGTGTGGAACAGGAGAGGTGATCGATGCTGGGTATGAAATTAGTGCGGCTCATTGAGCGGCACGCAGAAGCACTGGCCGAGGACGTGACGGAAGAGATCCGCAACTCCGAGCGCACGTCGGACTTCCGCAAGATTCAGCCACAGGAGGTACAAGCGGCCGCGCTGGAGGTTTATCGCAATTTGGGGGAGTGGCTGTTGCAGAAGACAGAGAAGGAGATTGAGCGGCGTTTTCGGGCGGTCGCCGGGCGCCGTGCCGTCGAGGGCATCGGGATGCACCAGGTGGTATGGGCGCTCACACTGAGTCGGGATCATCTTCTGCATTTCCTGCGGCTGGAGGCTTTTGCCGACAGCATCGTGCAGCTACACGGCGAACTGGAGGTGCGTCAGTTGCTCAACCAGTTTTTTGACCGCGCCATCTACTACGCCATTTTGGGTTACGACGAGGCGCGGCAACAGACCGCGAAAAATGAACTGGCGCGGGCGCGAGAACTGGCCATTTCAATTGGGCTGATGTCTGCGAGGCCGGCGACGGAATCCTCTGAAGAGCGCAGCCAGGGAGAGAGCCGGTAACGGAATTCAGTCCGCTCCCGCACCGGCTCCCGAGCTTCGTGTTGCAGAGTTTTCGGTCTGCAGTTCGGGAACGTGCGCCAGAACGTCGATGAATACACGGCGGAACTGTTCGAAGAGCTGCTCGAGCTGACCGACCTCGTCGTCGGAACTGGCCTGAAATCTCGGTGGTGTAGTCACCGCCCACGACGCGAGTCGCTACCGCGATGATGTGATCGAGCCCGGGGCACTGCCGGTGATGACTTTTTGGCAGCGGTGCGAGGTGTCATGCAACATGGCGGCCACGGCCTTGTTGATGACGGTCGTTGGATCATCGCTGGCGGTAATGGCGGGTCGGTCGCCGTCGTCGTTTAATACTTTGGCCGGTTTTGCGCTCTGGGCTCGAGCGCGGCTCTCGCGGGCGACGTCTCCCAGGGATTGGTCCTGCGCGATGCAAGCCGAGGCTGGCCATAGCAACATCATGGCCGCAACGGTTAAGGATGGTAGCTTCATGATCCCTCGCGAAATCTCCAGCTGCCGACGCGGGGACGGTCACTGACTAGCCGCTCGATCCTGATCCCCGGCTCTTATTGTTAGCCCCACTGTCAGCCCGATTATCGGTCCCGGCGTCGGCGCCGAGGTGAATCTCCAGGCCTTCGCTGGCGGCGCGCACTTTGGGATAGTAACTGCGCGCGTCGGTGACAACTTTGTCGACGATGGGGTCGGTGTGGTCGGGATCGTGATGGTAAAGAATCAGCTCCTTGGCGCCGCTTTCCATCACAATGTTGACGGCTTCGCGCCAATGGCTGTGTCCCCATCCGCGGCGACGGGCCGCGTACTCTTCGGGAAGATATTGCGCATCGTAGATGAGAAGGTCGGCGCCTTCAGCGAGCTTGCGAACATTTTTGTCGAAATGAGCATCGCCGGGCTCGTTGTCGGTGGCGTAGACCAGCACTCCATCTTTGGTCTCAAGACGAAATCCCAGGCATCCCTGAGGATGGTTGAGGTACGCGGTCTTGATCGTGATCTCGTTGCCCATCAGCAGGCAGCCGTTTTCGATGTCGTAGAAATTGCGTTTCGCCTTCATGTGGGCAAGATCGACGGGGAAATAGGGCGCGGCCATCTGCTCGGCCATCACCTGCTCCAGGCGGCGCGTGCGGGCCGAAGAATGAAAAATAAACTGGCTGCCGGCGTCATGGTATAGCGGACGGAAGAAGGGCATGCCCTGAATGTGATCCCAGTGAAAATGGGATACGAAGACGTGGGCTTGAAACGGCCGGTTGCCGAACTCGCGCTCCAGTTCATGGCCGAGCACGCGGAATCCGGTGCCGCAGTCGAAGATCAGAATCTGTTCGCCCAGGCGCACTTCGACGCAGGAGGTATTGCCTCCGTAGCGCATGTTCTCGGGCTGTGGAGTGGGCGTGGAGCCGCGCACGCCCCAAAACTTGACGCGCATAAATTAAGCTTGCCGATCCGCAATCTTCGACGGCAGATATCGTCCCTTGCAGTTCAGGGGCGGTGCATGCAGTCGATTCCGCGTCTGCGTTTCCGCCTGGCGGAGACGCAAAATGCTCAAAATACGCAGGATTGTACGATTCTATCGGTTGTGCTGCCGGCAACAAGGTGACCAAAGTTTGGCGCCGGCTTGGCCGGATTCACTCCAGCCGATTTCGCATTACCTCGGATTAGGAACTGCGCTCCAGGTGCTCGGCGGGCGACGAAGACAGATGTAGCATGAACTTATCGGGGCAATAGAACGGCTGAGTCTCGCCGTTCAGCGCTTGGGATCACCATGGAAACATCCGGCATCGCACATAAAATTGCCCATTGGTTGCTTCGCTGGTTTCTGTTTGTGGTGATCATTTGCCTGGGATCGAGTTACGTCATCCAGTATTTCACGCGCCCGGCGGGCACGAACTCGGCGCACAAGCGCGTCCCAACCGGCCCCCCGGCGAACGAAGCCCGATTTCATGCCGCGATGAATGCGGGGGACGAGGCTTTCCGGGCAGGTGAATACAACCAGGCGCTTCAGCATTATCTCGAGGCCGAGCACTCAGCCGGCACGTTAACCAGCGAACAGTACGATCAGTTGAAGAACGCGCGGTTACAGATCGTCCACATCTTCGAGCAGGGAGAATCGTCCTCCACACAGAAACTGTATCGCGCGCTGGCGGATTGTGCTCTGCATCAGGGCAGGGAGCTTTTTCGCGGCTCGGAATACAACGACGCGATCGCCCGGGCTCAGGAGGCGGAAGAGTTTTCGTCGCATCTGGGTGAGGACCGTAGCCAGATCCTGCAGGCGTCGCTTTACTTATCGGCCGGCGGCTTGGAGGGGCTTCATCGTTATTCGGAAGCGATTGAGGCGAATCAGCGCGTGATCGACTACTTAAACGCTGCGCCCGGCGACAACGAGGCCGCACTGTCCGTCGGCTATGAGAACCTCGCCAGCATCTACCTGGACGCTCAGGACTGGCCGAACTCCCTGCAAGCGCTTACGAAGCTCATCGAGCGGTACGATGGCTTGCTCACGGACCATCTTTCAGTTCAGCACATGAGTGCGCGTTCGCCTCTGGTGTTCCCAATGATCCAGTCCCGGGACCGGGCGAAATCCAACCTGGTGGTCGTTTACTACTTCTCAGGCGACACGGACAAGGCGCTTTCAAAAGCGGAAGATTTTTACCATGATCCCGCAACCTATCAACCCCGCTATTTCGCCAGCATCGCGCTGGACATCGCAATAAAAGCCCAGCGGGAGGACGCGATCGAGCGTTGGCGGGGCCGCGGTGGCTTCAACTACGGCATCGTCAGGGTTGTCGCATTGCACCCACCCGACATTCGTTAGCGGCAGATCAGCCGGCACGTCAGCGCCGAGACCTGATGTTCGCTCTCCCCTATAATGAAAATCCCGCAAGAGCGGACGATCCCAGATCATGCTGCAGCCCGACTTTCAACAATTCTCCCGGCTTGCCCGCGAGGCGACGCTGGTTCCGGTGGTGAAGTCGGTTACCGCCGATTTGCTCACACCGGTTTCGGCTTTTCTGGCGATTGCGGAAAACGAGCCACACGCCTTTCTTCTGGAATCTATTGAGCGCGGCGAGCAGATTGGCCGATACACCTTTCTTGGCGCAAAGCCTTACATGCAGGTGAGAGCGCGGGAAGGGAAGGTGGAAATCATTCGTGGCCGGCAGCGCGAAGCGCGGGTGCAGAATGTTTTCGAAGTGGTGAAGAAGCTGTTGCGCGAGCATCGCCCGGCAAGCGTAGCTGGATTGCCCCCGTTCACCGCGGGCGCGGTGGGATACTTCTCCTATGACGTCGTGCGGCAACTGGAAAAGATCGGCGAACATGCGAAAGATGACCTGCAGCTTCCTGACGCCGAGCTGATGTTTTTCGATCGTCTGCTGGCATTCGATCACCTGCGTCATCAGATCCATATTGTGGCCACGGCCGATGTTTCGCGCGAAAGCGCGCGCCGCGCCTACGATCGGGCAATTCGCGACATTGCTGCGATCGAACGCAAATTGTCGCGCGGGCTGAGTTCGGCGTGGAGGAAACCGGCAAAGGCGGGATCTGGAATACTCAAAGTAGAGGCGCGCACACGCCGCGAACAGTTTATTCGCGGCGTGGAGCACTGCAAGGAATACATTGCCGCGGGCGATATTTTCCAGGTCGTGCTTTCGCAGCGTCTCGATTTCACGCCGGGAGTGGCGCCGTTCGATTTGTACCGTGCGCTGCGGCAGGTAAATCCCTCACCGTACCTTTACTTCATTCGCTCCGGCGACACGCACATTCTAGGCTCATCACCGGAGATGCTGGTGCGCGTGACCGGACGCAAGCTGGAGTATCGGCCGATCGCGGGAACGCATCCGCGCGGCCGCGACGAGGCCGAAGATGTGCTGCTGGAACAGAAAATGAGGAACGACGAAAAGGAACGCGCCGAGCACGTGATGCTGGTCGATCTCGGCCGCAACGATCTGGGCCGGGTGAGAGAATATGGGTCGGTGAAGGTGAAGGACCTGATGTATGTCGAGCGCTACTCGCACGTCATGCATCTGGTGTCGGCGCTGGAAGGCACGCTGCGCAAGGATCTTGACGCGCTTGACGCTTTGGCCGCCTGCTTCCCGGCGGGCACATTGAGCGGCGCGCCCAAGGTGCGGGCGATGCAGATCATCGAGGAACTGGAACCGACGCGACGCGGCATTTATGGAGGATCGGTGCTCTATGCCGATTTCGCGGGTAATCTCGATTCCTGCATTGGCATTCGCACTATGCTCATGCAGGGCAAGAAGGCATATCTGCAGGCGGGCGCCGGCATCGTGGCGGATTCAGACCCGGCAAGTGAATTTCAGGAATCGATGAATAAGGCGCAAGCGCTGCTCAAGGCTGTCGAGATGTCCCGTCACATGCGGTGAGCCATGAATGGAAGTGTTCCCGAGGTCCTCTATCCCTCACGATGGCCGCGCAGTTGGGTGATTATTGCGGTTGTTTTGCTGCTAGCGGTGTTGTCGGTTGAACTCATCGTCCCGGCCCGAAGGCAATCTCCCGTGTTTGACGAAGGTTGTCATATACTGGCGGGATACAGTTATTGGACGCGCGCTGACTACGGAATTAATCCGGAACACCCGCCACTGGTGAAGATGCTGGCCGCGCTTCCGCTGCTGCCGCTGCAGTTGTCCTATCCATCGCCGGCAGACACTTTTTTCAAATTCGCGGAATTCGCGGGCGGAAGGCAGTTCCTGTTTTCCAACAACGCGGATCAAATTGTCTTGCCCGCCCGTATGGCCGTAGCCTCGCTGACAATTTTGGCGGCATTGGCTATCTTTGCCGCGGCGTGCGAAATGTTCGGACGTTCTGTAGGCATGATTTCCTTGCTGCTCTTTGTTTTCGAGCCCAATATCATCGCCAACGGCGCGCTGGTTACGACCGATATGGGCATGGCGCTTTTCCTGTTGGCCACGGTCTTTGCGTTTTATCGGTATGTAAAAAATCCCACGCTTACGCGCCTTGTTCTCGTTGGTGTGGTGGGAGGGTTTTGCCTGGCCGCGAAGCATTCCGGCATTCTCTGGGGTCCGATTCTGCTGCTTTTGGTGGCAGCTGACGTCACGCTCAGTCCGAAGGATTCCAGGCTTGCTCAAGCCGGTCGTGGGAGATATCTGTTGCGGCTGCTTCTGTCGTTGGTGGTCGCGGGATTCATTTCGGTGGCAATTCTCTGGGCGTTTTACGGATTCCGCTTTCAGGCTCGTCCGAATGGGTTAACGATGATCCCGGATTTCGCCAACTATCTTCCGCAGATGCAAAGTCCGGGCGTGGAACGTTTGCTCTTGTGGACAGCCCGACATCGTTTGCTTCCGGAAGCGTACCTTTACGGCCTCTCCGATATCAGAATCGCTCCCAGATATGTCACACCGTACTTGTTTGGAAAGGTTTATCCGCACGGGCTGTGGTATTACCCGCTGGCAACGTTCGTCATCAAAAGCACGCTGGGATTTCTGCTGCTGCTATGTATTTGTGTTGCAGCGCTTCTGATGCGTGGCGTTGGCCGGTTAAGAGAATTTCTGTTTCTCGTGATTCCTTCGGCTGTTTATTTGGCGGCAGCGTTGGCTTCGGGGTTCAATCATGGGAACCGTTACTTGTTGCCGTTATATCCTTTTCTGATCCTGTTATGTGCCTGTGCAAGCCATCGGCTCGCGACTTCGCGGCGAGAATGGTTGTATGTTGTGGTTGCGTTGCTCGCTCTTCATGTTATTTCTTCAATGCGAGCCTTCCCCGATTATCTTCCCTACGCCAATGAGGCATGGGGCGGGCCTTCGAATACGTACAAATTCCTAAGCGACTCCAACGTGGACTGGGGACAACAGCTCAAGCTTGCAAAGAAATATCTGGACCGGCATGGAGTGAAGGACTGCTGGTTCGATTATTATGCCTCTGCCGTGGCAGTGCCCAGCTATTACGGCATTTCCTGCCAACCGCTACCCGATAAAATCGCGATCGCCTTCGGATTGCCGACGCCGATGATTCCAGCGCACGTCGAAGGAACAGTTCTCATCAGTGACGCGGAACTCTTAAGTCTCTGGGGACCGGCGGAATTGAATCCCTATGCGCAATTCCAGAAGATGAAGCCCGATGACTTGATTGCTGGCGGACTTTTTGTCTTCCACGGCCAATTCGATCTGCCTCTTGCCGCAGCCAACTCGCACGCCTATGCCGCTTCTCAATTCCTCGAACAAGGCGAGGCTGCGGAAGCCCTGAGCGAGGCCCAAACTGCAGTTTCGCTGGCGCCAGACGATGCGGCCAGCCAGATCGCTTTGGGCGATGCGTTTGCGCATTTGAATCGAAAAGAGGAAGCGCGCGTTGCCTATGAGCGGGCGCTACATCTCGCGCAAACGATCGATCCTGAGTTTCAGGCGTATTCCGCTTGGCTTGCCCACCAGGGAATGGCCGCCGTTCATTGACGGTTTACTTTGCGCAGAGAGGCGTGATGTCTTCTGTCGGATAATCCGTGTCCTGCGAATTCTGTGCGAAGCACCAGTGAATCAGCGGGCGCGGATAGTCCCGCTGCACGTTCGGGGGCAACTCACCCTCGCGAATCTCCTGAAACTTGAACTCAATCGTTCCGTCTTCGGCAACGGTTCCCACGAGATACCCGTACACATCGGTTTTTGCTTTGTCGGAAGCAGGCACGGGTAGCGTGTAGCGTACTGCGCCTGCCGTCCCGACAATCCAGCCCGGCAACGGATCATCATGTTTTTTGATCTCGTCAGTGTGGAAAATGTCTTCCATGTAGAAGTGCGAATGGCTGGCGAGCACGTAGACGTTTTTCTTGGTCTGGTCACGGAAAGTGCGCAGCGCCTCGTAGACGGCGACTCCGCTGGTGCGCGCACCGTCAACTGTGCTGTCGCCCATACTGTGATTGTTGGCCAGGCTGCCGGGCAGCGCCTCGTGCATGCCGACTACCACGCTTTTTACTTTGTCGCCGCCCGAGTCACGCTCGAGGATTTTCTTGAACCAGTCGACCTCGTCCGGCGGGAAAAGATCGGAGGCGTTGTCGAGATAAATGAAATCCACGCCCTTCACCGCCCAATGAAACCAGGAGGGCGGAGGCGCGGCTTCGGCAGGTACGGCATCCTTTTTCCCCGGGTTTTCTTTCGTGGATTTCTTTTCTGGGCCATATTTCTTCGCGTCTGCGGCATCGTCGTCGGCGCGCTGTTGACGCAGGGTGTCCTGGTCTAGCCACGCCGCAAACTGTCGCCGGAACTGATAGCGGTCTTTCGGCGGAATGACTTCGTGATTGCCGATCCCCACATAAAACGGGACGCCGCCGAAGGGCGCGATCTGATGTTCGATGAAATCGGGCCAGGCGCGTTCGAGGTACAGGCTGCAGCCGAGGAATTCGCCGCTGTTGGCCGCGGCGAAGGCCATGTCTTCGTCGATCTTGTAAATCGCGCGCAGATCGCCGAGATGCCAGTAAAAACTTGGAGTGTAACGAGCGCTGTGTGCCGCGATGGCCGGCATGACGATGTCACCGCAATTGCGCGAATCTCCGGCGACAATGAATCTCCAGGATCCCGCCGGCATGGGTACGGGCGGCACCATGAATTGCGCCTGGGCAAAGCCGCAGAGAAGCGAGACCAGCAGTAGCGCGAGTGATGAAATCCCGAACCGAGGAGGAAAAGCAGTCATGGCGCGAACTTCCTTTCCCTAGAAGAATGCCCCCGAGTATAGAACGGTCGCGAATCTGGGATTTGCTGTTTAGTTGCAAGGTGCAGATCCCGAGCCAGTTGCATCGAGCCTCCCAAATCTCGACTTGGGGTTCAGGAGTGCGGGCTCATGAATAGGGACTCAAGGCTCATGACTCCATGAAAAGGAAATTCTGCACCAGTTTTTTGCCCGCGTCGGTGAGCACGCTTTCGGGGTGAAACTGCACTCCCTCAACCTCATGGCGCCGGTGGCGCAATCCCATGATGGTGCGGCTGCCGTCTTTCTCGGTCGTCCACGCACTGACTTCCAGTTCAGCCGGCAAATCTTCTTCCGCCACGATGAGCGAATGGTAACGCGTGGCCGTCATGGGCATAGGCAGGCCTTGAAAAATAGTCTTGTTGTCGTGCACGACGGAGCTGGTCTTGCCATGCATCAGGTGAGGGGCGCGGATGACTTTGGCGCCGAAGGCTTCGCCGATTGCCTGATGTCCGAGGCAGACGCCCAGCACGGGCACCTTTCCGGCGAAATGACGGATCAGATCGATGCTGATGCCGGCCTCACGAGGAGTGCAGGGGCCGGGAGAAATCACGATTCGCTCCGGCCGCGTCTTTTCTACCTCCGCGACCGTAATCTGATCGTTTCGATACACTTCGACGGCCTTGCCCAGTTCTCCGATGTACTGGACGAGGTTGTAAGTGAAGGAATCGTAGTTGTCGAGAACGAATATCAAGTTACTGATCCTTGCATCAGATTAAAGCTGGCATCAGATGAGAAGCTGGCATCAGATTACAACGAAAGCTGCGTCAGCGGTTGAGGGCTGCGTGAGGGCACGCCTCTGCTGAGTGCAGCCCAGAACGGCAGACCGGACTACCGAAAAGAGCCACATCGGTACCCAACGGTGGTATTGACCGTAGCGGGCGTGCGGAGCATCCTTACTTGTATAGCGGGTTTAAGGCTGTGAACGCCATTTCACGCCACGTCAGGAGGAAGCAAGATGTCCGAGCTCCAGCACGAAAAGCGCGCCGCACGCCGGTTTGCGCTGCGTGTCCCTGTCTCCGTGGATCACGGACAGAATCACAACGGTCACGGTAAGGAAATTGCGCAGATTCGCGACGTCAGCGCTCGCGGCATCTGCTTTTACCTCGATTCCTCCGTGGAACAGGGATCCCCGATTGGATTCACGCTGACCCTGCCCCCCGAGATCACGCTCACCGAAAGCATTCGCGTGCAGTGCAAGGGACACGTGGTGCGCGTGGAAAATGGCCGCGATGATGGCAAACTCGCCGTCGCGGCGGTGATCGAAGAATATGAATTCCTGCCCGAAGCGTAGGAAAGCAGATTTCAAAGTCTCAAGGTTGCATAGTTTCAACGCCAGAAACACGGCTCCAGCCTCAAGACTTTGAAACTCTGAAACCTTGAAACTCTGAAACTTTGCAACTTTGATCTCCCGCTTTCCACCACCCCCCTCTGCCTGATATGTTCCTTGCATACTCCCGCGAGGAATTCGTTGCTCCAACTTTCTGCCAGGTTGATTCAGACTGCGCAAGCCGGGCGCTCGAACTTCGTGTTTTCGGCGATCGTTTCTTGGACAATCGTTCTTTGCGCGATCATTTTTATGACCGTCGCGGTCGCGGCCCAGACCTTCGGCCCGCCGCCAACGGTCAAGAGCGTTCGCATCGTGCAGGAAAACGGAGCGCCGGCGGTTGAGATTGTTACCAAGGGAGGCCCTGTCATTCCTGAGGTGCAGACGCTCGACTCGCCGCCGCGTCTGGTCATCGATCTGCCGAATTCCAAGCTCGGCCTCGTGCAAAAGCAGATTCCGATCAAGAAAGAAAACATTCTTGCCATCCGCGCCGATCAGTTTAAGGCGGACCCTCCTGTGACGCGTATCGTGCTCGATCTGCTCGCGCCCTACGCCTACACCTGGGACGGCGCCGGCAATCGCCTGATGGTTCGCTTGAAGCCGGCAGAAGATCTGAACGCAGGCAAACGACCGGCAGAGGCGCCGACCGCGGCGGACGCGACCTTGGATGCGCCTCCTGAGATCGTGCCAGTCACGGGAGGAGCGGGGGCGATCGTGTTTGCCGGGACGCGAATCGCCGCCGGGTCATCGGTCACCGCGAGTTCGGAGACGGCGGTTCTTCAGTTGGCGCGGGGCGGAGACATTCGCGTTTGCCCGGGCACAACGATTTCGATTACACCCTCACGCACCAAGCGCGATCTCATGCTCGGCATAAGCACGGGAGGACTGGAGACGCACTATTCGCTGGGCGCCTCGGCCGACACGATTCTCACCCCTGACTTCCGCATCCTGTTTGCCGGTCCCGGCCATTTTCATTTCGCCGTCAGCGCCGACAATCACGGCAATACCTGTGTGCGCACACTTGCCGGAAACACGTCTTCGGCGATCGTCTCTGAGCTGATGGGCGACCGCATTTACCAGGTCAAGCCGACCGAGCAGGCCGTCTTTCACTCCGGGCAGATCGACAAAGTCGACGCGAATGTTCCTCTCGAATGCGGATGCCCTCCGCCGCCCGCGGTGATGAAGACCGACACTTCCACGACCCCAATGCCCGACTCGCGACTGCCGGAGAAAGTTCAGTTGGGAGGTTCGGCGATGCCCGCATCTTCCTCGGCGACGACGAATTCTGCCGGTGAATCTGGCAATCCCGCGTCAACGCGGCTCTCGAATGGCCCGGAAACCGCGCCCGTGCCGCCGTCGCATCCGAATGAAGTTCACATGCAAGTGGATGTGCCCTTCGTCTTCGACGCGAAAGAACGCACAGCCCCAGGATCGTCGTCAACGAATGCTTCCATTCCTGCCGCGCCCGTGGAGACTGCGAAAGCCTTGCCTGCAACCGATTCTTCCGTGCGCGAAGTGCACCTCGAAACTGTGGTTCAGCCTCCGCCGCCGGCGAAACCCAAGTCAGGTGGGTTTTTCCATCGGCTGCGCGGAATTTTTGCCGGAATCTTCAGCTAGGGACGCTTCAAATAAATACACTGCGACCTCGGGTTTGTCCTCCGGCGATTCGAACTTTGCTCCGTCAGAAACTGATCTTCAGAATCTGACCGTTATTGCCGACGAACCATCCATCGTGTGGATCGGCGAAGCCGACGGCCCAGTATCCGCTGACGTTGGGCAGCGTGTACCAGGTCGTGCCTTCATCGGGAGTCCATGCTGCCGATCCCGAGTCGAAGTCCGGTTCGGTTTCGGCGGTGATGACCACGGTCCGCTCATACTGCTGATTGCCCCAGCCGAACTGATGATCGCGCATCCCGTTGACATAAGCCAGGCAGAAGATCGATCCCTGCAGCGGTGGCGTATTGGTCAGAGTCCAGGTCTGGCCGCCGTCGTCGGAGATGGCCATGTCGATGTTGGTGTTGGTCGATAAATCGCCGCCGCCCACCAGGCCGTGCCAGGGATCGCGAAACGCGACAGAGATTCCGCCCCCGGTGGCGGAAACTTCGAGCGGTGTGTCATAGGCGTTCCAGGTATTGCCGCCATCGCGCGTGGCCAGAATTCTCGCGATGGTCGAACCGCCGGTGGCCGCCCAGGCATTATTTTCTCCCTGCGCGGTGATGCAGGTTCCGCTGGCCGCAAACGATGCCTCTCCGGAGAGCGCTGGCGGCATGTTTTCGGCGATGTATTGCCAGGTGCGGCCATTTTCTGTCCGGATATCCGGAAATACTCCGTCGACGGAATCGTCCTGCGCTATGCCACGGTCTGGATCCCAGAAGGCGATGCAATCCAGAAACGCGGCCTGGATTTGATTGGTGAACTGCACGGTCCAGTTCGCGCCGCCGTCGGTGGTTTTATAGATCTGAAAATTTGTGGGGTCGTTGCCGATCGACATCAGATAGGCGATTTTGTCGCTCACGGCATAGACGCCGCGGAACTGCAGTTGTGATGTTCCCGGCACCACTCCGGCGGTCCAGGTGTTTCCACCGTCGGTGGTGACCACGTAGGTTCCGCCCGTGCCCGCGGCCCATACGACCTTCGAGTTGACCGGGCTGATGGCGATCAGCAACTGCGTGGTGTTGCTGGTCTGCGGAGTGAGAGTGGGCTGATGCGGTTGCCAATCTTGCGCAAAAGAAAAGTTGGCGAAGGTGAGGGCGAGGAGAAGCGAGAAAACGAACCAGGAGACTTTCCGCATGATGTCCTCCAGACGAGGGATTGGTGGCCTGCGAAAGCGGATATCGAAAAGTTGAGCGTCAAGAAGTATAGGAATGCGGCGAAAGGCCTGTCAAACGGGCAAATTCATGGAATTTGAAATCTAGACCCGGATTTCCCGGATGAAGCAGTTAGAAGCAGCGAAGATGAACGAGCAGATAGAACAGACTGAGGCTTTTCGATCCGTGTGTCCGGGCGAAGCCGAGGAATCCTTTTTTGTGGTGGCCGCGTCTTATCGCAAGTCATATCCGGGACGAGCGGTACAACTTCTCCCCAGGAGCGCGCCATGACTGCCAGATCGGCACAATCGCCGCAAGGCCTGTTTTCCATGTTTTCGGCGCAGGATGATCATGACTTTTATCGCCAGCGTGGGGAGTCGTTTGTCCTGTCGCTTCTGCTGCAGGCCGCCGCGCTTTCGTTCCTGATTTATCTCACCTGTTGCTTAGTCGGCGGAGGGCCACCCCTCGTGCGGCCACTCCAGTTCGCCGATTTGCCGCTCATTTTTTCTGGACACAGCGGCGGAGGTGGAGGCAGCTTCGACAAACTTCCCGCCTCACGCGGCAATCCGCCGCGCCTCTCGCTTGATCAGCAACTGGCGCCACCGAACGTCATGCGGCCTACTGAAATACCCAAGCTCGCCGTGCCTGAGACCGTAGTCGTTGCTCCCGACGTTAAGTTTCCGCAGGGCGGCCCAATCGGTGACCCGAGTTCTCCGTTTTCGAAGTGGCTATCGAATGGCCGGGGCGGCCCGGGCGGAGTCGGAACTGGATGTTGCGACGGTGTTGGCGATTCCGTTGGGCCGCATGTCGGCTCCGGACCGCCAGGAATCTACCCGGCTGGCAGAGCCGGCGTGACTGTGCCGCAGCCGATCTACAGCCCGGAGCCGAATTTTTCTGATGAGGCGCGCAAGGCCAAGCAGCAAGGCATTGTGACGCTCATGCTGGTTGTGGGGAAAGACGGAAATCCTTACGACATTCGCGTGCGCCAGAGCCTCGGCATGGGACTCGACGAAAAGGCCATCGAAGCAGTGAGCCACTGGCGCTTCAAACCGGCCACGCTGAATGGCCAACCAGTGGCGACGCAGATCGAGGTGGAAGTGGATTTCCACCTGTATTGAGCGTGCGTAATCACTGCCCTGTCGTGATAACGTGTTCCTTCCCGGCCGCCGAGAGGAGGAGCCCCATGACAGAGGCCAGTGCACTGGGGGCCACGCTCACCGCGAGTGCGACGGTCGTTGCCGCAGCGCTGACGGGCTTTGTAACCTATCGCATTGCCCGGTGGAATATGCGCAAGGATCTGGAGTTGGAGCTGCGTCGTCAAAGGCTCGACGCGTTCAAGAAGCTGTGGGCTTTGTCGCAGCCGTTGGCGAAATATGGCAGGAGCGAGCCCGTCACACCCGCAGTTATCACTCAATTATCTCAGGACTTGCGCCGATGGTATTTCGAGGAAGGCGGTATGTTCCTGAGCGATGCGTCTAGAGACTCGTACTTTGCGTTCCAGGAATCGTTGAAGCAAGCCATCGAGTTAAAGCAGGGCTCAGAGCAGATTTCACTGGACGACGCGACCTTTGAGACGTTGAGGAAAAAAGGCAGCGAGCTGCGAAGCACACTGAGAGAGTCGTTCAGCAGATTCCCGCAAATGTGAGCTCCTTCCAATCCAAGAGCGAGGCCGCTGGATTACCCGCGGTTGATGGCGCGCCGCAGCGGTTCGACCTTGTCGCGCAGGTCTTCAGCGATTTCCGCGCTGCGGTTGGCCACATCGCGCACGCGATCCGTAGCTCCCCGTACCCGATCCTTTGCCTCGTCGGCCCAATCATCGAGTTTGTCGCGTGCATCTTCGTAGCCGCGTTTCAGATCGCGGCGCAGCGCCTTGCCCGCCTTGGGCGCCAGTAGAAGGCCGGCCAGCGCTCCCGCTCCCAGTCCGATCAGCAGAAATGTGATTGCCGTTCCGATGTGACTGCCGCTCTCCGAAGATTCATAACTTCCCATGCGCATGATGAAAAACCCCTCAACTTTCCGCCTGGCATATTCCGGCCTGGCTGAAGAAAAACTCTCTAGACTCGGGCCCCTATGGGTCGACTTTCATAGCACTAACTTCGTCCCACTACAAAATTCTAGTCCTATTCGGCGACTACGGTCTGCAGGAAACGAACCGGCATCGAAAACTTTCCACTTCGATGAGTTCCCCTGCGGCAAGGTTTCCTTTTCCTGCTCAGCTCAGTGTAAAATAACGTTTTCGCCATGGTAGCGGAACTTGTGGCCTGGCCCTTCCTCCGCTGCAATCTGCCATCGTCAAGGAGAGCCTTTTACGCATGTCGATCCCTGCCACCCAGCTTCGTCCCGGCATGATCATCAAGCACAACAATGATCTGCACAGTGTTTTTTCCGTGGAACACCGCACGCCCGGCAACCTGCGCGCCTTCATCCAGGCCAAGCTGCGCAACCTGCGCACCGGCGCCATGTTCGAGCACCGCTTCCGCTCGCCCGATCCCATTGAAAAGATCAACGTCGACGAGGTCGAGATGGAATATCTGTACTCAGATGGCGACAGCTATTACTTCATGGACACGTCGAACTACGAGCAGACGCACCTGACCAAAGATACTCTCGGCGACGCAGTCGACTATCTTATTCCGAATCTGCAGATCAAGGTGGAATTCTTCGATGGCAAGGCCGTTGGCATCGAGCTGCCGCAAACCGTCGAACTCACGGTAGTTGAGACCGAGCCGGGCCTGAAGAGCGCGACCGCATCGAGCGTGACGAAACCGGCAAAGACTGAGACCGGCCTGGTCGTGCAAGTGCCGCCATTCATCAACGAGGGTGAGAAGATCAAGGTGGATACGTCGGAAGGCGCGTACTTGTCGCGAGCGTAGTTGTAGTGACGTGACGGAGCCTGCAAGATTGTCATCCTGAGCGAAATTGTTGTTCGCTGAAAGTGAACGACAGTGCAGTCGAAGGATCCCTACCCCGTATGAGCGGCCAGGGGCGTGGCAGGGCGTTCTCTTCCGCTTGAAATTCCCAGCAGATTCCCGGAAAGTATTCAGGTGAAAGGGTTCCTTCGACTCCGAATCAGCTTCGCATTCGCGAAGCTGATCCTCCGCTCAGGATGACAACGCAACAACCCACGATGACGACGCGAGAAGAATGAGCTCTGCGGAAAAATCCGTCGAAGCCCGCCGCTACATCGTGCGCGGACGGGTGCAGGGTGTCGGCTTTCGCTGGTTTGTGGAGCGTGAAGCGCACATACTCGGCATTGCTGGATGGGTGCGCAACAATCATGATGGCAGCGTGGAAGTTCTCGCCCAGGGAACACGCGATCAACTCGCCGGACTACATGCGCGGCTGCGGGAAGGCCCGCGGGCAGCCCGCGTAGATGCGGTCGAAGTTTCCGACGGGAAGCCGGTCGATGGACTCAATTCTTTTCGCATAGAAGGAGCGTGGTAAGAAAGAGCAGGTTTCAAAGTTTCAACGTTTCAATGTTGCAAAGAAAAATCTCGGTTTCGCAGTTGAATTCTGAACACTGCGACCTTGAAACTTTGCAACCTTGAAACTTTGAGTCTTATGTCCCTGAACTCCGACCAACTGAAGAAGCTCATCCGCGAAGTCCCGGACTTCCCTAAGAAGGGAATTCTTTTTTACGACATCACCACGCTGCTGAAAGATAAAGTCGGCTTTGCCACGCTCATCGACAAATTTTCCGAGTACTACATCTCGCGCTCCGTCGATCTCGTGCTCGGCATGGAGGCTCGCGGATTTATCTTCGGTCCAGCCCTTGCCTACCGGCTGAACGCCGGTTTTGTTCCCGTGCGCAAGCCGGGCAAGCTGCCGGCGGAAACGATCAAGGAGAACTACGATCTTGAGTACGGGACGGCTTGCCTCGAAGTGCACAAGGATGCCATCCGGAAAGGTCAGCGCGTTCTCATCGTCGATGATCTGCTGGCTACGGGAGGAACTGCGTTGGCTACTGTGAAACTCGCCCAGGCCCTGGGCGGAGAAATCGCCGGGCTGGGATTCGTGGTCGAACTCGACTTTCTCAAAGGCCGGGAAAAACTGAAAGATCACGACGTCATGGCGCTACTGCACTACGACGAATAGCCAAAGGGTTGTCATCCTTGCGCGATCAACCGCCTTGCTCAGGATGACAAAACCTGGTTCATAGCCAAGAAAAAAATCAGGATTGCAAAGTAAAAGCGGGTCTGCGCCGGTTAGCGTCAGACCCGCTTCACTCTTCGCAAGAAAACTCTTCGCTACCGCCAGACGTGGGCGATCAGCAACCCCACCCCCGTCCAAAACGCAGCACTAACGCTTACTGTCACCGCAAGCCCGAAAACCACGTTCCAATTCAGGTGCCAACGAAATTTGCGCTCGTCGCCTGTGTTGTATTCCAGCCACGACCGCCAGAACTGCATGATCCGGAGATTCTCGGCATCGTGAGCTGGGCTGGTGATAATAACCCGGATGCCCGTTCCGTCTGTCGGGGGGGACAGCGTCACTCTGTAGTTCACCGGAACCTCCGTTCTCCTGATTTATCTTCGGTCGCCATTTACTGCCTAGCAAACCGCCTTCCAAAATAGCGCTCTATCCCAACCTGCTGAAAACTAAGATGCTCATTCGTCTCAGCGGGTTCACTGGCATCTCAGGCGTTGGAAAAACGCGCACGCGTTTCAAAAAGAGCGTGAAATTTCCGCTCTAGTGGTTAAAGCGACTTCTCCAGGAAAACTCTCGCAGATGCCATAAATTTTTCCTGTTGCCAGCGCGGCCTCAAATATCATGCTTGCGATCAATGGGATACGTACTGTCAGGAAGTGTGATCCGGGCTCGGGCTCTCCGCCAGTGACAATTTCGAGTCTTTCCCCAGATACCCTTTTCTTCTGAACCAGTCCTCCATGGAATCCCTGAGCTCGTCCAGAGGCACACCGGAGCCGATCTCCATCTGGCCGTCGGCGATGGGAAGGGTGTCGTCGAAAACGCTGGCATTGGTGAAGTTGCGCATGGAGAAGCTGTCGAGCCACTTCAATGGGCAGGGAAGGCTCTGGCCATTGGCTTCGTACTCGACGCGAATCTTACGCGCGAACATGGGATGATCGTGTCCACGATTTAATCACACACGGGTTTAATCACACACGAACGGGAAGTTTCATAGTGCCAAAGTTTCAAGGTCCCGTGCCAGAACTTTGAAAACTTGCCACAATGAGACCTTGAGCCCATGGACAATTGAGCCCATGGGCCGTTGACAATTAAGGCATACCTCTCGTACGCTCCATCCTCTGTCGAAAACGGAGGTCGTATGCTCACAGGTCTGATCACGTGGATCATCATCGGTCTGATTGCCGGTTGGGCGGCCGGCAAGATCATGAAGGGCGGCGGCTACGGCACCGTCATGGACATCGTTCTCGGCATGGTCGGCGGTGTAGTGGGCGGCTTTGTTCTCGGATTGTTCGGCATTCATGGTTCCGGGCTGATCGGCTCGATCATCGTCTCGATCTTCGGGGCGGTCGTCCTGATCTGGCTCAGCCGCATGATCAAGAAGGCATAAGCGGGCCACTCCCCCCGATCGTCGCTCACTGATCATTCCTTAGACTCAGGCTTTAGACTCAGACATCTTCCACCACCCCGAACCGCATCCACGGCACAAGATGCCCTCATAAGGTGTCTAAAGTCCGCAGGGACTGCCATCGCTGCAAACAGTCAAGCTGCCCCGCAAGCGAAGCGGATTGCTGCGTTCTTTAAAGCGAAATTGTTCTGACGAACGTCGCCTTTCTTGCGGGGTTCGCGGCCGCTCGCGCGGCCAATTCTTTCACGGAGGAGATATGCGCCTTCACCGGGTTGCCGTTGTGTGTCTGCTGGTGTCTTCGTTTGCCTTGAGTCAATCATCTTCTTCCGGTTCGTCTTCGACTTCGACCGGAGAAGCGGCGCGCCTGCCGGTCACGCGCGTCATTCTCTACAAAAATGGGGTGGGATATTTCGAGCACTCCGGCCACGTGCGCGACAGCCAGGATGTGAACGTCGACTTCACCACGGCGCAGCTGAACGACGTGCTGAAGTCGCTGACCGTGCTCGATCTCGGCAAGGGACGCATCACCGGCGTCAGCTACAACTCGACCGCGCCGCTCGAACATCGCCTGGGATCGCTGCATCTGCCGGTGGGAGAAAATCCCACGACCGCGCAGTTTCTTGACGCCCTGCGTGGCGCCCGCGTCGAGGTGCACAGCGGATCGCAAATTGCGACCGGGCGCCTGTTGAGCATTGAAGAGCGCGAAATTGTTTACGGGCACAAGGGCGAAGATGGCGGCGGCGACGAAGCCAGCAGCGGCAAGATCGGGCTGACGCAGGTTTCGCTGGTCAGCGATTCGGGCGAAGTGCATCTGTTCGATCTCACTCCGTCGACGACGGTCCGTGTGCTCGAAAAGGAAGTGGGCGAGGAAGTCGGCAAATATCTCGGCCTGGTCGCCTCAACCCGCGACGAGGATGTGCGCCGCATGACGATCTCGACCGCCGGCAATGGCGAGCGCGATCTGCTGGTCAGCTACATCAGCGAAGTGCCGGTGTGGAAGAGCACGTACCGCATCGTGGTTCCAAACGAAGGCAAGCCGCTGCTGCAGGGATGGGCCATCGTCGATAACACCGTCGGCGAGGACTGGAAAAACGTCGAGTTGTCGCTAGTGGCGGGCGCGCCGCAATCGTTTGTGCAGGAACTTTCGCAACCGTATTACACGCGCCGGCCCGTCGTCGGGCTGCCGCAGAATGCGCTGCTCACGCCGCAGACGCATGAAGCAACAATGGAAGCCGAGGTTGTAAACGGCCCGGTTTCGCAAGCACAACAGCAGGCGGGTGTGATCGGCGGCGTTCCTGGAGGCGTGGCGGGCGGAACGATCGGCGGCCCGACAGGCGCGGCGCAGTTGCAATTGAAGATGCCGAACCGGGTCGCCTCGGGAACGGGAGGTGGAGTCGGCGGCGGAAGGTATAAATCCTGGATTAACGACGGAGTTCCGCGTCCTGATGCGACCGAAGTGGCCGATGCTCTCGAAGGCGCGACGCAGGTTGGCCAGTCGCAGGAGCTCGGAGATCTTTTCGAGTACAAACTGTCCGATCGCGTGACCATCCACAAGAACCAATCGGCACTGGTGCCGATTCTACAGTCGCGCATCGACGCCGAAAAAGTTTCAGTGTGGAATCCTTCGGAGAGTTCGGTTCTGCGCGCGCTTTGGGTGAATAACACCAGCAATCTCACGCTCGACGGCGGCAGCTTCAACGTGCTGGAAGGAGACGCCTTCGCGGGCGAAGGACTCATGGATGCGATCAAGCCGGGTGAGAAGCGGCTGCTCTCCTACGCCGCCGATCTCGGCGTGGTGGTCGATGCCAAGCAGAAGTCGGAAAATCAGCGCGTGACGCGAGTTGTGATCGCGCACGGCACCATGATGCAGACCACGCAGGAGCGCAGCGAGAATACATACGTCATCCGCAACCGTGACAGCGCACCGCGTGTCGTTGTCATTGAACATCCCGCGCGGCAGGGATGGAGACTCACCGACGACGCCACGCCGGCCGAGAGCTCCGCCTCGTTTCACCGTTTCCGCATTAAAGTTGAGCCGAAGGCGACGGCATCGCTGGTCGTGAAGGAATATCGGCCGATCGTCAATCAGTATGTGCTCACCAACATCGTCGACAACGACATCAAGTATTTCCTGCAGCAGAAGATGATCAACCCGGAAGTCGAGAAGGTGCTGCGACAGGTTTTGCGGCAGAAAAACGACATCGCCGCACTCGACGCGTCCATCAACGGACGACGCGCTGAAGTCAACACCATCTCAGAAGATCAGAAGCGCCTGCGCGAGAACATGAAGGCACTGAAGGGCAGCGCCGAGGAGAAAGCATTGGTGGAACGCTACGTTCGTGAACTGAATGAGCAGGAGGATCACGTCCAGACGTTAACCAAGGAAATCACCGAGACGCAGCAGAAGCGTGATTCGGCGCAAGGTGCGCTCAACGACTTGATCGAAAAGCTGCAGATGGAGGTGACGCTCTAG
>JASHOT010000107.1 GCA_030040965.1 Candidatus Sulfotelmatobacter sp. | reverse complement strand
GAAGGGTGGCCACTTCTTTCCAGAGGAAAACCCTGACGATACCGCCGCTCTCGTCAAGCAGTTCCTATCTGCTTGAGGATTTCATCGGTCGAACTGCATTTGGGAGAAAAGAAAATATGGTGCAATGGGATCGCGTTACCCGCGGTGACGTGTTACGCGCAATGCATGAATACGACCGGCTGGGCCCTGAACAGTTCTTCACAAAGCATGGTTTCGCTCCCACCACAACTTACGAGTTGGTCGAAGACGGCCGCCGTTATCCACCAAAAGCGGTCTTGGGCGCAGCTTACGAGTTCGCCACGGGGCAACGGCTTCGCTCGGGCGACTTCGAGGGTGGGAAGACGGGCGCGGTAAGAGTGCTCGGAGAACTCGGATTCAGAATCCAGAAGAAACTACGATCAGCCAGCTCGAGCTGACAAACGTGCGACCATCGCCTGCAGTTGAGATCGAATCAGTTTCCTCGAGCGAAGCCGGCGGGTAAACAGCCCAATCTTCCTTCGACTAAACTTCCCTGCTAACAGGGAAATTTGCAGGGAATTTTGCGATTCGATGCCTGCAAAATTGCCGTCGTTTGTCTTCAAACCGCACATTCTGCTGGAGAAACATTCGTAGGCAGCCTTATCGGAACAGGGAATTAACAGGGAAATATCAGGGAAACAATCCGCGGTTTCGGCCGAGATCAGGGATGAGGCCTCAGCGAGTGCGCTGCTCGTTTTGGGCGCCACCGATAGAGCCTCGAGATCGGCCTAGCGTGAGTTTCCCATCGCGAGCATTAACAGCCGCTGCGGATAGAACAAAAGGCAACAAGATCTACGTGGCTTTCAGTGGAAGGGTTTCGGACCGGTGGACATCGGACGGCCGTTGATTTGAGTGAGGCTCAGCGGCCAAAGCCTCGTAGCATCGGACTGGGTATGGTTCGTAGCTCTCCATTTCCTGCTGCGTAAATTCCCACGGGTTTCACTGGCCGTCGTCACTCTGGTCGGCGCCGGCCTGATCGTCACCAATATTATTCACAAAGGTGAGTTGCACGGCGAAATCGGGGAACTGCGAGTCGTAGAGATAGTAGTTCCCGTCGTCGCCGGTATCGATGTACAGGTAGTCGGAGCCTAGCGCCCAGTTTCCCGGAATCTGACCCATGACGCCGAACTCCCCCCCGTTCCAGTTGAAGTACCACTCGCTGTTGAACAGGGTAAAGCCGCAGGTTGGGCAATTCGGTCCCCATCCATTGAAGTGGAAACCGTGCGAGACACCAAAGTGTCCCGCAAAGTAGTCAGGTCGGATGTGGACGCCGCCCGGACGCGTGTTATAGGTCATGGCACGTCTTATGACGGGGGTGACGTTGGCTGGCCGGAGAACGGTTGTGTTCGGATGATTTGCGCCCAGACTGGGACGAATCACCGGTTGTGCATTGTTGAAATGATTGTCGGGAATATTGTACGGATGATTTTCCGGCACGGAGTTGTAGGGGTGATTTTCCGGCACGTTGCGCGGCGTATAGTCCGGCTGAGGCGCGGGGTGCCACTGGGGCTGAGGCTCCGGCCGAGGCGCCGGCGTATAGGTGTAAGTTGTGGTAGTCCTGCGCTGTGCCTGAACGAGTCCAACTGCACTCATCATCAACGACGCGACGAGAACGAGATTGGCGATTGTCTTTTGTGATTTCATGGACGGCCTCCATTCGATTTTGGTCAAGGTTTTGAAGGCGTCGAGCCATTTAATCGGCTTCGAATCGCCTTCATTCCAATACGCGACGCCGATTTGAAAATGGGGTCAGGAGAAATCGCAGGAAATCGTGAGGCGCTCGCAGCCTAGACCAAAGTTCGGTGTCGAAGAAGCAGTGAATGAGAAGACGTGCTGTCCCCTCTTATTAGAGAGTCAAATTAGGACAGTGCCGGAAGAGATCGAGTGAGCGGGGGGAAAGAGAGGAACTGGAAGGTAAGTAACGATCAGAAGACTGGCTTGCATCTGCATCAAGATCGGCCGTTGATTCGAGAGGCTCAACGGCCAAGGCCCTCTTGACCGTCGGTCATCGTCCAACCCGGCAAGATCCAACGTAGGTCACCGTACACATGTAGTTAGGGTTGTTGTCATCGCCCAGGTTGGCGCACTGATCGCCGCTCTTGAAGGAACTGACGATCTGGCCTGCCATACACTCCATCTGCAGGTTGCTCGTGGCCTGCTGGTCCGCGGATTGATCGGCTGTGCCCTGATCTGGGGAAAAGGCGACTCCGATGCCGGAGATCGCGATCTGAAATCCGGCAAAGGCAAAAGCGGCCAGAGCGAGGAATACTGTGAAGGTCAAAGCAAGCTTTTTCATTGTTTTATTCTCCTTTTCGCAAAATCTGCGACGAAGTGATCGCCGCTTTCTCGGGTAGGTTGTGAGCCACATGGCGCCGAACCTGCCTTCACTCACTAACGCGACAGCGCAAAGAAAACGGGGTCACTGCACCAAACCCAAAATTCGGAGCGGCCAACGCAGTGAAAAAGGCCCAGATCTCTGGCTGACCGCCCGGAAACTGGGTTAGAATGCGGACCATCGGCGAACTTTTTCTTCTCCGACGTCGAACGGGGAAAACTACGGTTCGTGGCGCTCTCTCCCAATCCAGTCAAGCTCGGAGTGTGCCGCAAGCACCGTCACGGGATTTAGAAGACAAGCGAATGGCAACTTCTCCTGACAAATGGGAAGCGATTAAGGAACTGTTCGAAGCTGCCCTAGAAGAAAAGCCGGAAGAACGAATCTCGTTTCTTACGCGACGCTGCGGCGATCCGGATGTGCGCAGCGAGGTCGAGCGGTTGCTTGCCGAACATGAGCAGGCCGGATCGTTTCTCTCTACGCCAGCCCTTGATGACATTAAACCTCATTCCGAAGCACCCTCATCGTTGCCCAGACTTCACACCGGTGAGGTTCTCGCGGGACGTTTTCGCATCCTCCAGTTCATTGCTAGCGGCGGTATGGGCGAAGTTTACGAGGCGGAGGACGAGGAACTCCGCGAGCGGGTAGCGATCAAGACAATTCGACCGGACACACTAATCCAACCCGATGCCATGGCCCGCTTCCGCCGTGAGGTTCACCTGGCTCGGCAGGTCACTCATCCCAACGTTTGCCGTGTTTTTGATATTTTCCGTCACAAGCTCCCAGCTGGCGAAAGGACGGATGAGATTGTCTTCATCAGTATGGAGTTGCTGCACGGCCCCAACCTTGGTCAGCGGCTGAGGGATCGGGGCCGGATGAGTTCCATCGAAGCATTACCCCTTATTCGCCAGATGGCTTCCGCTCTGGCGGCTGCACATGCCGCGGGAATTGTTCATCGCGACTTCAAGCCGCAGAATGTTGTGCTCGTTCCGGCAGGACCGGATCGGCAGCGCGCCGTAGTCACGGATTTTGGGCTTGCACTGCAGCCGAAAACGTCCGGCGAGGCATCGATCTCAACCGGACCCGGTCTTTTGGGAACGCCGGCATACATGTCGCCGGAGCAGATGGAAGGCCGTCCCGCCACGCCCGCTTCCGACGTTTACTCGCTAGGGCTGGTAATTTACGAGATGGTTACCGGTAATCGTCCGTTTCAAGGCGAAACTCCCATGTCCGCCGCGATGAAGCGTTTGTCCGAATCGCCCGTGCCACCCCGCAAGTTTCAACCAGAAATCAGTGCGCACTGGGAATCTGTCATCCTGGGTTGTCTGGAACGTGACCCGGTCAGAAGATTTGCCAACGCCGATGACGTGGCTCGTGCCCTTGCTGGCGAAGAATCGACAGCGTCGCTGATAAACGCGTTTCCCGCAAGAGTGGCCCGCACAACCGTTGTGGTGGTGGTTGCAATCCTGGCCCTCCTGGCTGGGTGGTCGGGATACGAAATACGTCACCGTCGCATAGCAACAAAGTTTAACCTGCGTCGCTCAGTTGCTGTGCTTGGATTCAAGAATCTTTCAGGAAAACCGGACGAGGCATGGCTGTCCACCGCCCTCTCTGAAATGCTCACCACAGAACTCAGCATCGGTGAACGCTTGCGTACGGTCCCCGGCGAAAACCTGGCGCAAATGAAAGCGAGTCTTGGGCTCCAGGACGAGGACGGCTATGGTAAAGATACTCTCGCGCGCATTCAGAAGGCCGTGAATGCCGACGATGTACTTGTCGGCTCGTATCTCGCCTTGGGCGGGGGGACAGGAGGAAAAGTTCATCTTGATCTGAAACTGCAGGACGTCGGTGCGGGGGAAACTACAGCAGCAATCGTGGAAGATGGTACGGAGGATCAACTTCCCGAACTGGTGAAACGGGCGGGCGGGGCTTTGCTTCAAAGGCTAGGAGCCAGCGAACTTACACCGACCCAAAATGCCGAGCTCTCCGCCTCGGTGTCAGGAAATGCGGAAGCCAATCGGCTGTACGCAGAGGGCTTAGTGAAACTCAGAGATTTCGACCCGCTTGCTGCGCGCGACAACTTGGAAACAGCCGTGAAGCTGGACGATAACTTCGCGCTGGCACACTCCTTGTTATCTCGCGCGTGGTCGCAGTTGGGTTATGACCAGATGAGCAAGGACGAAGCCAAGCGAGCTTTCGATCTTTCTGGAAGCTTATCCAGAGAAAACCGGCTCGTCATCGAGGGTCGTTATGAAAGCGCCATAAAGGATTGGCCAAAGGCGATTGAAGTTTATCGCAGTTTGTTCACCTTTTTCCCCGACAACCTGGAATATGGTTTGCTGCTGGCTTCTGCCCAAACGGCCGCAGGAAAAAGCCAGGACGCGCTCACTACGGTCGACCAGTTGCGCAGGCTGCCAGCTCCGGCAAACGAGGATCCCAGAATCGATGTGCAGGAATCGGCTTCCGCCAATGAGATGGGAGATGCCCACAGAAGTTTAGCGGCTGCGCAACGGGCCGAACAGAGAGCGGGATCGGCTGGGATGCAGTTCATCGTAGCCACGGCGCGTCTGCATATCGCTGTTTCCAAATACGGCCTCGGCCAGCCAAAAGAGGCCATGACGGCTTACCAGCAAGCTCTCGAGACCTACCAGCACTTGGGAGATCGCGTTCAGGTTGCCAACGTTTATAACGACATATCCCAGGCGCTGGACGATATGGGCGATCGGGCGGGAGCGCGTCGAGCGGCCGAGCAGGGCCTCGCTATTTTTCAGGAAATCGGCAACGTCAAAGGACAAGGTTTGCTCCTAGGCGAGCTGGGCATCGTCATGCGCCACGCCGGGGATCTCAACGGAGCTATCGCGCAATATGAGCGCTCCTATGAACTCATGAAACAGATCGGTGACAAGGGAGGCATGATCGCCGCTCACGGCAACATTTCCAACATCCTGTCCGATCGTGGTGATTTGCGCGGTTCGAACGAAAAACTGGAAGAGATAAACCAACTGGCCATTGAGATTGGCAACAAGCGTTATCAGGCTTTGAACATAGCCAACATCGCACGGAACAAGTTCCACCTGGGAGAAGTGCAACCTGCTCTTCAGGGTTTTCAGCAAGGCCTGGAACTCTCGCGCCAAATCGGCAACACGTTCGCGGTTCTTGCGGCGCTGGATGGCCTGACAACTGCACAGATCGAAACAGGCGATCTTGCCGCCGCTTCAAAGTCGGCCGCCGATGCCCTACAGATTGCGCACGAATCACGAGAAGAAGCCTACGCGCCCGCGTTTATTGCGTATCAGGGACAGATCGCGTTCACAAAAGGGGATCTCACTGGAGCACGACACAGTTACCAGGAAGCCATAGAAGAGAGCCGGAAGAATGGTGATGAGGGCGCTGCGGCACAGGCCTCCTTCCTGCTGGCTGAACTGGCACTTGACCAGGGTAGCCTGCCGGGCGCCGAACACTTGGCTCGACAGTCCACTGCCGAGCTTGATAAAGAGAAGTCGGCTACCGCCGCGGTTGCACACGCCATATTGGCCCGTATCCTGCTCGCGCAAGGGAAGAACAAAGAAGCAGAGGATGAGATCGGTCTTGCACAAACGATAATCCGCTCTGTTCAAGATTTGACCCTGTTGATACCGGTACAAATCTCTTCTGCTGTCGTCCAGGCCGATTCTGGTTCGTCTGTGAGCGCCATTCACTTTCTTCAGACGTTAATTCGCGATTGCGAGAAGCACCAGTTCGTCGATAGCGGATTCGACGGCCGCCTGGCATTGGGTGAGATTCAAATGCGCTCAGACCCACAGGCGGGGATTCGAACCCTGCAGAGCCTCGCGCACGACGCGACTGCTCTAGGCTTTTCGCTCGTGGCAGCCAAGGCTTCAGAGGCCATCAAGAAAAACCACACCGAGGTCCCTCGCTAGGCGGACTCACAACTATATGGATGCCCATAGTTCCCGGCGTGTCCTCAATTCTTTGATCTAACCTGCGTGACCCCTTTTCCTGCATTTGTGTCGCGTTAGTAGGTGAAGGCGAGAACGGGATCTGCTCAGGTCTCGAGCGCCGAAAAACAATCGCGTCACGTAACGACTTTTCACAAGGAGGCAGTTATGGAAAAAAGGAAGAACATCACGATTGTGGTTCTTATGCTTGCGGTTTGCCTGGGAGCGGCGTCCGCGCAGAATCAACACAACAAGAAAAAGAAGCTCACCGTGAGGGTCGAGCAGAACAGTGATTGCGCGCACGGCATTTCTGTTTCTGACCAGTCCTGGGGAGATCGACATTTGTGTGCGGATTTTCCCGATGCAGCCGCCAGCGTGTTTCAGAAATATGTCGGATCGGCTGTGGAAGTCGAAGCTCAGTGGACGTTTGAAGGCGATCCGAAAACCGACGCACCGGTTAACCTTGCGAAAGTTATCAAGATCGGACGGGAAAAAGTCTACGACCCGTGTGCGATCAATAAGCTTGGTTTTGTTGCCGGAATGCTGTACGCGGCAAATGGCGGCGACGCTGCAACAGCAGCTTCAATGGCGGTCAACCCCGCGTGCGGTGCGGGCGGCGATCAACAGTGAACCCAAAACGCATCTTAACCCGAGTGGAGGTCGGGAAAACCAGCCCGCCTCCACTTTTTGCTCCTCGCGATGGACAAGCCCGGTCGCCATTCTTGTTTGACAGGCCTGCCTTCTTGAAGTCCTTCGTCCCACGCTAGCCTTGAAGCTCATTTCAAACAATCGTGACCCCATAAAACGCGTGAGATCGCGTTATTCAGTGAGCTCCTAATGGAGGTGCTTATGAATCGTCCCAAAATACTGACCCTAGTTTTGCTCACGTTGGCAGTCACGCTCGAAACCGCCTCTGCCCAACACTTCATCATCATGAAGCGCAGATTCGCAGTAACGGTCGAGGAAAATGCCGCCTGTCCAAGAGGAATCGCCGTCTACGGCGACTCAATCGACGGGCACCATCTGTGTGCCGATTACCCGGAGGGCGTTGTCGACCTTCTCCACGACTTTGTCGGTTCCACGGTCGCCATTGAGGCAATGTGGACCTTCTTGCCCGATCCAAGGGACCAGGCTCCGATCGCACTTGGGGGCATCACAATGATCGGAGGTGAAAAGGTCCAAGCCGAAGCGATCGGAGAGACCAAGCTTGCAAGTCCATGCACCCAGGCCGGCTTGGGGGCGACCCCAGCAGATCCTTCCTTTTCCTGCGATCCATCCGCCGCCAAAGCCCGGCGGTAGCGAGGTCAAATCTCCACGCTGAGGGCGCAACTGGGACAGCCTTTTTCAGCAGTCTCCCCACGAGCCACTTTGTGTCACGGAGGACGAGAAACTCGCACTCGTCCTCCATTTTCGTTCCGCTTTTTTTTCTTCTTGGAGAATGACCCCATTCGATTGCCAGTGTCGCGGATAAGAGTGAGCAGCTTTGAGGCCCGCAATTAGGAATCACAGTATGGCCTGCTCAAGAAATTACTCACAGGGGAGAATAGCCATGCCCGCAAAGATTCTCGCATTTGATACCACTCGTAGAATTCCACCTCGTCGCTACACGCCCATTGCCATGCGAGGCAGACTCCTGCAGATGCCATCGCGGAATTCAGGTTCCGGGGCTGAGGCTACCGCGACGGATGATTTAAGGTTGAAAGCCGCAGGCGCCGAAGCCCAGGGCCCCCAGGCAGCTTTACTGCGCTGGTGATTGCAAAACAGGCGGCCGTCAATTGTGCTCGGCTTTGAGGTCGCCGTGGAGCCAAGCTTTGGCCATGCTCCAGTCCCGTTTTACCGTTTTCGGGGAAATGCCCAATACTTCGGCGGTCTGTTCCACCGTCAACCCGCCGAAGAAGCGCAGTTCGACGATCTTGCTCTGCCGCGCATCGAGCTTCGCCAGTCGCTCGAGCGACTCATCCAGCTTAACCAATTCCGAAGATTGCTCTGGAGCGAAAACCAAAGCTTCATCGAGCGGCACCGGAATCGCACCCCCACCACGCTTATCGCGCAGATGTCCGCGGGCGTGATCGATCAAAATGCGGCGCATCATCTGTGCTGCGATTCCGAAAAAGTGGGCTCTTCCCTGCCAGTCGACTTCGCGTTGCTCCACCAGCTTCAAGTAGGCTTCATGCACCAGGGCCGTCGGCTGCAGGGTATGATCATTGCGCTCGCGTCGCATATACCCGCCGGCCAGACGCCGCAACTCGCCGTAGACCAGTGGAATGAGCTTCGACGCCGCGCCTTCCTGTCCGTTGGACAGCTGCCCTAAGAGCAGCGTCACATTGTCCCGCGCTGAGTTCCCCATGCGCCCTCCAAGGATTTCATCTCGGGGGACCATTCTAACTTGGCGTTCGTACAGAGAGGAAAGCGACAAAGAGGCAGTGAAAAGGTCCGGTGAGGTGCGGAAATGCACTTTTGATGGCCGATCGTTGGGAGCGACAAGAAAAAACCTTATCGAAAGAAGATTTCCAGCAGGCTAGTCAGGCTGCTATGTCCAAGGGCTAATAACCGCTTTTACGGTGGCCTCGAAATCAGAAGTGTTCCGTGTCACCAGAGTGAGTCCATGAACTTCCGCTGTTGCAGCAATGAAAGCATCACGAGGCTCAATCGGTCGGCCCATGGATTCGCTTCGGGCGATTAGCCCACCGCATGTGTCTGCGATCCGGAGGTCAACTGGGAGGATTCTTGCTCCAAAACGCAACATCAGATCCTTACGCAGCCAACGGTCGAGACGATCGCGGCGCTTCCCCATCGCAAGTCGCTCAACCCCATAACGCAATTCGGTAATTGTGACGACGCTGACAAAAACTTGGTCTTCGTTCGCTTGCGATAGCCAAGCGAGTACGCCGGAGTTCGGTCGCTCCTTCATCGGTTCGGATAGAACATTGGTGTCGAGAAGAAAACTCAGACTTCGACCTTCCGCAGACGCATTGGGAGGCGCCTAATCTTAAGCCCCGGACCCCGTAATGGCGACGAGGCCAGGAACTCAGCCAGATTGCCCTTGCGTTCCGACTTACGTTCCCACGCTTCCGCCGCGACCACCACGGCAGTCGCTCGACCATGCTTCGTAATCTTTTGAGGACCCTCTGAATTCGCTTTCTCCAAGAGTTCGCTGAATTTCGCTTTGGCTTCCGCCACGGTCCATGTTTGAGTGCCCATTCCCGCCCTCCCTCAAGCTCAGGAGCTTATTATGGTCATAATAGTCATTTCTCTGGATTAAGGCAAGACGGGCGGGAGTGTCGGCGTACGCAGGTTTGGTTGTTGATCGGAGTAGGGATTGTGATTACTCACAACCCCCTCCTCGGACCCGGACGGGCGCTAATTAGCGCATCCGGTTCTTATCTCGAATGAGTAGCGGCGAAACGGGCATCGGGATAGGGATGGAGCACATGCGGAGTAGGTAGCCAGCGCATTGCCAAGTCAAGCATTCGTGTCCAGGGTATCGGGTGCTTCTGG
>JASHOT010000106.1 GCA_030040965.1 Candidatus Sulfotelmatobacter sp. | reverse complement strand
TTCTTGACTCGCGATGGCCCCGTCCGTAAGATGAACCGACCCGTAAGGCACCTCTCTAATAAATGGTCGGCGAAACCATCTCACACTACCGCATCTTGGAGCGAATTGGAGGCGGGGGCATGGGTGTGGTTTACAAGGCCGAGGACACGCGCCTGGGGCGCTTCGTCGCTCTCAAATTCCTGCCCGATGAGTTGGCCAAAGATGCATCTTCCCTGAGCCGCTTTCGCCGCGAAGCCAAAGCGGCTTCCGCGCTGAACCATCCCAATATTTGCACCATTCACGACATCGGAGAAGAAGACGGGAAAGCCTTCATCGCGATGGAGTTCCTCGATGGTCAGACGCTGAAGCATCGCATTTCGGGCCGTCCCCTCGATACCGAAGAGCTGTTGCCCATTGCCATCGACATTGCGGAAGCGCTCGACGTGGCGCACTCAGCCGGAATCGTTCATCGCGACATCAAACCGGCGAATATTTTCGTCACCAAGCGCGGCCTGGCAAAAGTAATGGACTTCGGATTGGCGAAGGTTGCGGCGGCCGATACCTCGAGCCAGATCGCCTCGGGCAACACGCTCACGCTGGCGACGGACGATCCGCACCTCACCAGCCCCGGATCCACGCTCGGAACTGTTTCTTACATGTCGCCGGAGCAGGCGCGTGCGAAGGAACTGGATGCTCGCACTGATCTGTTCTCTTTCGGGGCCGTCTTATATGAAATGGCCACGGGGCAATTGCCTTTTCGCGGCGATAGCACGGCGACGATCTTTGAGGCAATCCTCAACCGCGCACCCACTGCGCCGGTACGGCTGAATCCAGACGTTCCTCCCGAACTGGAGCGAATCATCAACAAGGCGCTGGAAAAGGACCGCGACCTTCGTTACCAGGTGGCATCGGAGATGCGCGCCGACTTGAAGCGCTTGAAGCGCGAGCTGGATTCGGGCAAGAGTGCCGCGGCCGTCGCCGCTGTGCCGCCCTCGTCACCAGCGATTGCGCCGGTCTCTTCGCAGTCGGTCTCAGCGGCGTCTCCCATTTCCGGCGCGGCTTCGTCCGTGGCGGCAGGCCAGGCATATTTGCAGAGCGGATCGCCAAGCAGTGCAGCGATTTCATCCGCAAGTGCGATCCCTCAGCCGGCAAGCTCGGGCCGCCGCGGGTTGCTGTTCGCGGCAGTCGGCGTGATTGGCGTGATCGCCGTTCTGGCATTCGGTCATTTCGCCGGCTGGTTCGGCAGTCACGGCCCGTACACGCAGGCCGAACTTAAGCCGCAAGCGCTCACTTCGAACTCCTCCGAAGATCCAGTTGCGCACGCTTCCATTTCTCCCGACGGGAAATATCTTCTCTTCGCCGATCTCGAAGGCCTGCATCTTCGTCTGATGACGACCGGCGAGACGCAGACGCTTCCCACTCCCGACGAATTCTGTTTTCGTTGAGCGCGCATCGAATGGTCCCAGGATGGGACCAAACTACTGGTGAGCGGCCCGGTCGCGCAGGAGAAACTCGGCATCTGGCTGATCTCGATCATCGGAAGCTCGCTCAAGAAGCTGCGCGACGACGCCCACGATGCCACGCTCTCTTCGGACGGCTCGCAGATTGCGTTCACCGATGTGAACCGAACCTCAATTTGGGTTATGGGCGTGGATGGCAGTCAGGCGCGGGCCGTTTTCAATGCAGACCCCGATTGCAAATTTTGGGTGCCTGCATGGTCGGTGAATGGCAAACGGCTCTTTTATGTGAAGGAGCACAGCGCAAACGGGAACACGGAAAGCGTGATGGAAAGCCGAGACCTGCAGGGCGACCAGCCCACTCTGCTCCTTAACGACCAGAAAGAGACCGACTTCACGCTGGACGAGCCCGGCCGCATGGTTTATGCGCGCAGCGAGCCGCCGCCCAACCAGTATGACTCTAACCTTTGGGAGCTGCGTTACGATCCAGAAACCGGCAAGCCCAATGGAAGTCCCCGCCAGCTCACGGAGTGGACAGGTTTTACGTTCCAAAGCCTCAGCATGACTACGGACGGGAAGCACTTCGTCTTCCTCAATAACAGGCAGCAAAGCGCGGCGTACTTCGGGGAGCTGGCCAATGGCGGCGACGAACTGAAATCGCCAGAACGATTGACCCTGAATGAAAACCTGAATTGGCCGGGAGGATGGTCATCCGACGGGAACACGCTGTTCTTCTATTCGAATCGCGACGGCAGCTTCAACATCTACAAGCAGGGCATCAGCGAGCACAGCCCCCAAACCATCGCAGCTGGACCCGACGAAAAATGGGAGCCGCAGATTAGTCCCGATCGAAACTGGGTTGTCTATTTGCAGTGGGCCAAGGCCGCAGACGGAACGTTGTCATCGGGAAAGGTGATGCGCGCTCCCATCTCCGGCGGCGCACCAGAGAGTGTGATGGATGTGCAAGGCCATCCCAACGTCACTGACTATCAGGGAACGACGACCGGCGGCTTTCCCAGCTTCCGCTGCCCACTTACTGGAAGCGATTGCGTGCTTGCGGAGAGGCGGGACAAGCAGATTGTTTTCACTGCTTTCGATCCGGTGAAAGGCCGCAAATCAGAGCTCGTAAAGGTTCCGTATAGCGGAGTGCGCACCGGATGGGACCTATCTCCCGATGGAACGCGGCTCGCGGTCTCAGAGTTCAGCTACGTGAAGAGCGAAATCAGCATCGTGCCGCTTAATGGAGCTGCTCCGCAAAAAATCTCGGCTATGCCGTGGACCGAACTGATCACGGTGGCTTGGGCTGCGGATGGAAAGAGCCTGTTTCTCGCCAGCTTTTCGTCGCGCGGAACAGCGATCGTGCACCTCGACTTCGCCGGACACACCAAACTCCTGTTCAAGCCGAATTGGCACATTCTGACGCTGGAACCGTCACCCGGCGGAAAGTACCTCGCCTTCGGTCCCGTCATTGCGAACTCCAATGCCTGGACGATGGGTTCTTTTCCCGCGAAGTGACCGGTACAGCAGGTTTCGGTTGTGCGCATCCAGGACCAGGAAGTCGCTGGTCAACTCGCCGGTGAGCAAAACGTTGCCTTTTGTGGCCGTTGCTGCCGACACCATCGGCCGCTTCGACTGATACTTCCATTGGACCGCTCCGGTCGAAGCGTCAATCGCAGTCAGCCATCCCTGCGACTCCGCCGCACGACACTTTTCGGCCTGTCGATTAGCGGCAACCAACGTTGTACGAGTTGTAGTTCGGCGTGCCACCGGTGCCCAGGTCGGTCGGATTCGTTGGAGCAAAGCAGGCGAACCAACGATACGGCTGATTGGTGTTGCCCATGACGGGCATGGTGCTACCGGGAGCAACGCTGAAAGCTGCCCCGTAGAAGGCCACACCCTGCGGAGTAGCGAAGACGACGTTGACAGGGCGATTCATGGGGTTATAAACCTGCCACGCGTTGTTGTAGATGGAGACAGAGACAGACGCCGCCTGTGCAAATAGAGCAACTGCGAACAGCACGACGCAGGCGAGAGCAAGAACTTTTTTCATTTTAGAATTCCTCCTAGACCGTGATCACGTGATTCATTCACTCGCTTGACGTACAAGTTTGACGAAAAATTCGCGGTAGCGTTCTGGGATGAGTGAGCGCTACCGTCGAATAGCATCGATCATTTTCCAGGTGCCTTTCGAATTGACCGTCACTGGCGGTATATCGCAATATCTTCGCTGCGCTCCGTTCGCGCACGTCGATTACTGTCCCTGCTGGCACTGCGCAACGTAGGTCACGGTGCAACTGTAGGTCGGAAGGTTCGAGGATCCGACGTTGGAACAGGAATCGCTGGTTTTCTGTCGATTGGCGATTGACCCCATGCAACTTCCATTCAGTTGAGCCAGCGCTCCAGCGTTGGCCGCGTAATCCGCCTGTGCCTGCGTCGCTGCCAGTTCCGTGTCCGAGCCTTGAATCTGAACCCAGCTCGTCGCGGCGAGCGCCATGGCGGATAGCAGCAGAATTGCGAACAGCACATTTAACTTTTTCATGTTTCCCGTCTCCAGTTGAATTCTGATCTCTTCAGGCACCGCGTGACGGTGCTATGGCGTGGGAGAACCGCCATTTCGATCTTTATCTCCACACAACTGCTGCGCATTCTTAGTACAGATTCTTCGGCGCAGCCTTGGCCGTGCAGCTCTGGATCGCGTCGTGCCAGGCATGCACCGTGCGCGTCGCCATGTCTGCGTCTGGTACGTAATAGCCAAAGAGGTCGGGCTGCTCGTCATCTTCCACCATCTGGTCGGGTTCTGTTTCATGGCGCAAAAGCGCGCCCGAGGATATGATCCAGTCCCGGGCTTTTGAAGTCATTCCCCGTTCCGAGCGAAATTGGATCGCCGGGTCCCCCTGAAATACCACGACCGAATCCGGCGTCAGCTTCGTCAGATCGATCACGGTCGTGGTAACGGCTCTTTTATTTGGAGGACGATTGCTGTTCTTGTATTTCGCATAGGTGTCGGTGAACGTCGCGGTGCAACCCTGAAATGCGATTTCCTGGGTCTCCACGTCGATCACACGGCTCCGATGTTTTTCGTCCACTTGTGGCGGCAGATTGTCGGTGATCCATGCTTCAATATCCGCCAAAGCGGGCAGTTTCGACGGAGCCTGCTGGGTAGTGGCCTGCTCTTGCGCATGTCCTCGTGCTGCAACGCCCAGCCCGAGACAAAGTGAAAGTACAATGAGCTTCTTCATGCTGAATCCTCCTGGCCTATGAACCTGCAGAAACCTGCCGAAAGCCGCAGAGCTCGGATTGAAGCTCTGCGGGTTTTCAGCACAAGTTCAAGTTTCTAGAACTGGCAAATGCCGGTGTAGTTCACGTTGCAGACGTAGTGATCGCCGGCTTGCGAGCACTGATCGAAAATCTTCTGCGTATGTGTCAGCGTTCCCGCCGAGCAGGCCGTCTGCAGATTCGTCTGGGCCTGGCTGTCCGCAGCCTGATCCGCGGTGTTCTGGTCGTTATCGATCCCCATTCCGGCTCCACTCACAGTCACATATCTCGGTCCAGCGGCCAACGCGACCGCAACCAACATCAGCGCACACACCAACACCATCCATGTCTTTTTCATGTTTGATCTCCCTATATGTTGTCTTGCTTTATTTACCCACGGTCGTGCGGCGGGTGCTGGATTAATCCGAGTCGCTTTCGCTCCTGCGCGAGTGTTCACGATCGGATCAACCGGCGATGAGCGAAGTTAGCGCTATTCCTCAAACATGCGCATCTCCCAAATGGGAGGTGCGCCATAACGGAAGTAATGACCGACAGCTGACTTGACGAAAAATGGGCGAATTCCGGCCTTCCGCGCGGCGTTTACAATCGAGTCGTTACCTTCGTGATGCCTGCTGCGAGCGACTTGCTCGAAATCCGCCTCGCATTTTTTGTATGCTTCCTGCATCCTTCTTCTCGTTATGGGGTTTCCGACCGGTTCTGACGATCAGGTACTTGATTTTTTGTATTCGGCTGCGGGCGAGCCTGAACGTTGGGGCCTCTTTCTCGGAGAAGTTGCCCACCGCCTCGATGCCGCCTGCGTTGCGTTTGTCTCCATTGATCCCTCTGCGCAACGCCATTCCATTGAGGCTCACCTTGGCGTTCCCGAGGAATTGATTCGTCTCTACTCCCAGTACTACGGCGCCATTGATCCGTGGTTCCTGGGATATCAGAAGAGAAAAACACGAGGCTGGGTCGGGCGCGGAACTGAGTTGTGCCCGCGGCACGAAGTCGAGAACACCGAATTCCACCAGGATTTTCTCCGCCCCATTGGCATCATTCACCAGTGCGGGATCATCAATGAGGATCGTCGTGGGAAACTTGCCGTCTTAACCGCTCTTCGACGGCCCAATCAGAACGATTACGGCAAAAAGGATGTCGCATTTTTGAACTGCCTGACTCCACACCTCTCACGTGCGCTTCTCTTGCACGGCAAGATGATGGACATGCAGCAGACAAGTGCCGCCGCCGGCCATGTTCTCGACTCCATGGATGTGGCTCTGCTCGGTCTCAGTCGCGAGGGAAAAATTTGTTTCACGAATGCGTTGGCTGATTCGATTCTTGGTTCGGGTGCAATCCTTCGCGTGGAAAACGATTGCGTCGCCGTTCGCGATCCGCGCTCCGCGGCCGCCTGGCAGCAATCCTGGAATGCTGCCGTTGATCCCGAACTGCATTCCGGCGCGGCTCTCAAAGCCTTGACGTTGTGCGACGAGCGCCAATTTCTTTATGTAACCATGTTACCGTTTCGCGGCAATGCCAGCCTGTTCCCCGGTGCGGTCAAAGTGCTCGTTGTAATCACAGACCCTGCCGTGCAGCCGAAGTCGCGCGAACAATTGCTCATCGATCTTTTTGGACTCACTCCTTCGGAGGCCCGCGTAGCTATGCTGCTGCTTTCCGGACTGGAGCCGAAGGAAATCTCAGAGCTCACTGAAACCACACAGAACACGGTTCGCTTTCAGCTCAAAGTCATCTACCGCAAAACCGGAGTCAGCCGACAAAGCCAACTGGTGCGTCTTGTCTCCATGCTCCCCGGCAAATCCTGACAGGGAGACATCCCATTCGACTTTCTTTTAGGGGATAGCTACACCGTCACGGGGGTGAACTACACTCTGGTGCCGGTCATTGCTTCCGTACCTTGGGACGTGGGGGATATCAAAGGACCGATTATTCTGCGTGGAAATTTTGACGTTACCTTCAGTCTGTCGGCCACAGCCATTCCCCGGGGACCGAAACTCACTACTTCGCTTACATCATGGGCGTGCGCAGAAATTTCGTTCCACGGCGATGGCGCGCGACTCCGTACTTTGACTTTCGCGCCGGCCTGGGCGATATCAATGCCAAAGGCCCACTGGGCGTGCGATTCGCGCAGGGCCAGAACTTCACCTTCACCCTCAATATGGGAAGTGGGCTTCGCTATAATTTCAGCCCGCGATACTCGTTTTCAGCCGGCCTGAACTGGATGCACATTTTCAACCTGCACTTATCGCAGCCAAAGTTTCTGGACTACGGTATTAATGTTTGGGGTCCGATGGTGGGTCTCGACATCCGTCTCGATGTCCGTCACAGACACGCCAAGGGAAATCAATAGCAGGCGGGCCAGGCATGAGATTCACATGATGCCCGCTGCTAGTTCGAGCCGCTAACCTGCTTCGCCAACCATTCTTCAGCCGCGCCGAGTACGGCATCATTTCCTTCTGAGGACACGTGTCGGGCGCGGGCACCTTCTCATCAGGATCCAATCCCTCCGGATAGAGCTTGCCGGAGCGGTCTGCCTCGATTCCCTCGCACAAATGCAACGCTGCGCCATCCGGCAACTGATGCCTACCATTCGATGTCGAGAAGCCAGCAGTGTGCTCACCAAGAGAACGTTCACGCGCTCGTCCGGCAAAGGCGATGGCCACGGCTTCGCCCGAGCTTCCGGTTCCCCGGCTTCTCGGGCCAAGAACGTCACCTAATCAACGCGGCGCGCCACTGATTAGCGTGTGGTGTGCGCATGCGGCGGTTCGTTCCAATTTCCGAAAAATTCTTACGTTATTGCGGCCCTGGGTAAACCGAAAGCGCGCATCCGAAAAAAGGCGGTAGAAAAAAGAAAACAAAGGCGAATCGCAGGCAAAGAGTTCATCCGAACTGTTCGGCCTTTGTAACTGTCCCGATTTTTTCCTCCGACCGCCGCAATCCGGGTTTACAAGACTCCACACGCTAAATCTGGCAGGAGCGCCGCTTCCGCATCCGCCACGCTCGGCTGCGCCATTCCGAATTGCAATACCCCAAATTTCACCAAGCAGGTCCAAGGAGGAATCCGTGAGGAAGATCAAACTCGCGACGATTTTCACTTTGACAGTGCTGATGTTTGGCGGCATCACGGTAGCTCAGACTGATCCTGGAGTCCAGAGCGCCAGCCGCGGCACTGGAGCAACCATCATCAACCCGTCGAATGACCCGAACGGCTTCACCGCCTTTTTCACCAACGGTCTAGCCCGCTTTCAGGAAGTCGAATCTGTTTCCAACAGCCCGCAGGGCAACAATGGTCTGGGACCGCGATTCAACATGAATCAGTGCTCGGCCTGTCATGCGCAGCCTGCGGTGGGCGGGTCTGGCGCAGCCACCAACCCCGAAGCCGAGGTGATCGCTAACGGAATCGTCAGCGGTTCCACCAATTCGATCCCATCGTTCATTACGCAGACGGGCCCCACGCTTGAGGTCCGGTTTCCCTTCTTTTTCAACAGCAACGGCTCGGCCAACACCAGCAATCCCAACGGTGGTGTAGAAGACCTGTACACCGTCTCGGGACGGTCGGACGCAGGCAGCTGCAGCCTGCCACAACCCAGCTTTGCCGCAGCCCAGGAGGCCAACAACATAATCTTCCGGATTCCCACGCCCACGTTTGGTGCGGGGCTGATCGAGAATCTGGATGATTCCGCGCTGTTGACCAATCAGGTGACCAATCTCAACAACGACTTGGGCATTTCCGGCACGTTCAATCACAGCGGCAACGACGGCACGATCACGCGTTTTGGGTGGAAAGCACAAAATAAATCGCTGCAGATCTTCGCCGGCGAAGCCTACAACGTGGAAATGGGAATCACGAATGAGCTGTTTCCCAACGAGCGTCCGCTGCCGGGTGAAGACGGCAACGGAGGCAGTGGAGACACGGGTTTGGTCGCGAGCTGTCTGAATCTCAGCGGCACCGGCTACCCGGAAGACACGTCCAACCCAACCTTAACGCCGAATTCGGCAGTTCTTGACGACGTCTCGGCGTTTGCCAACTTCATGCGTTTCCTGGCTCCGCCACCGACCGGTGGAGTCGTGTTGAATGGACAGTCAGTATCTGCATCGGCCATCTCGACTGGTAGCTCCCTATTCAGCTCGATCGGGTGCGCTACATGCCACAATCCTTCTCCGGGCAAGACGCAGGTCTCGAACTTTGTTCCCGCATTGAGCGGCGTCTCGGTGCCGGCCTTCTCGGATATCGAGATACACAATATGGGCTCAGGTCTCGCGGACAACGTCTCGCAGGGCAGCGCGGGAGGCGGGCAATTCCGCACAGCACCATTGTGGGGCCTGGGCCAACGAATATTCCTTCTGCACGATGGCCGCACTACCAACTTGATTACGGCCATCGAGGATCACGCCAGCCATGGCAGTGAAGCGAGCACTGTGATCGGAAATTACAACAATCTCAGCTCCAGCCAACAGCAGGATCTGTTGGACTTCCTACGTTCGCTGTAGTCGTTTTGTAGACGATTGCTGGCGAGAGCCGAATGAGGGGGATCTCGCCAGCATTTTTCCAAATCAGAAAGAGTTGATTCTTAGTTCACTGCTCATGCCCAATTTGGATTTCAAGGTGAGAATATGCGCTTCCCCTACCCCTGCTTCGTGCTCGTCCTGGTTTTATTGGCATCGCCTTCCGTTTGGGGCCAAAACGCAAGCGCTCCGAATTCCCTCCATAACGGCGGCGACTTTTCCAGCAATTCGCGATCGGTGGAAAAAGTTCCCACTGGAGTCATCCTCGTAAAGGGCGCTTCGTCAAGCGCCAGCGATGCGATGACTCCCGTGCCCGAAGACGGGAACGTCGCCAATAATCTGTTCAGCGATCCTTATTTCGGTCTGAGCTACCCAGTCCCTGCCGAGTGGATGGAGAAATATAAAGGTCCGCCTCCATCCGACAGGGGACGTTACGTGCTTGCCCAGCTCACTCCCTCAGATACATTCAAAGGCCCAGCCCGGGGTAGCATTCTAATCACCGCCGAAGACCTGTTTTTCACACCTCTGCCGGCGAGCAATGCGCTGGAGTTGGTCAACTACTCGAAAAACAACCTGCAGGCCGACTACAAGGTCGAAATACCGCCAACTCCGGCGAAGGTGGGAGGCCATCCATTTACGTTCTTCGCGTACTGGTCACCGGTTGCGCAGTTGCACTGGTATGTTCTCGCCACCGACATACGCTGCCACGCGGTGCAGATCGTGTTGACCAGCCGCGACACGAAGCTTCTGGAAAACCTGGTTTCGGACTTGAACAAGATGAAGATATCGGACGATGTCTCCGTACCCGTTTGCCTGAAGGACTATGCAAGTGATGCCACCGTGCTCGCGCGCGTGAATCCGGTATTGACGGAACGGCACTTTAATCCAATTCCGGTTCGAATCATTATCGACAAGGAGGGTAAGGTCAAACATATCCACTTTCTCAGCGCGTTTCCCGATCAGGCGAAGGTCATCAGCGATGCCCTCTGGCAATGGAGATTTAAGCCCTACCGCACGAACGGGCAGCCCGTTGAAGCAGAAACCGGAATCGTGTTTGGACGGTCCGTGCAGGCGGTTCAGCGAGCCGCTGACGCGCCTGTGGAATGACGTTTTTTCGAGAGAGGGATTATGCGTGGAATCTGGGCGGCACCATTTCTTATCTGGACGGCTTCAATCGCCCTGGCGGCGAACAGCATCACGGGAGCGGTTCGCAATCAAAGCCGCGGTGCATCCGCTGTCGGGGACGAGGTCATCCTGATTCGAATTCAAGGACGACCGCATGAGGAAGCGCGCACGAAGACTGATCAGTCCGGAGCATTTCTATTCAATGTGCAACATCCGGACGAGCCCTATCTTGTGCGTGTGCTCCACGAGAACGTCGATTATGATGAGCACGCCAACGCTGGCAACAAGCTCGTCGTTCAGGTTTTTGATGCATCGCCTCGGGTGATCGGGGTGGCTGGAACGATCGAGATTCTGCGCGTAGAAACCAGGGGGAACTTGCT
>JASHOT010000105.1 GCA_030040965.1 Candidatus Sulfotelmatobacter sp. | reverse complement strand
TGCATGACGCAGCCGCCCCTGTTTTTTTCGTACGAGATGGTGAAATCTTCGAGTGGCGACGGCAGGTGCGAGACTTTCATATCGACGCGTGCCAGTTCGTCGCTCTCATACTTATAGGGGATGCCCCACTCCCCGGTTTTCTTGTTGATGATGAGGGACCATCGGTCGGCGTTGGGGACGCTAAAGAGGGTGTAGCTGCCAGCCGGAACCAGTTTGCCGCCCACAACGACATCCGCGCTGGTGACAAATGTTGTGGCTTCGTTCGCACCGGTGCGCCAGACCTGCCCATAAGGAACAAGCCCACCATAAATCTTGCGGCCCTTCATGCGCGGGCTGGAGTAATCGGTCTTGATGGTCTTTCCACCTCCAAGATCACACGAGGTCGACTCGGCTGGGCTAGGACGCGCTTCTCCCCCCTGAGCAAAGCTGAACGTAGCGAGGAAAGCGAGGAACGTGAAGATGGCAATTCGTTTGATCATGATCTCTCCTGTCAGATTGAAAGAGCGAATGAAGCTCTTTGAGCAGTGACTTCCAACTTTGACGTTTGCGATGAGTTTTCGCCAGCGCCGCCATTATGCTCCACGCGCCACGCCGGTTACAATCTCGGCATGCCTGTATTCGACGACAAGCAGGAAGAGCTGGAACATTACGAGACCATGATGGGCGTGCCGCGCGGACGGCTGGCCGTCACCATGGACATGATTACCGACGCGATGGCGCTGGTGGGGCAGCACGGCGTCTATTGCCAGAGCCAGCGCTGGCCAGGCAAGCCGGTGATGGACATTCAGCTCATCATGAAAAGCCTGACTGGCGCGAAAGAACTAATTCAGAGCGTGATGGAAGAACTGAAGAGAATCAGCGATTCGAATTTGCCCAAGAATTAGGAATCGGCTCCACTGCACAAGCGAAAAGCGGGTTCCTCGCTGTGCTCGGAATGACAGTGTGGGTACCGGAAATCCCAACTACGGCTTCACCGTAACCATGACGACGCCGTGTGATGCAACTGCGCCGGTAAACTTTCCCGTGAACTTCCCCAAGTCCTTGTGCGCCCACAAATCGCGCACCGAAGCGCCCAGGCTCGCCGGATAGCCGAGTTCTTCCCAATGGACGGTAATCTGCTGCCCTTTCTCGCTGCGATTCAGCAATACGACGGCACGGCTGCCGTCTTGTAGTTGCTTAGACCAGACTTCCAGGTCACCATCTTTCGCCACGCGCTCGCCTCCGCGGCCGAGCGCATCCTGATCGATGGCGATCACTTCTTTGTTGGTAAGAATGTCATGGATTTCCGGGCGCATGTCGCGCAGATCGTTGCCGGAGATGAGCGGAGCGGCAAGAATCGCCCATAGGCTGAAGTGCGAGCGATACTCCGTGTCGGACATGCCTCCATTGCCCACTTCGAGCATGTCAGGGTCATTCCAATGTCCGGGGCCGGCGTAGGATTGCAGACCAACCTGGAGATCGAGAATTGCCAGCACGCCATTCGAACAGCAGCTGCCGTCGGGCCATTTCTCTGGGCCGCCCCATCGATCTTTGATGTCATCGGTGGTGCGCCAGAGATTTCCGCCGACCTGTTTGCCCCAGAGCCAAGGCTGAGCCTTGCCCCATTCGCAAATGCTCAATACGATGGGCCGACCTGAAGCGTCGAGCGCGGCGCGCATGTTGGCGTAGGAAGCTCGCGCGTCCTGCGTGGTGGTGTTGCACCAGTCATATTTCAGGTAGTCGACGCCCCAGGCGGCGTACTGCAGGGCATCCTGATATTCATGACCGAGACCTCCGGGGCGGCCGGCGCAGGTTTTCGATCCCGCGTCGGAGTAAACGCCGAACTTGAGTCCCAGCGAGTGAATGTAGTCGCCCAAAGCCTTCATGCCGCGAGGGAAGCGCTGCGGATCGGCGACGATGTTGCCGTTGGCGTCGCGGCTGACTTGCCAGCAGTCATCGATGTTGACGTAGACGTAGCCCGCGTCTTTCATTCCCGACTTGACCATTGCATCAGCCATGCTCTTGATCATGTCCTCGCTGACATTGCAGGCGAACTTGTTCCATGAGTTCCATCCCATGGGAGGCGTAAGCGCCAGATTGGCCGAGGGGGAAGGTGCCTGCGCGAGAGCGCCGGCCGCGGCCATGAGCGCAAGAAAGAATGTCAATGAAAGCGAAGGTCTTTTTTTCATGCGAACGTTGTATCAGAAGCGCGTTGGGATTTGTACTGAAACGCGTTGACTCTACATGGAGTCTCGGGCATCTACTGCCGCCCGAGGACATCTTCATTCCGGTGCCTGGAAGGGTGAGGCGGGCAGTCCCTCGCCATTGTAGAGATTGCAGGTCGGGTTCGCGGCCCATGCGTAGCGGACCGAGACGGGCAGGGGAACGGCAGAGCTCGAGACGACCACCGAGGTGCCCTCGATCTTTGCGTCGGCGGGCGAGTATTTTCCGTCGGCTCCGGCGATTTCAAATCCCACGAGTGTGCCGTCTTTGGCAGTGAGTCCATTGGCATGGTCGAACCACACGCGAAGGGCGTGTTCCTCCTGGGTCAATTGACGATAGAGCGGCCCGGACCACTCGATTTTCTCGCCGTAAGAAATCGCTCGCGCCGCCAGCGCGAGACGGAGCCCGACATCCTGCTTGTTCGGGGGATGAAGATTGACAGCGTCGCCAATATCGATTGCGACAGCCATTCCAGTGTTACGCAGCGCGAGCGCCTGGCGTTGGGCGTCGCGAACCTCGGGCCAGCGCTCACCCGAGTTCCAGTTGGCAATCTGCACAAACAGGAAGGGGAAATCGCCCTCGTCCCACGATCGTCGCCAGTCGCCGATCATGGTTTGAAACAGATGCGCGTACAGCGGAGCTCTTTCGCCGCTGTTGGACTCACCCTGATACCAGATCACGCCGCGAATCGCAAAATGAGTGAGAGGAGCGATCATGCCGTTGTAAAGTGCGGCGGGCGCCCAGCCGGCAAAATCAGGATGCCACGGTCTTGACGGGGCCGGCTTGCCGTCGGTTTTTGCCTGTGCGACGGCTTGCTGATAATCGCGTTCTTCTTGCGGCAGCTTCAGGATGGTTGTTTCGCGCTCGTCGACCATTTTCGTGCGAACGGCAAAAACCGGCATGAGCGAGGCATCGGCCGAAAGGGTGCGCAGACTCGTCCAGGATTCGGCGGCGGTTCCTCCCCAAAAGGTCTCGACCAGGCCGATGGGAATGTTCATTCTCTGATAAAGGTCGCGCGCGAAGAAATACGCAACTGCAGAGGAGTCCGCGACAGTTTCTGGCGTGCAGGGCGCCCATGTCTTTGCTTCCACATCCGAACGTGGATAGTCGGAGGGAGTGTGCTCAACTCGGAAGATGCGAATATTGGGATATTGCGCGGCGGCAATTTCTGCGGCGGCATTGACTGCATCTTTAACGGGGAATTCCATGTTCGATTGCCCTGAGGCGACCCAAACCTCGCCAACCAGCACGTCGTGTAGCACGATGGTGTTCGTGCCCTTAACGGTAAGTTCAAACGGTCCGCCCGCTTCTCCAGGAGACAGATAAAGGCTCCATCGGCCGAAGTCGTCCGCAGTGGTCGACTTGGTCTCGCCGCGAAAAGTCGCCGAGATATTTTCGTGGGACGCTGCCATACCCCACAGGTGGACCGGGAATCGGCGTTGCACGACCATGTGATCGGCCAACAGCGACGGCAATGCGACTTCACTGACTGCCGGGATCGCGATCGAAGACAGGAACAAGAAAAAAACAGTCAATCGAATCAGTTTCATCACGTGTTCCTTTGGGTGCGACGTGAAATGAGCCGATGAAAATCCGGAAATGCCTATCGTCCGACCTTGTCGTCGAAAAATCTCGCCATCAATTCCAGCGCCTCTTTGGTCTCGGGCAGCTGGAAGTGATACCAGAAAGCGTGCGGCAGCGCCTCGAAGACGATTAACTGGGCGTCATTGCCGGTGCGCAAGAGAGCGCGATGCAAAGTGGTCGTGTCGCTCAGAAGAATGTCGCGTGTGCTGGTGACCAGCAGGCTCGGAGGCATGCCGCGAAGATCGGCGTAGAGCGGCGAGAGCACGGGATCCTTGCGGTCGGTCTTGGCGACGTATTGATCGTCGGGCAGATGATTTGGGTCGACCGGCTGCATTTGTCCAGGGAATCCATTCAGCGTGAACAGTTGCCGCGAATCGCCGACGCGGCTGAAGTCGGCGAGGCCCGAAAATATTCCGAGTGCTCCCGGAAGTGGAAGGGCAAGCTGCTTCAGGCGCACCGCGACTTCAACCGTGAGGATGGCCCCTGCGGAGGTTCCGAAGATGCCGATATTTTTCGGCGCGTAGGTTTTGAGGAGGTCCTTGTAAACCGCGACTACGTCATCGACCGCAGCGGGGAAGGGATTCTCAGGCGCGAGCCGGTAATACACCGACACAACTTTGATCTTCGCGAGGTTGCAGATCGGAACGCCCTCGATCAGCGAACCGGAATCGGAATTGAAGCCTCCGCCATGCAGATTGATCAGCACGCGGCCGCGATTTTCCCCGGGCATGGTGAGGGGAGTGATGATGTCGGTGCGAACCCCCGCGGTCGTCGTCTCTTCGACGTTTACCGGATAGTATTTTCGCGCTTCCGCCGAATCCTGGGCACGCCAGATATCCGTTCTTTTTCGGCGCTCCTCGAGCGCTTCCGGGCCGGGACTGGTGTGCACGAGAGATTGCAGCCACCTCTGCGCTTCCGGGCTGATCGTTACCGGCATCGGCACCACTCGCGTGATATGCGCCCTGCCGTCGGAATCGAACGTGGCCGAGTCGGCTGGCGGGGCTGAAGCTTGAGCGACAAGTACCTGAGAGGCGAGCGCGAACGACGAGACGAGGAGAGAGAATATGCGGAGTTTCATCCGCATATTTGTATCAGACCAGTTGGTATGAGGCTAGGTTTGTATCAACTGGGCTCGTAGACACAGACCGTCCAGAAATCAGGCCAACGAATACTTGCCGCGATCAATTACTTTCTGCGCGATCTCTTGCCGCAGGTCGATCGTATTAAAGGGCTCGTATTTTGCCAAACGGCGCAGGATCGCCAGTTGCGTGCGCAGCATATCGCCGTCAGCCACGGCGGCAATGACCTTGCGGGCGGCCGATTCAATTTTTTCAAACGCCTGCGAAAGATAGACGCGCGTCATGGCGATGGGCAGGACAGCGCCAGATTCTCCTTTCGCGTGGCTAATCTTCTGGGTCCGCAGCACAGCCGATTCCATCGCATACGTTTCAATCGTCATGTCGGCGATTGCGCCCATGATCTCCTGCTGGTCCTGAATCGCTTGCATGTACTTCTGCGTGGCTGCTCCGGCGGCGAATAACCCGAGTTTTTTTGCCTGAGTCACAAGTTTGCGCTCTTCGACCAGCGCGCCTTCGAGCTCTTCTCCGGCGGAGGGGCCCGAGAGGACTTCATCCATCAATTGCTTGATCGCCGGCATGAGCGGCAGTTGGCCAGTCATGGCGCGCTTGAGCAAGAATCCGGTGATGATGAGACGGTTGATTTCGTTGGTGCCTTCGAAAATGCGGTTGATGCGCGCATCGCGATAGGCGCGTTCCGCTGGATACTCTTCGACGAAGCCGTAGCCGGCATAAATCTGCACGGTTTCGTCAACGAGGTAATCGATCATCTCCGAGCCCCAAACTTTAATGATCGAGCACTCGACCGCGTATTCCTCAATCGCTTTCAAGGTCTGCTTGGCAGCGTCAGCCGCCGATTTATCGACCTCGCCTAATGCCGCGTCCATCATGGCGACGGTGCGGTAGACCATGGATTCGCCCACGTAGAGAAGCGTAGCCATATTGGCGATCTTCTCGCGCACCAGACCGAAATCTGCGATGACCTTGTTGAATGCCTTGCGCTGCTTGGCGTAGGCGATAGCCGTTTCCAGCGAGACGCGTCCTCCGCCGACACACATCGCGCCCAGCTTGAAGCGACCGATGTTGAGGATGTTGAATGCGATGAGGTGTCCCTTGCCGATTTCTCCCAGAAGATTTTCGGCAGGAACTTTGCAATCGTTGAGGATGATGGGACAAGTGGAGGAGCCGCGAATTCCCATCTTGTGTTCTTCGGCGCCGACTGAGAATCCGGGAAAGTTTTTTTCTACGAGGAATGCGGAAAACTTTTCGCCATCGATCTTGGCAAAAACGGTGAACAAGTCCGCGAATCCGGCGTTGGTGATCCACATTTTTTCGCCGTTCAGAATGTAGTGTTTGCCATCGGGCGAAAGCTGGGCGCGGGCGCGGCAGTTCATGGCGTCCGATCCCGATGTGGACTCGGACAGGGCGTAGGCGCCGACGATCTCGCCGGAGGCGAGCCGCGGCAGATATTTTTTCTTTTGTTCTTCGGTGCCGAAGTAGACAATTGGCAGCGTGCCGATCCCGGTGTGGCCGCCCCATGTGGTGGCAAAGCCGGCATATTTCGCGATGTGGTCGGCGATCACGGCCGCCGTGACTTTATCCATCTCCAGGCCGCCGTAGGCTTCGGGAATCTCGACGGAGCTCAGCCCGAGTTCTCCGGCTTTTTTCAGCAGCTCGCGAGTGACGGAAAAATCTTTGTGCTCGATTTTTTCAACATTCGGAATGATTTCGTTGACGGCAAATTCTTCCGCGGTCTGGCCGATTAGCTGGTGCTGTTCCGAAAAATCTTCGGGAGTAAAGATCTCATCCGGCTGGCGCGATTCAAGCAGGAAGCTGCCACCGGAAATCCTGGATTTTGCGACTGCGGGTATGGTTGCCATGACTATCCCTCAAGAAGAACAGAAACAAATTTCTTAGGACGAGCGACACTCAATTCTAATTCGGAGCCGAGCGGAATGATAGGGCTGTGGACGCGCAGAGGGAGTCGCAAGTTGATTCATTACTACGCCGAATCGGACGGTACTTATCGCAGTCCTTGCGACAAGGCTTCAAACATGAATGCGTTCGAAAATCCGAGATAGGAGTATTGCCCAAATGGCATTGTGTTTAGAGTCCGGTTGCGGCACTGTCGGTAGCGATCGAGGTAAGTCTGGTAAATAGCCGCCTGGTTTTGAGCATCGGCGCTGGCCAGATAACATTGCTGCGAGACGCCTCCAGCGCAAGCATTTTGGCGAACTCGTGCTGCCTCGGCTGCGATCCGCTGCTGACGCGTCATGTCCGCCAAAAACCTGTCGCAATCATCGAGAAAATGAGTTTGATAAAGGCAAGAGCCGCCGCTCCATACCCCGCGGTGCGTGCAGGAGTTGTGGAGCGTAACCGTGGCGCAGCCGAATCCCTGACTGGCCGATCCTCGGGCACAGATGACCGGACAGTGGCCGTTGGGGCAGATTCTGTGACGGAATTCCACAACTTCTTTCGGTTCTTGTTTTCTGAACGGATGCCGCAACATCGTAAGGATGTCGGTCTTCTGCAACTGGGCGATCTTGGACTTCACGCCCGGGCGAGACGCGCTTGATGCAGAGCTATGCGCTCCCGATCCATTCCATGATCTCGATCCTGATCCGTGAGACGCCGATCCGTGCGAGGCTGAGCCAGAGCTGTGGCTTCCTCCAGAACCGCCGGAACTGTGACCGCCTCCGCCCGAACTGACAGAAGAGCCTCCGCCGGAGAAGCCGCCGCCATGAGAGCCGCCTCCGCCACCGGAAGCACTGCCACCTCCGCCTCCACCGCCGCCATGTTGCGCCAGAGCGAATATTGAAAACAGGAAGAACGTGGGAAGAACTGCGAAGTAGACGACAGAGTGGCGCATAACGCACCTCCTGCCAATCGGACGAAGGGCCGACTATCTTTGCCTATTTAGACGTTTCACCGATAGGAAGCATACTCCCAAACGCGTAAAAGAGCGTAGCGAATGGTAAAGAATCGTCTGCGCCTGCTCGTCTAGGGCTGCGGCGTGGGTCGAATCACGTCAGGAGATTTCGTGGTCTTCAGGCGATACTTGCCTGCCATCTGACAAGTCGAGTAGTGCGTCAGGTGAACCGAATCGGAGTCCTTGCTGTCGCGGGCCACAACGTAGGTGCGCATGGTAAGGCAGACTGCGTCGCCCGAACCGTCGCCCATCAGCGGGATCAAAATGCCTTTGTCGAGATTCCCGGCGGGTGTAAGAAGTTGGGATGGGTCGGGCTTGTATTGATTTATACCGTCCTGGAGTCGCTGAGCGGCGGCCGTTGGCTGCGCGAAGGGCGTCGACAAATCCACTGGCTCAACTACGGGGAAAATGTACATGAAATGGTCAGCATGGATGGGTCCGACCGCGGCGCCAAACTTAGTCTGTGCGAGCACCGAGACGGGGCAAAGCAATAGGGTAACAGCAAAAAGGCGCGTTAGGGGCATCGGCAGCCTCCCATCGAGCAAATTATAGCGCCGTTCCGGGTCAGATATTCGCGAAAATTCCGGCCGCGCCCATGCCGCCGCCGACACACATGGTCACCATGCCGTAGCGGGCGTTGCGGCGTTTCATCTCGCGAATCACGGCCGCGGTCAGCTTCGCGCCCGTGCATCCGAGCGGATGCCCCAAGGCGATTGCGCCGCCATTGGGATTGACCTTCTCCGCGTCGAGGCCGGCTTGTTTGATCACCGCGAGCGATTGCGCTGCGAAGGCTTCGTTCAGTTCAATCACGTCGATGTCGGCGAGGCCAAGGCCCGCCATCTTCAGCGCCTTGGGAATGGCGAAGACCGGGCCGAGGCCCATTTCTTCAGGTTTGTATCCCGCGGTTGCGAAGGAGATGTAACGCGCCAGAGGAGCGATGCCGAGAGCCTTGGCACGATCCGCCGACATGACAACGGCAGCAGCCGCGCCGTCGGACATCTGCGAAGAATTTCCCGCCGTAACAGTTCCTTTTGCGTGGAACGCCGGTTTTAGTGAAAGGAGGGCTTCGAGCGACGTATCCGCCCGCGGGCCTTCGTCAACCTTGAAGATGATTTCCTGTTTCTTTGGTTTCGATCCATTCGGGGTGCTGAAGCTCACGGGCACAGGAATGATTTCGTCGTTAAATCTGCCCGCTTGAATGGCCGCGAGAGCCTTCTGATGGCTGCGCAGAGAGAATTCATCCGCGGCCTCACGAGTAATTCCTACGTGCTGCGCGACTCGCTCCGCGGTAAGGCCCATCGAAAGGTAAGCATCGGGATAATGATCCACGAGCCAGGGATTGGGCGAGATTTTGTGGCCGCCCATGGGAATCATTGACATGGATTCCGTTCCGCCGGCGACGATCACTTCCGCGCCGCCGCTCATGATGCGGTCAGCCGCCATGGCGATGGATTGCAGTCCTGATGAACAGAAGCGATTGATGGTCAACGCAGAGACTTCGACGGGCAAGCCGGCGCGCAGCGAGGCGATGCGGGCCACGTTCATTCCTTGCTCGGCCTCGGGCATGGCGCATCCCATGATGACGTCTTCGATTTCTTTGGGATCGAGTTGCGGCAGCCGGTCCAGCGCGCCTTTGATCGCGACCGCGGCCAATTCATCGGGACGAGTCGAGCGTAACGTTCCTTTAAAAGCGCGACCTACCGGAGTGCGGACCGAGGAAGCAATAACCACTTCACGCATGATGATTCTCCGTTTCTGAATCTGTTAGATGCCTGCGGCCGATTGCGAGCTTCAGGCACGTTACTTGACTGGTGCGAAGAAATAGTAATCTGCGGTATAGGCACTTTTCGTTTCCGCGTCCTTGTGGGATTCGTCACAAGCGTCGTTGCCAGGCTTGCCGCCATGCGTATGCACGCGCTGGATCGCCGTGACCTTGGCGAGTTGTCCCTTGCCAGAGTTGCTGACCACATTCAGGAGCAGCCACGGGACCGAATCTGGATCGAGCGAATCGACATGGGCAGCGGCCTTTCCAGTGACTTCACTGCCGTCTTTCAGCGTCCACTTCGGACCCGCGGAATGCTGGCCGATGACTTTGTCTTTACGATCTTTCAACTCAGCATCGGGGCCCTTGAGA
>JASHOT010000104.1 GCA_030040965.1 Candidatus Sulfotelmatobacter sp. | reverse complement strand
TCAAGGCGTAAAGTATCAGCCCAAAACACCCCCGACCGAAACAAGCAAGGAGTAGCGTCCGGCGCGCCTATTAGTTGAAAACGGCAGGATGTACGAGCCTTCGCGCGCGCAACCCAGCGATTAAGGGACCCAGGCTGTTAGGTCGAGGTGTGGCAGTTTTGCCTTTCTCTCCTTTCACCCCGCTGCACGGTTGTGAGTCCCGGGGCTACTCAGTACAATGGCGGCTCACCAAAAACTGAATCGCGGAGGAGATTGAATTGGCGTGTCCTTATTTCATGCCGCTGGAGCGATTGGAAAATGGGAACTGGCCTCATCCCTCGCGGTTGCCGTTGGGCGGAGGATGGCGCGGGCACTGCACGGCTCCCGGACATGAAGGCGAAACTCCTTCGCAGGACATTCTGGAGGCATTCTGCAACCTTGGCTACGCCGACTGTTGCGCGTGGTCGCCACGCGAGCGGCCGTGGGATGCAGTCCGGTTTGCGGTCCTGGCTGCACCTGGTCCGGCGGCACCTGGTCCGGCTGCGACGGGATCGATGAACGCCGAACGAAATGGGAAGGGCAGGGAGCGCGAAATTCGTCTGCGCTATGTTTGCGAACGAAGTCATCGGCCGGTTACCGATGGCATGCTGCGGTTTGATCTCACGCAGATGATCTGGGTTGACCGGCACGATGATCCGCGACTGCAGAAGATGGCAGAGTGCTTTCTGGAATCGTATCTGAAGAAGAAAATGTAATGGCGCCGAGCGGAAACGTGCGATTGGAAGAGGAAGGGCGATGACACAGGAAGAGTTAGCGGCGCGGCCGGTTCGCGATTCGCAATCGGAGATGGCGGAACTGGTTTTGCCCAACGATGCGAATCCGCTCGGGGCTCTGCTCGGCGGCCGGTTGATGCACTGGATCGATCTTGCTGGAGCCATGGCCGCGCATCGGCATTCACGAAATTACGCGGTGACCGCGTCGGTGGATCATATCGACTTCCTGGTTCCGGTGCGGGTAGGCGATCTGGTCATTCTCCGATCTTCGGTCAACCGCGTATTCACGACGTCGATGGAGGTTGGGGTAAAGGTTTTCGTCGAAGACTACATCGCCGATACGTCGCAACACGTGGCATCGGCACATCTCACGTTCGTAGCGATTGATCGGGATGGAAGGCGCCTGAAAGTTGCGCCGGTCGTCCCTGAGACCGAGGAGCAGCGACGCCGCTACGACGATGCCGGGCGACGCAGGGAGATTCGACGCGCCGAACTGGAACGACGCCGCAAAGCTATGCGCTGAACGTGGCCGATTGATGCTTTGTCCTCGAGGTCCTTCTCTTGAAGCGTTTCCCCAAGATTGGCGACGCCGAGCGTGGCAGCCTGTTGCGGCTTTCTACTTGCTGGCTATTCGGTATGCGATCATGACGGCCGCGCCTACTTCGATCGCGCTTGGATCCAATGAGTTCTGTTCCGGTTCGCTGTCGGCCAGTTCCTGTTGCACCGGTCCTCCTCGGGTCGCTTCACCATGAAACGGTTGCCGCAGTATGGTGGGATTCACGTCCTGAATATGCAGGACTTCGCCGACAGACACTTTTGCTGCATCAGCGTATATTTCGGCCTTCTCGCGTGCCGCTTGCGTGGCAAGTTGCCGCGCGCGGGCGCGTAACTCCTTCAACCGAGCAGTATGAAATTCGATGGCGGTGACCTCGTTGGCACCCGCATCAATCAGGCCGGAGACAATTTCTTCGATGTGGTCCAGCTGGCTCAGGATGACATTGACGCCAATTCTTGCCACGTATCCGATCGGGCGCCGTTCGTTGTTCGCAAATCGATACTCCTGCCGGAGTGAGATTCGAGACAGCCCAGACTCTTTTACGGGTGCCTTGCGCAGAAAGGCGCTCACTGCCTGTGCGCCTTTCTTGGCTTTGGCGAAGGCCTCGCCTGGTTTCTCGTCTAGACATGCGATTGCGGCGCGGATAGTTGCCGAATCGGGCGGCACGCGCAACAGGGCTGAGCCAAAGACGGAAACGCCAAATGGATGTTCGACGGTCAGCGAGTTTCCAAAAAACATAACGTCCTCATTGCTTTTGCATGCCGTGCTTGCGCAAGACTTCCACGAGTTGATCGTGCGGGATCGCGGGAACGACCCAATAGTCGGCGCCGGTCATGGTTTTGGCTGCGATCAGCACGTTGATGACGGACTCCTCGGTGGCCTGGACGACCGCGGTAAACACGGGATCCAGCTTCCAGCTTGGCAGGCGTTCGATCGTCGGATTGGTCATCTTTGGATTGACCGCTGAAAGGGATGGATCAAAGAAGGCGCCGTTGCCCTGGTCGGCTCCGGCGTTGGCGGTGGAGAAGGCAAGGAAGATATCGCCGGACTCGTTGCCTTCGATCGCTCCAACTCTCCCTAATCCGACCGAAACGCGGCGCGCCAGGCGTTTGAGTTGGTCGGGAGTCAGCGGCGCATCGGTCGCGACAATGACGATGATGGATCCCATCTCCGGCGGCCGCATTCCGTCGGCGGTTGTGGCCACACCGGCCTCGCAGACCGGCGCGGGTTTGCCTCCGAAGTCGAGAACCGGCGGGTCCAGCTTTTTGGCGACGCAGCGCCGCTGCAGCTTCATTTCGCGCGCGACCGGAATGCCTGCGACGCGAAGCTGACTGGAGCTGCCGTAATTGCATTGCACAAGCACGCCCACGGTGTAGGTTCCTCCGGGCAATTCGACTTTTCGCGACGAGGTGCCCGTGCCGCCTTTGAATCCATTGCACACCATGCCGGTCCCGCCACCGACGTTGCCTTCGGCGAGCGATCCACTGGCGGCCGAGTTCAGCGCGTCCCATGCGTCCTGCGTGGTGACATCCTGGCCGGTAATATCGTTCAGGGGCCAGTCGGCCGTTTCAGCGGTGACCGGATACCAGAACTGTCCGGGATACTTGTGCTGCACCATCCACGCCACAGCCGCGTCACGAACGACGCCGACGCTTCCCGTGTTGGTGATGAGAATGGGAGTCTCCAGCACGCCGCTCTCGTCGATCCAATGCGTGCCGGTCATGTCGCCGTTGCCGTTGCCGGCAAAATATCCGGCGAACACGCTCTTCGAGTTTCCTTTCCCGAGCGGAAAAATGGCAGTGACCCCGGTCCGCACCGGTCCTTTGCCGACGACGAGGCGGCCTTCGCCAGAGATGAGTGTCTTGAATCCGACCTCGACGCCGGCAACGTCGGTGATGGCGTTGAATGGACCGGGCGTACCGTCGAATGGGATACCAAGATGGCGTGCGCGAGGCTCAGGATGCGAGGCGGAATTCTGCGCGACGGTGCTGGTTGAGGCCAGGAGAGACAAGAGCAGATACGTGATCGGCAGAGTGCGCGTGAGTTTCGTCACAGCTTCTCCTTGTTTCATCACCGCTTGGGTTTCGTCACTGCTGGGTGGAATCAGCATGGGAGGTTATCACATAGGAAGGGTGGGGGCTTTATAATCAAGACAGATTTATCGTTGATATTTCTCTTCAGGAGCTTAATTCTTGGGCGCACATACGCATCAACACGGGCCCGCGCAGCAGGCCCCGCAGCCGCTGCCGGGAGTCGACTCGATCGTTGCCGTCGGGTCGGGTAAAGGTGGAGTGGGCAAGACGACACTTGCCGTGAATCTGGCCGTTGCCCTCGCCCGCATGGGCCACAAGGTCGGGCTGCTCGATGCCGACGTGTACGGACCGAACGTCCCGCTCATGCTGGGTTTGAATGGACAGCCGCGCATGGTCGGCGAGAACCGCATTGAGCCGCTCGAAGCCTATGGGTTGAAGGTGATGTCGGTGGGATTTCTGAATCCCGGGGATAAACCGATCATTTGGCGCGGACCGATGCTGCATCAGATCATGCGGCAGTTTTTGGGAATGGTGGAGTGGGGACGGCTGGATTACATGATCATCGATTTGCCGCCGGGGACGGGCGACATTGCGCTTTCACTGGTGCAGACGGTGCCGCTGACGGGCGCAGTGGTGGTTTCGACGCCATCGGATGTTTCGCTGCAGGATGCGCGCAAAGCGATTGAAATGTTCCGGCAGATGAAGGTTGATGTGGTCGGAGTGGTTGAGAACATGAGCTACTTTGTGTGTCCGCATTGCCAGCATGAAGTGGACGTATTTTCGCGCGGAGGCGCCGAGGCAATGGCCAAGCAGTTCGGCGTGCCATTTTTGGGGGGAATTGCACTTGATCCGGAGGTACGCAAGGCCGGAGATGGCGGCAAGCCAGTAGTGCTGGAGGGTGAGAATTCGCCTCATGCCAAGTCGATGTACGATTTCGCGCGGAAGGTTGTGGAGCGCGTGGGAGAGATCAAAGCGAGCGCACCGGCGGGAGTAATACAGATTCAGTAAGGCCAAGGTTTCAAAGTTTCAAGTTTCAGAGTTTCGTGGGCAGCATCGTTGGGCTGGGCAGAATGCATAGTTCCTCGTCGGGCATAAAACACCCTCCTCAGGATGACAAGGGTTTGAATCTCTCAAGCCGCCAGACCGCTGGCGGTTCGCGATCTTTCAGGATCAACTCTGCCATCATTTCCCCGATGGCCGGGCCGTGTTTGAATCCATGACCTGAGCCGCCACCAAGCAGCCAGACATTCTCATTCGCAGGATGACGGTCGATGACGAAGTGACAGTCGGGAGTCTGCTCATACTGGCAGACGCGGGACTCGAGGAGCGGCGCGTCTTTCAAAGCGGGAAAGCGGAAGGCTAGATATTCGCGAACGCGCTTCAAAGCCTCAGAACTCAACACGCGCTCGCCGTTGGTCGGATCGAACTCGGGACCGCGGGTGTCGTCGGCAACTTTGAATCCGCGATGCTCGCGACCGGGGATACCGTAGAAGAAACGATCGTGGTGATCGCCCCAAACGGGCAAGTGAACGTCAGTGAAGTATCCTCGAGAATTTGCGGGCACTCCAAAGAAAAAGACGTCCTGCTTGGTGGGGCAAATGAGCTTGCCGATCGTTTTGGGAAACAGCTTTCCCAGCCATGGGCCGCAGGCGAACACGAAGACATCCGCCGTCACTTGCGATTCATCGGCGAGCACGATGTTTGGCCGGTCGCCGTAGGGCGAGGCCTCAACCCGTGGCACCACCGCAAGTTGCCTGTATTCTCCGCCCGCTGCGACGAAGGCATCAACAACAGCCTGGCAGCCGGAGCGCGCGTCGAGGTAGCCGCACTCCGGTTCGAAGATGCCCCATTCGATTCCTGAGAAGTTGAACTGCGGCCAGCGCTTTTGCATCTGCGCGACTGAAAGTTCCTGATGCTGGATCTTTGCTGCGCGCAGCATTTCGATCGATCCGCGCTCGAATGTGTCGTCGCGGCCTGAGGCCATCCAAAGCACGCCCGAGCGATGCAGGAATTGCTTCTTCCATCGCCGCTCATACTTTGCCCATAGCTTCAGCGCGCGAGCAGCCATTTCCGTGTAAGGCTGATCCGGGCCATAGGTGCCGCGCATGACCCGAGTTTCTCCGCCGGAAGAAGAGCGCGAGTTGCCCGGACCCCAGGCGTCGAGCAGAGTGACGCGTGCGCCGCGCTCCTGAAGGTGAAGTGCGGTCCATCCCCCGAAGGCTCCGGCGCCGATGACAGCAATGTGCGGTCTTGGTTTCAAACGCTTCAATGTTTCAAAGTTTCATGGGGAAAATCCACTGTAATTCACGATCGCGCAGATCTTGGCACTTAGAGCGTTTTTGTAGATGGGGTGGAGCCGCCCTCAGCGGCCAAAACCGCGAAATCCCGGCGATCTCTCCGGCACGACTGAAGTCGTGCCCTTCCCAAATCACAATTCTCTTCTGCAGGAAGGAGAGAGAGAGAGCCTCCAAGACAAACCGAAGCCGATGAATGGGTTGGTGCAAAAAGCTATCCTTCAGCATCTAAGATAGTTAGGTAAAATAGAGAAGCCGCGTCTTCCCGGCCGAAGATTGAAATTACTAACAGAGCCATTCGATGCCAGCTGACCCAAATATCGGGACACGCGAACGCGAAATCCTGACCGCCATCGTCGAGACTTTCATTTCGACGGGCGAGCCGGTGGGTTCGCGGACGCTGGCGCGGTCCAATCGCGAGGGGCTGAGCCCGGCCTCGATTCGCAACGTGATGGCCGACCTGTCGGACGCAGGATTTCTGGAGCAGCCGCATACGTCGGCGGGACGGATTCCGACGACCGAGGCTTACCGGTATTACGTCGAGCAGATTTCGGGCAATGCCCGTTTGGCGCCGCAGGAAGAAACGATGATTTCCGATTCGCTGGCTGGCATTACCGACGTACAGGAGTTCATGGAGCGGACTTCGCATGTGCTGTCGCTGATTTCCCGCAACGTGGGCGTGACCGTGGCGGCAAGCGGACCGAAGAACGCCCTGGAGCACGTCTATTTCTCGCGGCTGGGCGATCAGAAGGTTTTGGCCGTGCTGGTGACGCGGTCGGGGTTGGTACGGGATCGGGTGTTGCGGCTGGATTTGTCGCAGGCGGATCTCGACGTGGCGGCGCGCTATATCAACGAGAATTTCCGTGGCTGGACGATGGAAGCGATGCGAACAGAGATCGGTCGGCGCATTGAGCAGGAGCGCAGCGAATACGATCGGCTGATGCATTCGATCGAGCAACTGTATAAACAGGGTGCGCTGGCGGCGGAACATGGCACGCAGATGGTCTTCATTGAAGGCGCGGCAAATCTGGTGACAGATGAACAGGATCGCGAGCGGCTGCAGGAAATGTTGAAGACGCTGGAAGAAAAAGAAAAAGTCGTGCAGTTGCTGGGTGCCTATCTCGATGTAAAGCAGGAAGCGGTTCGCGTGGTGATTGGACTGGATGAGGCTCTGCCCTCGATGCAGAATTTCGTTTTAATCGGCGCCCCGGCGCACGCGGGCAACGAAGTGATGGGTTCGCTGGCGGTCATCGGGCCAACTCGAATGGACTATCAGCACACGATCACGGCGGTATCGTACATTGCGCGCCTGTTCGACAAGATCTTGAATGAATCGGAGTAGCGGGAATGGGGAAAGCAGACGGAAAAACAGAAACGCAAGAACTTGATGTGGAACATGAGCTGCCGCCGGCAGAAAGTGGAGAGAATCCTCCGTCTCCAGCATCAGCCGCAACAGCCGACGGTGGAAAAGCGGAATATCAGAAGCTGAAGGCTGAGTACGATGAACTGCGCGACCGGCTGGCACGGATGCAGGCAGAATTTGAAAATGCGCGGCGGCGCGCGGCCAAGGAGCAGCAGGACTTCCGCGATTTCGCTGCGGCCGATGCGATCAAGACGCTGCTGCCGGTCATCGACAGCTTTGAGCGTGCGCTGCAGGCCAAATCTGAGGGCGGGGAATTCCGCAGCGGCGTGGAGCTGATCTACAAGCAGCTGCAGGATGCGCTGGCCAGGCTTGGAGTGAAAGCGGTTCCCGCCAAAGGCGAGGTGTTCGATCCGCATTATCATGAGGCGATCGAATTGGTAGAAACCACTGACGCGCCCGATCATCAGGTAATCGAGGAACTGCAGCGCGGGTACAAGTTCAAAGACCGGCTGTTGCGTCCCGCCATGGTCAAGGTTGCGAAGAATTCGGAGAAATAGGCTCACTGGAAGCCGCAAATCAGGAATGCAGACCATCTTTCCGATTCTTCGCTATAACGATGCGCGGGCCGCGATTCGCTGGCTTTGCTCCGCCTTTGGTTTCAGGGAAGTCTTCTGTACTCCGGAACAGGGGCCGTTCGTTCGTCACGCCAGGCTGAGACTGGGGAACAATCTGATCATGGTCGGGTCAGTTCGCCCCGACGACGGAATCGCGAGTCCTCGATCTCTCGGTTCTTCGAGCCAAATGCTTGCCGTGTACGTAGAAGATCCAGATGCGCATTATGAGCGTGCGCGAGCGGCTGGAGCGAACATTTTGTATCCGCCCAAGGACACGGATTTTGGATCGCGCGAGTATCACGTTGCCGATCTCGAAAGGCACTTGTGGACTTTTGGTACGTTCTTGCCGCCGCTCGATGAGGAGATCGAAAGCGGCGCAACCGCAACGCAGAGTTGAGAAGAAAGGCTGAATTGACTACGAAAGCAAAACGCGACTACTACGAGGTGCTCGGTGTTACCCGCACCGTGACCGAGGTCGAACTGAAGAGCGCGTACCGGAAGCTCGCTCTGCAGTACCATCCTGACCGGAATCCGAATAATCCGGATGCAGAAGAAAAATTCAAGGAAGTCAGCGAGGCGTATGCCATTCTCGCCGACACCGAGAAGCGCGCCGTTTATGACCGTTACGGTCACGCCGGCTTGGGCGGAGGTTCGGCTGGCGGCGCAGGATTCGACCCAGGCGTCTTTCAGGATTTCAGCGATATCTTCGGCGAGTTTTTCGGCTTCGGAGACATGTTTGGTGGGGCGGGAGGGCGGCGGCGCAGCCGTGTGCAGCGCGGTGCGGATCTGCGAGAAGATGTCACGCTCGAATTCGAGGAAGCGTTCTTCGGAACGCAGACGCAGGTCACCGTTCGCCGCCACGAGGCTTGTGAGGAATGCCGCGGATCGGGTGCTGCGCCGGGTAAGGGCCCGACGACTTGTCGCTCGTGCAGCGGGCGTGGGCAGGTTCGTTACCAGCAAGGATTCTTCAGCATCGCGCGCACCTGTCCGGCATGCCAGGGAACTGGCAGCGTCATTACCGACCCGTGCCCAAAGTGCAGGGGCGAGGGCCGCATTTTGCGGCAGCGCACCGTGGATGCGAAGGTTCCTGCCGGTGTGGAAGACGGGACGCGAATTCGCTTTGCCGGCGCGGGTGAGGTCGGCCAGTTTGGCGGGCCGGCGGGCGATTTATACGTTGTGCTGCACGTCAAGGAACACGCGTTCTTTGCGCGCGAGGGCAATGATCTGCATTGCGTGGTTCCGATTTCCGTGGCGCAGGCAGCGATGGGAGCCGAAATCAAGGTGCCGACCATGGACGGTGAACATACGTTAAAGATTCCGGATGGTACGCAGCCGGGGACGACCTTCCGCATTCGCAATAAGGGCGTGCCGGTGTTGAATGGCCACGGGAAAGGCGACTTGTATGTGGAAGTGCGAGTGCAGGTTCCGACCCGGTTGAACAAGCGGCAGAAGGAACTGCTGGAGGAGCTCGATGCGCTTTCCAAAGTCGATAATCAGCCGCTGCTGCGCTCGCTGCTCGGCAAGGTGAAAGAGATTTTCGGATAGGTGGGCAAGTTGCTCTAACCTGTGGATCTTACTTGTTTCTGGCGACGAACCCACGGCATGCGCCGTGGGCTTTATTCTTGCACCGCTGTGCGGCTGCGATTCCAACGATGACACGAAGACGATGGATGGCGGATGAAGTGTCGGGCAATCGTGCGGTCTTGCTTGGCGATCATGCGGATCATCTCGTGCGCGTGCTGCGCGCCCGCGTTGGCGAGGAGTGCGATGTAGCAGGGTATGGAGTTGTCTATCGCGCGCGAATTATCGAGATCTCAGAGGGGCGAGTGGAGTTCGAACTCGACCATAACATCAAGGTGCAGATCCCGGTTCCGGTGACTGTGCTACTTTCCATTTTTAAGTTCGCTCGCATGGAGTGGGCGATTGAGAAGTGCGTCGAGTTGGGAGTGAAAAAGATTGTGCCGGTGATTGCGCGGCGGACGGACGCGCATTTGGCCGCTGCGGCCAAGAAACGCGCGGAGCGATGGCGGAGGATCGCGACGCATGCAGCAGAGCAATCACGTAGGATTAGTGTGCCGGACATTGCGGATCCGGTGAAGCTGGCGAACATTCTGGAGTTTCCCGGCGCATTCCCCATTGTGCTGGCGGAGACGGAAACCTACTCGATGCTGGGTTCGCTGGTGTCATCGAATTGCAGCAAAGAGATTGTGCTGGCCATCGGTCCCGAGGGCGGCTGGACGCCAGACGAAATGGACGCCTTCAATCGAGAGGGGTGGGTAGCGGCATCGCTGGGGCCGACAATTCTGCGAGCGGAGACGGCAGCGACCGCCGCCGTTGCGATCACGATGAGTGCCGTGAGCTGATCCAACCTTCCTCATGGCTGCAAGTGGTATCCTGAGCCGCAATGCCCCCTTCCAAGTCCAAGGAACGTCTTCCATTCATTCCTGACGATCGGCAGCGTGAGGCGATCGAGCATGTGCACGGGCCTATGCTGGTGGTGGCTGGTGCTGGCACAGGCAAAACCTCGGTGCTCACCTATCGCATCTCGCGGCTGGTGAATGAAGGGCATGCCAGGCCCGAAGAGATTCTAGCTCTTACCTATACGCTGAACGCGGCCAACGAAATGCGTCAGCGCCTGCGCAAGCTGTTGGGCGGCAGAGATGTTCAGACCGCCACATTTCACGATTACTGTCTTGGTCTGTTGCGGTGCGCGAACAAAGATTTTGGCGTCCTCGACGAAAAAGACTTATGGATTTACCTGCGCCGGCGAATCCGCGACCTTCACCTGGAGTATTACGTGCGCGCGGCGAGCGTCGCTCAATTCCTCAACGATCTGTTGGAATTTATCAGCCGATGCCACGACGAACTGGTGACTCCCGAGCAATACTCCCAGTATGTGGATCGGCTGGAGCGCGGTGAAATTCCCCTGCCGCGCGTCGTCAAGTCGAGCCATGATCTCGAAGATGCCGAGATTCTGGGACGCTGCCGTGAGATTTCGCGCGTATTTACCACGGTGGAAGGCTGGCTCGAGGAAGAAAAGCTCGGCACCTTCAGCCACATGATCACGCGGGCCCACGCCCTGCTGCACGGAGATGAGAAGGCGTTATCAGATGCGCGTTCGGGCGCTCGATTTATCCTGGCCGACGAGTTTCAGGATGCCAACCTGGCGCAGATCAAAATTCTGGCGAGACTTGGGAGCGTGAACCAAAACGTTTTCGCGGTCGGCGACCCGGATCAGGCGATTTACCGCTTTCGCGGCGCCTCCAGCGTCGCTTTCGAAATGTTTCATCGATATTTTTCGGGGACGAAGCTGGTCGTTCTCGAAAAGAATCGGCGATCGACGACGGCGATTTTACAGAGTGCGTTCGCACTGATTAATGAAAACCCGCCAGTGTTTGCCAGACAATCCGATGGTTCCCTCGCGTACCAGCGAGCGCCGCTCGTCTCGGCGCGCGATGAAGCCGCTGCCCAATCTGGCTTGCAACCTCCTGCTCGCATCGTGACCGTGGCCGTCCTCACCGAACGCGATGCCGATGGACCCGATCTGGTCCAGTCCATCCTTAATGAGCGGCAAAAGACGAAGTGTAGATGGTCGGACTTCGGCATTCTTTATCGTTCGCACTATCATCGCGACGAAGTTGTGCAGGAACTGGCAGAAGCGGAGATCCCGTTTGTCATTGACAGCATGGACATCTCGGACACGCCGGTAGTGCGGGATCTGTTTGCGTGCCTGAATGCGATCGTTTCCAGCGGGGACGACGTCAGTTTATTTCGAGTTGCCGCGCTGCCGTGTTTTCGCATACAGCCCGAGCAGTTGCGTCAGTTGTTGCGGTCGATTGCACGCGAGAACCGCGAGCAAAAAATCATTCCGCTTTCCTCGGCCCTCGATCGCGTCGATGGCGGCGCGGAAGTTTTGGCCGCAATCGAGCACGCCCGCGGAAAGATTCTCGGACAAGAGGCAAAAGGTCGGACTGCGCTCGAAATCATTGTCGGCCAGTTTGGCCTCGATTTGCACTCGCCGATTCTTCAGGCTACGCTCGACTTTGTGCAGGGCTGGGAGGCGAAAAAAGTCAATCGCAGTACGGAACTGGAAGAATTGGTCGAGTACCTGGGTTACTTCCGCGAGGCCGGCGGAGTGATTCCGATGCAGGGCAATGATAAAGAAGACGCTGTTCGGTTGATGACTGTGCACAGCGCCAAAGGCCTGGAATTCCCTTATGTTTTTATTCTCCGTGCCAACGCGAGTTCGTTCCCCGCGCAGTACAAAGAAACGCTGGTGGCGTTTCCCAGAGAACTTCGCGATGCGGATTCGATTACTGAAGCCGACGACCAGACGCTTCACAAGCAGGAAGAGCGACGGCTGTTTTATGTCGCGATGACGAGGGCGCGCGATGTGCTGCGCATCTATTCGAGGCAGGGAAAAGGCGCGAAAAACAAAAATCCTGACGGACTCATGCGCGAGCTGATCGAAAACCGTCGGCTCAGTCCCTGGCTGCGCGCAGTGCCGGTCAGCGGGGCGCAATCGAAACTGCAGCTGTTTGCTCAGAGCGCGAATATCGATCCGGCTGAATCGAGAACAAATGTGTGGCTTGAACTGCCGGTTCTCGCAGGTCTCCACTCTCGATTGAGTGCGTCAGCGGTCGACACCTTCGAACGCTGTGGATTGCAATTCAAGCTGGAGCGAGATTGGAAGATCTCGGCAAAGCCTGCCGCCGCCATGCAGTTTGGCGCCGCCATTCACCGCGTGCTGAAAACCTACTTTGATTCGCTGAAGGCGGGACGGGCAAAAGCCGACGAAGAACTCATCGCGCAATTTCGAGACGACCTTGCGGCGGCAGGCATCCACGAACCGTATCAGCATGAACTTTATGAGGAGCAGGGTATTGCGCAACTTCGCGATTTTCTCACGTCGGTTCGTTTGTTTCCGGCTGAGCGGGTCCTGCACACGGAGCAGAGCTTCGAGATTCGCCTGGGCGAGATTACCGTGGTCGGACGCATCGACCGGATCGACGCCGGACCTGAGTCGATGGTGAGCGTCGTCGATTACAAAACGGGCAAGCCGCGCGATCAGGAGGACGCTGACGACAGTCTCCAGCTTTCTCTCTATGCGATGGCAGCTCGCCAGAAGTGGGGCTATGAAGTGGGATCGCTCATTTTTCACAATCTCGATGGGAATGTTCAGGTCATGACCACGCGCAGCGATGCCGATCTGCTGGCGACGCGCGGCCGCGTGGAAGATGCAGCGAAAAAGATTGCGGAAGGGAAGTTCGATGCGAAGCCGGGGCTGCACTGCAATTTCTGCGCGTACCGCAGTCTGTGTCCGGTGAAGGAGAGGCGCATTCCGTTAAGCACACCGGCTTTGGCAAGGACGAATTGAGAGGAAAAAAATTGCCCCAAAAACTTAGGGGACGCATTCAGCGTCCCCTTTTGACTTCGTACTGAGCTTTTCAGCTCGACTGCTTAGTGTTTCTTTTTCTTCTTCGCCTTCTTCTTGGTTGCCATTGTTCCTATTCTCCCTTCCATTCTTCATGGAAAATTTGCAACGCTGTTTTGTTGCAACTAGTTGAAACATAGAGTTATTGAAAAATGAAGTCAAGAGAAAAATGATGCGTCGAGCGTGCGAAGTCGGTGTACGAAAGTCACGCTCACGAATCTTCATCGCGGAAGTCAACCAAAATTTTTCGGTGTGCGTTAAGCGTGAAGCGAATTCTCGGTCAATCACGCAGAGTCGCAGTGAATGTGCCCTTCAAGTTCTGCTTTGCGGTCCGCCTTTGCTGATTTCCATGCCGCGTAACGCGGGCGCGCGGCCGCGCAGCTATTTTCGCGCTCACGCATCTATAATAAAGATCGCGAAATCTTCGCGGGAGCTTGATTCATGGCCTCTTCTGACGATGTTGTCATCATCTCCGCCTGCCGCACTCCGGTGGGAAAATTTCAGGGCAGCCTTTCGGATTTCAGTGCTCCTCAACTGGGAGCGATCGTCGTACGCGAAGCGGTGAAGCGAGCCGGCGTCGATTCCGCGCTGGTCGACGAATGCATCATGGGCAATGTAGTGTCGGCCGGGCTGGGGCAGAATCCCGCGCGACAAGCCGCGATCTTCGGCGGATTGTCTCCGGCGACAGGTGCCATGACAATCAACAAGGTATGCGGCTCAGGACTGAAATCTGTCGCGCTCGCGGCACAAGCGGTCGAGACGGGAAACAGTTCGATTGTGGTTGCCGGCGGAATGGAATCCATGACCAACGCGCCCTATCTTCTACCGCAGGCGCGAAAGGGATACCGGCTGGGCAATGCCCAGGTGGTCGACTCCATGGTGCAGGACGGCTTGTGGGATGTATACAACAACTACCACATGGGTATTACGGGCGAGAACGTCGCCGAGAAGTACGGCATTACGCGCGAAGAGCAGGATGAATTTGCGGTTCACTCGCACCGCAAGGCCGTTGCCGCGATCAGGGAATGCCGATTCAAGTCACAGATTGTTCCCGTGGAGATTCCTGGAAAAAAGAAGGCCGATCCCCCCACGCCGTTCGACAAAGATGAGTCCCCGCGAGAAGACACGACGATTGAAGCACTGCGCGCGCTAAAGCCGGCGTTCAAAAAAGATGGAACTGTGACGGCGGGGAACGCCCCGGGAGTGAATGATGGAGCGGCAGCAGTAGTCGTGACCAGTGCTGGACGCACGAAAGAAATTGGCGCGAAGCCGATGGTGCGAATTGTGGCGCAGGCGACCAGCGGCATCGACCCTGCCTGGGTCATGATGGCTCCCGTTGGGGCGGTGCGGAAGATCTGGGAAAAGACAGGATGGAAGAATGAGGACGTCGATCTTTACGAACTGAACGAGGCGTTCTCGGTGCAGGCGCTCGGCGTCATGCGCGAACTTGGATTGAACTCCGATAAGGTCAATGTGAACGGCGGCGCTGTGGCGATCGGTCATCCGATCGGTGCCAGCGGCGCGCGCGTGCTGGTTACGCTGATTTATGAAATGATTCGCCGCGACGTACATCGCGGGATTGCCGCGCTGTGCCTAGGCGGAGGGAATGCGGTAGCCATGGCGGTGGAGAGATAATGCTGGGGTGGGATGACCCGCGGTGGAACGGCCTGAAGGGCGGATATCAAATCGCGTTCGATCCCCGTCCGTTGCTACGGAAGCTTGAGTCTGGCATCGACCTCAAAGCAACTTGGCATGAGCTTTGGGAGGAACTCCATCATCAGGGAGACGTGGGCGAGGCGTCCTATGCTGCGGTTCCGCATCTCGTGCGAATTCATCGCCAGCGTGGAGTCCCCGATTGGAATCCATATGCGCTGGTCGCGTGCATTGAGTTGGCTCGCTCGCGAGGGAACAACACGGAGTTACCGAACTGGCTTGAGAAGGATTATTTCGGTTCGATTCAGGAGTTGGCGCATATCGGCCTCGACGAATACAAGCGCGCGGGCGACCTGGAGCAGGTTCGTGCGATCCTCTCAATTCTTGCGATCAGCAAAGGGGCGCGGGTTTTCGGCGAATTGCTACTGAATTTCGACGAAAAGGAACTGTTTGATTTCGATTTACCATTGAAGGAGGTTCCTGGAGCGCGGAAGCCTTAGTTCGCTCCCGCCACCGGCAACGTCACCGTAAACACAGCGCCGCCATCCGGTGCGTTCGCCGCTTCTACGCTGCCGTTGTGTTCTTTCATCACCGACTTGCAGATGCTCAGTCCCAGCCCTGTGCCGCGGCCAGGACGCTTCGTCGTGTAGAACGGATCGAAGATGCTGGGCAGACTTTCCTTGGGAATTCCGGGCCCATCGTCGTGGAAGCTGACCCAGGCGGAATTACCGGTCCGGCCCAGGCGTATGCGCAGCGTGCCGCGATCGCGCGTCTCGCGGATGGCCTGTTCGGCGTTCACGATCAGATTCAGAAAAACCTGCATGAGCTGATGGGGATCTCCGAGCGCGGGCACACCGGCTTCTTTCAGGAAGTCGACGGTGATATTGTTCTTGCGCAGCGAATAGGCGTGCAGGTTCAACGTACGCTCGACGATTTCTACCAGATTGATCGCACTTTTGCCCGGAGCTGGCGGGCGCGAGAAGTAGGTCAGGTTCTGAACAATGTCGGCCGCGCGCCGCGCCTGCTGCTGCAACATGGCAAGCTGTTTGCGTGCGGTTTCATTCGTCTCCGTGTCTTGTAGCAGCTCGCTGACTCCCAGAATGCTGGTCAGCGGATTGTTCAGTTCGTGGGCGACGCCGCCAATCATCGCTCCCATAGCGGCCAGCCGCTCGCTTTGTACCACCTGCTGCTCGAGCTTTCGTTCCACGGTAATGTCGCGAACGGAAATGATCGCACCGCTGATCTTGCCCTCGCCGTCGGTGAGTTGGCTGCCGGAGGCGCGCATGGTTCGCCAGCTGCCGTCGCGGTGCCGGGCTCCGTATTCAGCGGAGGCGATCGGCTCCGCTCCCGAAACTACGGAGCGGTAGAGCAAAACCAGTTCGGAGGATTGATTTTCGAGATCGGAAATCTTTTTGCCCAGCAACTCTTCCGGAGCGTAGCCGAGCAATTCGCGAGCCCGCGCACTGGCAAAGGTGTAACGCTCCTCGAGATCGACGACCAGAATCATATCGGGGAAACTTTCGAGCAGCCGGCTGCGAAATTGCTCCTGTTGGGCCAGCTGCCGCTCCATCTTTCGTTTTTCCGTAATGTCGACCAGTGTTCCCTGGTAACGAATGATATTGCCCGCGGAATCCCACACCGCGCGCGACGAATCGAGGAAGACGGCGGCTGATCCATCTTTGCGGCGAAGTTTGACTTCGCGCGTGCGCACGCCGCCGCGATCGTCGACGGCTCGCCCCAGCACCGGCTGGCCGGGATCAAAGTTCAATGCCGCGGGCTCGACCGCCAGCAAATGTGCTCTGTCTTCATATCCCAGCATGCTGACCAGAGCTGGGTTGGCATCCTGCAAGCGCCCGTCGGGAGTGCTGAAGTAGACGCCTTCCTGCAGCGTCTCAAACAGGGCGGTAAAGCGCAGTTCTTTTTCGCGCTCCTCGGTTACGTCGCGGCCGAGCACGCTGGCCCCGACGACTTCGTCGCCCTTCACGATCCCGTTCATTACGCAATCGAAATAGAGCGGCCGGGAACTATTCTTAAGTTGGACCTTCACCGTGCCGGTCCAGCGCCGCGTCTCAAGAAAACGTCCGAGTCCGCGCTCGACTTCTTCGCGAGTGGGTTCGGCAATCAGGTCGTAAATCTTGTGTCCGACGAGTTCCGCGTAAGGCAGCCCAGCTAAATCACTTACGCGCTTATTGACGGTGCGGAGGGTGCCATCGAGTGAAACCGCGAAGGCAGGGTCATCGAAGGAGTCGATGAGCTCCTTGAAGCTGCGTTGCGAGCGCTGCAGCACCTGGCTGAGCTGATCGAGTTGCTCTTCCGAGGGCGCCGCCCCGACATGTTCCTGCAGCCCCTTCAACAGGACTTTGAGGTCGCTGACCTCGCGGCGTCGTCCGTAGGCATACACGACCAGGAGCAGCGATAGAGTCAGCACTCCGATGGGAATCGCGCGAAGCGAATAAGGAATCGTCTCCAGGCGTTCCCAAAGCAACGCGGATAAAGCTACGGCTAGCAGGATTATGAAGCCGATCAGCCATCGCCATAGTTGGGATTCCTCTTGCTCGAAGTTTCCCCTCGGACGGCTAGGGCGCGGAGATTGGGCCGGGTTGATGGTCATTGGGGGGAACTGGGAAACAAACTAGCTCATCCTACATTGCCAGGCGAGCGGGGAACAATATCGGTCTGCCCCTGCGTTCCTCCTCCGTTATCAGGGCGAGGGGATGAACCAGCCCGAGCACCTTGTCCGGCCCAACCCGTGTGGGAATGACGAGTTAGTGGATTTCCACAGGCCATGGTGATATTCGTCACAGCCAATCAGGGCCACCAGTCCGTAAGGTGAGGTCAGAGGTCCAGCAGCTCCCGGAGCGGTTCGTGTGTCTCCGTTCGGATGCAGACCGGTCTTCAAATTTTTGGTCTCCGGACTCTTAGTCTTTCGGCCATGCTCTACAAAACGCTCAGCGCCGCGGTCTACGGC
>JASHOT010000103.1 GCA_030040965.1 Candidatus Sulfotelmatobacter sp. | reverse complement strand
TTTTTAGCTCGCACATTAACCTCATCCTTCTGATTGCGTCATCCGCCGGAAAAGCGGCTCCGTTCGGGATGACGCAGCCAGAGGTGAAGATGAAAGTCGCTTCGCTGCATCTCACCGTCTCAGATCAAGTTGAGAAAACTACGACCGAAGCTGCCTGGATCGCGGCGACGTTTCCCGCCACGGCCGACGCCGCTGTGACTCTCGTAATCGGCGAACCCGGCCGGCGATGGCGTCCTGTTGCTTATAATCTTTTCGGGAAGACGTTTTTCTTTGACTTCTTGACATGGCGGCAATCGAAATTCTTGGTCTGGAAAAGACCTACATGGTGGGCTTCTGGCGCAAGCGGCCGAAGCGCGCCCTCTCTCCGCTGCATCTGAGCGTGGAAGAGGGCGAGATTTTCGGCTTCCTTGGCCCCAATGGCGCCGGCAAGACAACCACGTTGAAGATGCTGATGGGGCTGGTTTTTCCGACGGCGGGTTCGGCGCGCATCCTGGGACGCGAGTGGACCGATCCCGCGGTCAAGGCGCAGATCGGATTCCTGCCCGAGCAGCCTTACTTTTACGACTACCTCACCGCTCACGAACTGCTCAACTACTACGGTCAACTTTCGGGCGTGCCGGCCAAAGAGCGCAAATATCGTGTGGAAGAAGTTCTGGCGCGCGTGGGATTGAGCGACGTAAAAGGCGTGCAGCTCAGAAAATTTTCCAAGGGCATGCTGCAGCGGGTTGGAATTGCGCAGGCGATTCTGCACGATCCCAGGCTGGTGTTTTTCGACGAGCCTATGTCGGGGCTTGATCCGCTGGGGCGGCGCGATGTGCGCGACTTGATGGAACAGCTGAAGCAGGCAGGCAAGACCGTTTTCTTTTCCACGCATATTCTTTCCGATGCTGAGGCGCTTTGCGATCGCGTGGCTATTATTCACAAGGGCGAACTGCGCGGTGTGGGCGCGGTAGAAGAGTTGACGGCGAGTGTTCAGGGAAAAGTGGAGATCATCTGGCAAGGGACAGCGATTCCAGCAGCCATGAAGGCGCTGGGCGCCGAGTGCCACGTAACCGGCGACACCGTGCGCGCGGTGATTGTGGAAAGCCAGCAGGACGCGGCCATCGACGCGCTGCGGCGCGAGCGTTTGCGGCTCATCGCTCTGACGCCGCTCAGGACCTCACTCGAAACCTATTTTGTGGAAAAGCTGCAAGTCTCCGAGAGTGTGGCGGCGACGAATGCAGCTGGAACTGCAGCCGGAATGATGGCGGGAACTCGATCATGAGCAACCGCATTGGCTATATCGCCAGCAATACCTTTCGCGAAGCGGTGCGCGACCGCGTGCTCTACAACCTGATCGCGTTTGCGCTGCTGCTTTCGGGCGTGGCGATTTTCGTAGGGCAGATTTCGATTGATATCGAGCGGCTGGTGGTGGTGAATCTGGGGCTGACGGCGGTGTCGCTGTTCGGGGTGGTGATTGCGATTTTCATCGGCATCGGCCTGGTGTCGAAGGAGATCGAGAAGCGCACGCTGTATACGGTTCTTTCGCGGCCGGTGCGGCGGTGGGAGTTCATCGTCGGAAAATTTTTGGGGCTGGCGGGCACGCTCGTGGTCAACACATTTTTCATGGCCATCGGCGTTTTCGGAGCGCTGCTCTATGTCGCGCGCACGTTTTCCGCCGCGGACGCGGGAATTCTGGTCGCGTTGTATTTCATTGTGCTCGAGTTTCTGATCATCTGCGCGCTGGCGCTGCTGTTTTCTTCGTTTTCCTCTCCGCTGCTGTCGGCGGTGTTTGCGTTCTCTCTGTTCGTGATCGGCAGCTACGCCGACGATCTGCGCGGATTTGCCGCGCTCACTCACGGATTCGCGCGCTGGATTGCGACTGGCGCGGCGTATCTCGTGCCGAATTTTTCCGCGCTGAATGTGATCGGCGCGGTGGCTCATCAGCGACCGGTGGGAGGGCAACTGATCCTCGAAAATACTCTTTATGCGCTGTTTTATACCGCCATGGCGCTGAGCGGCGCGGTGCTGATCTTTGAGCGCAGGAATTTGAAATGAGGAACAGTAGCGAGTACCGAGTACCGTGTACCGAGTGTTCGGCGCAAACCTTCACGGCCGAAGACGCAAGTTGCATAGGTCCTTCGCAAAGCAAAAGGCGCGTTGCCCAGGATGACACGGCAAATGTGGCCCGCCACGGGCAGGGATTATGACTGCCGCGCGGCGCACGACCGTTGCTGCGTCCCTCGTCCTCGTGCTGTCGATGGTGGCAAGCACCGTGCTCTTGCGGCGCATCGATCAGAAGCGTATTCATCCCAACACGGATGCGAACGAAGATATGCTCTTCTTCGATTCGCCGAAAATGGTGAAACGCGCCAGCCTGGGCTTCGACAGCCTGATGGCCTGCATCTACTGGACGCGCACGGTGCAGTACTTTGGCACACGCCACCACAACCAGGCGACGAGTTATAACCAACTGGCTCCGCTGCTCGAGATCACGACCGCGCTCGATCCACAGCTGGTTCCGGCCTATCAGTTCGGCGCCAGTTTTCTTGCTCCTGCTCCGCCGAATGGCGCCGGCGAACCCGAGCGCGCGGTGCGGCTCATGCAGTATGGCATCGAGCACAATCCAGATAACTGGCAGCTCTATTACAACCTTGGCTTTGTCTATTACACGGAGTTGCACGACTATCGCAAGGCATCGGAGGCATTCGCGCGCGGCGCCGAGGTGCCCAATGCGCATCCCTTCATGAAGGTGATGGCGGCGCAGATGGCCGAACATGCCGGCGAATATTCGACCGCGCGCATGCTGTGGACGGCAACATATGAGACGAACCGCGAGAAGGATATCCGCGACAATGCGCTCGAACATTTGCGATCGATCAAGGTGGATGAGGACGTTTCGAATTTGCAGGATGCGGTCACCCGCTTTCAGGAGCGCACGGGCCGGCTTCCCGCGAACATGCAGGAATTGGCCGCGGCCGAGCATCTGCCGGCTGTTCCGGTCGATCCCGATGGCAATCCGTATGTGATGTCGCCCGAAGGGCGAGTGCTGGTCGAGAATCCGGAGAGTTTTCTGTTCATCACGCAAGGCCTGCCGCCGGGATACAAGCCTTCGGGCCGGCTACGGTTTCATAGCAAATAGCTTCATGTGGGCGGGCGCTCCCGCCGGCGAAACGCTTCAAGCGTCGCCGCTTTGGAAGCTGCTTCACAGCTTCTGCATGAATGGTACACATGTGCATGCCCTACGGATGGTCTCGCGGACAGGAGTGTCCGCGCCACATGGACATTCTCGTATGATCGTCGCTGTGGCAACCCATGCCGAATCCTCTCCGCGCGTTTTGGCTGCGACTGCGCAGTTTTGGTCGGACATGGCCGTCACACGCGGCGGGTTCGCTGCGACGGGTGCACTTTTGAGTGCGCTCTGGGAGTTCGTCCGCGACTCAACTCCAGAGCGGTTGCGGCAGCGCTACGGCGATGCTGATTACGACTGGGATCATCATGTCAACACGACCAGTGCGGCCGTGGGTTGGCGCGACCGCCTGCTCGGTGTTTTTCATTCCCCGTATCAGCCGACTGAGCCCACGCTGTTTCGCGAGATGCTGGATTCCTTGCGTGATCTTGCGAGGATAAGGTTCGAGGAATTCACTTTCCTCGATCTCGGGTCGGGCAAGGGACGCACGCTGCTGATGGCGTCGGATTATCCCTTTCGCCGCATTGTGGGCGTGGAATTGTTGCCGGCGCTGCACACCATCGCTCAGGAAAATCTGCAGGCATATAAAAGCGAATCGCAGAACTGTTTCGCGCTGGAAGCGATCTGCGCGGACGCAACGGAATTTCCATTTCCCGATGAACCGCTGGTGATTTATCTGTTCAATCCATTTCCCGAGCCGGGATTGCGGCGAGTGATTGCGCAGCTGGAAAGTTCGCTGCGGGCCGCTCCACGCCCCCTGTACGTTCTCTATCACAATCCGATTCTTCAATACGTTCTGAGCGACAGCCCGGCACTCGAGAAAATCGGCGGCACGCACCAGTATTCGATTTACCGTGGAGTCTGAAGCCATCCAGCTGGCAGGATCAGTAGTTCCACTTCTTGGCGTCGTATTGGAAGTCAATCAGGGCGTCGCGATAGTCGATTTTGATGTCGATGAATTTCAGCATGGCGAAACCGAGGAAACCCGATACTTCGGTGCCGACGCCGTCGCTAATCGACGTCGTGTCAAAAGCAACCAGGTCCTGGTTTTCCTGGCGCAAGTGGCCAAAAGTCAATACGGCTTTATTGGCGTTATAAACCTTGTCCACGCTGCCGCTGAGGCCCTTCACAATGGTGTCGTCGTTGTGGACCTTGGTGACTTCGCGGGCCGCCGCGGGTGAAATCGTGTTGGTGACCGAGCCTGTGTCGAGGATGAACAGCTTGTAGGGCACCTTTCCGATGGTAGTAGGGACGAGCAGATTATGGCCGAAGCGCAAAACGCGTGTGTAGGATTGCATCTCTGGCGCAATGTAGCGGTCCTGCGGGCCCTGGGCAGATGCGTGCCCCGATTTGGCATCTGCGGTTTTCGCTTCAGAGGACGTATCCGCAGATTCGGCGTCATGAGAATCGTCATCGTCCTCGCTGGCCAGGCTCAGGTCCTGCTGCTGCGTATTGGGGCGTTTGGGCAGTTCACCGAGGCGAAGCTTCTCGTTGGGGAAGTCGATGTCCACGAGAAAGTTTTCAAAGACATCGGCCCCGATCAGGCCGTCTTCCTCCGCGACAGAATGGCTCTCCATCACTTCCACCGGACAATTCTGGAACTCGAGATCGCCGATTTTGACGGAGTCTGCAATCGTGCGATAGGCCGTCTTGGGCCCCTTGCTGCCGATGCCCCAAACTTTGGATTCGGTGATTTTGGACAGTCCCGCGTGTTCCGCGATGGAGCGCTTTACAAGAATTCCGCTGGCCCCGGTATCGAGCATAAGAGCGCTCTTGTGGCCGTTGAGTGCGACATTCAGGCCATAGCCGCGAAGGTGCTGAGGATCCAGCAGGAGCCGAACCAGTGGAGTTTCCGTGCTGGTGACCTTGCTGACGAGGCGGCACGAGCTGGTTCTGTTCTGTGTCGACAGTTGCTGCAGAAACTTTAAGTAGTCCGCGATGCCAGTGCGGTCGTCGGCGTCCCAGTTGTTGTCACCGGCCAGCGTCGATTGCAGGTAGCGGATGCGTTCAGAACGAGAGAGAGTGCCGATCCACGCTTCCGTTATGTCGGAATCATTTGGATCGATGGCATGCGCCTTTTCGATCATTGTTTTCGCCGTTTTATACATGGCCAGAGCGTCGCGCACCCGGGCGATGCCAAGATAGGCGCGGGCCTCGGCATATCCCGAGTTGATGACCTTCACCCATTCGCTTTCGGCATCGCTGATTCTTCCCTGGCGAAACCAGACTTCGGCGCGCGCCGTACGCACACGCGGCGAATCGGATTGGGCAAGGCCTTGTTCGGCCGTCTGCGCCGCCAGTTCCACATTTTTCTGCTTAAGGTAAACGCGGATCATGCCCGCCCATGCATCCGGTGACTTGGGAGAATCCTTGAGAATTTCGCGATACTTGGCCAGCGCGTCTTCGAACTTGCCCCTGCGGTAGAGCGCTCGCGCGTCGCCAACTGGGTTCGCGGCTAATGGGGAAGACGCGACGGTGCCGGCGGAGTGATCCCCGGCGGTCGCCGGTCGAGAGTCAGGCTGTAGTGCGTTTTGCGATTGGGCAGGTTGGCTGCCCGATTGAGCCAGACAATGGGCTGTCATGAGCCCCAGCACCACGCCCAAGCACAGGACTCGAAGCATTCTTCTCTTTCCCATCCCGCCAGCCGTCTGGGGGAAGTCCGGCGGAAGGCACCGATTCTCACATAAAGGCTGGACGGCCGCAACGAGAAACTGGCGCGCTTGGGCCAGGCATCTCATGTTCGCCCTGGATTCACATGCGTGTAACGACAGGAAATACCGGAGCCGCTAGAATGAAGCCAGGGATGCGAAACCACTTTTTCCTTCTCGGTTTCTTGTGCGCCGTGTTGGCATGGCCCGCTTCCACGGTCGACATCAAGTCGGTTGCGGCGGCGGTGGATGCCCATTACAACCACCTGCATACGCTGGAGGCGGAGTTCACGGAACTGTATCGCGGATCGGGGATGGAACGCACCGAATCGGGGACGCTGTGGCTGAAAAAACCCGGCAAGATGCGCTGGGAGTATCGTTCTCCCAAAGTGAAGCTCTTCGTGAGCGATGGGAGAGATGCGTGGTTCTACGTCCCTGACGACCGGCAGGCGCGGAAAATGGACGCGAAGAAACTCGAAGATCTGCGCTCGCCGCTCGCGTTCTTGCTGGGTAAGACCAAGCTGGAGAAAGAGTTACAGGGATTGTCGCTGGCCCCGGATGTGACTCCGCTGGCTGCCGATGACGTGGTTTTTAGGGGTGTACCCCAGGCGCTGGCCGATCGCATCAGCGAGATTGTAGTGGAAGTGACGCCGGATCATCAGATTGCGCGAATTATTGTGCAGGAAGTGGACGGATCGACGACGGAATATCGCTTTACCGATCAGAAGGAAGATCTTGGGGTCGCCAATGGGCAGTTCGATTTCAAGCCGCCGGCGGGCACGGAGACGGTAGAGGATGTGAACGGACCGTAGATGCGCCGGCTCACCCTAGCCGCAACGAGCGCCGGCATAGGGTGGGGCAACGAGGTGGATGCGGGTCGAAAAAGCAGGTTTCTCACCGCCGCTTCGCGCCGGTTCGGAATGACAGGGATCGGCGGCGGCGGGCCGCTAGCGGGGTGGAACTCTTTCCAGCGGAGTTGGTTACTTGCGTACCGAGGTGAGGCGGTTTGGGGTCAGGCTGACGGCATAGAATGGTAAGCAGCGATGTTAGACTTGAGGAACAGCTTCCAACGCAGCGTTAGAAACACCGGCAAATGGCGGAATTTGTAGTCAAAATCGCGGATGAGCGCGGCAACGTGCAACAGCACGTCGAGCAGGGCTATTCCGAAGCCGAGGTGCGGGACCGCTTCTCGGCGCAGGGCTATCACGTCTACTGGGTGAAGTCGCAGGGCGTGATGACGGGCGGGCTGCGCCGGCGGCGAAAGCTGAAGCAGACGACCTTCCTGGTGTACAACCAGCAGTTTCTGACCCTGATCCGGGCGGGCATGCCGATTCTGCAGGCGCTCGAGTTGCTGATCAAGCGGCAGAAGGACAAGCAACTGCGGCAGATTCTCGAAAACGTGCGCGACCGGGTGAAGGGCGGAGAGTTTCTTTCCGACGCGTTTGCCGCGCAGGGCATCATCGCGAAGATTTATACGACCACGCTGATGGCGGGTGAGAAGTCGGGCAATATGGACGAAGTGCTCACGCGCTATATCAACTTCCAGCGCATGGCCTTGTCGTTCCGCAAGAAACTTTTTGTGTCGCTGATTTATCCCACGCTGCTGGTCAGCGTGGTGATGGTAATGGTGACGTTCCTGTTCACCTACGTGGTGCCGAAGTTCGCCGACCTGTTCAACAGCCTGGATGCCAAGCTGCCGGCGATCACCGTGTTCATGCTGGCGGTGGGGCAGAATTCGCAGAAATATGCCCCGTTTGTGCTGGTAGGTTTGGTGGTTCTCGGTTTTGCTGCGTGGCGCTGGAAGGATACGGAGCGAGGCGCGGACCGCATTGACCGGGCGATTCTGAGTTTGCCGCTGCTGGGCGAGATCCGGCTGAAACATCAGGTAGCGAGTTTTTCGCGCATGCTGGCAACACTGCTGCAAGGCGGGTTGCCGCTGGTGCCGGCGCTCGAAACGGCGGGATCGTCGATGAGCAGCCGGCGCATTCTGAAAGGCGTGATGCGGGCCGGGATTCGCGTGCGTGAAGGTCAAGGGCTGGCGGGAAGTCTGGAAGAGCAGGAGGTTTTTCCCGAGCTGGCGGTAGAGATGATTGAAGTCGGCGAGTCGACCGGAAAACTGGCGGAGATGCTGAATTCGGTTGCTGAGTTTTACGAGGAAGATGTGCAGACGGCGCTGGGCGCGGCCATGGCGCTGATCGAGCCCATGATTCTGATCATCATGGCGATTTTTGTCGGCGGAGTGTTGATTTCGCTGTATTTGCCGATCTTTACTTTGGGCGTCCACTAGGGGAGAAAGGTTGAATGCATTGAGTGATTCGGTGACCGGGTCATTGAGTGATTTTAAAACCCAATTTACTCAATCGCCAATGACTCGATCGCTCAAACATTCAATGGCTAAATTGGTTTTCTGATGGCGACGGCTGATAAAAAATCGGTGTTCGTGGGCGGCGGCAACGGCGGGCAGATGCTTTCGCCGACCGGCAACGCGCTCACGGACTTGGAGCGGGCGCAGGATATTGCGCGCCGCTACCGCTGCGAGTTCATCGATCTGACGAACTTCGAGCTGCACCATGAGCTGTTCAAGAAAATCCCCGTCGAGCTGATGTTCCGCTACAACTTTGTGCCCCTTGAGGAAACCGGGGACGGCAAGCTGGCCATCGCCATCGCCGACCCGAGCCAGCTGATGATGATCGATGAGATCAGCCTGCTGCTCAAGCAGCGCATCGTCACCAAGGTTTCCACGCTCAAGCAGATCTCCGACATCCTGAAGAAGACCGAGCAGTCGCAGCGCGTGCTCGAAGAAGCGAGCGAAGGCTTCACCATCATCCGCGAAGACGAGCAGACGGGCGCGGAAGAAACGCTGACCATCGACAAGCTGACCGCTCAGGGCGATACCAGCCCGATCATCCGCCTGGTCGACACCACGATTTTTACCGCGCTGCAGCGGCGCGCCTCCGACATTCACATCGAGACGCGCGACGATTCGGTCATGATCAAGTTCCACATCGACGGCGTGCTGACGCAGGCGATGCCGCCGATCGGCAAGGAACATCATTCGACGGTGATTTCGCGCATCAAGGTCATGAGCGAGCTCGGCATTTCCGAGCGCCGCGTGCCGCAGGACGGCCGTTTCCGCGTGAAGTACAACGGACGCGCCATCGACTTCCGCGTTTCGATCAT
>JASHOT010000010.1 GCA_030040965.1 Candidatus Sulfotelmatobacter sp. | reverse complement strand
ACATCGAGCTTGGGAAGCTCGCGTTCTACCGCTGAACTAACCCCGCCTGGTTCATCATGAGGTCGCTCGCAACCTGCGCTCGGGATTTCGCCTGCGGGCTCGACGCCCGCAAAACGGCTCAACTGGGAAGCTCGCGTTCTACCGCTGAACTAACCCCCGCCCAAGGGTTGCAGGACAATATTACTCCATGAGGCCGTCCCTCGGGAACGCCTGAGCTTTCGATATTGTCCCAAAACGAGCTAAGGACACCTCAGCTTTCCCACATTTCCGCGAGGCTTCACTCGTGTTCTAATGGGGCCCCCTGCATAGAGACAGTCTCTCAGGAAAACTATGCCCTACTTCACTTCCCTGTCGTCACGTCGGAGATTTCTGAAACACTCCGTTACTGCCGGAGCCGCAGCCGCAGTAGTTCCTGCCTTGCGAGGCGGGCGCGTCATCAGCTGGGAAGCCAGACCCTCCGTCCCGCTCGCCGAGCCTTTCGAGCTCGACGAGATCACCATCGCCGAGCTGCAGGATGGTATGAAGTCAGGCCGATTCAGCGCGCGTTCGTTAGTCGAAAAATATTCAGCGCGGATCGAAGCGATAGATAAGCAAGGGCCCGCAATTAATAGCGTCATCGAGATGAATCCCGAAGCCCCGGCCACCGCCGACGCGATCGACCAGGAGCGCAAGGCCAAGGGCCCGCGCGGGCGGCTGCATGGCATTCCGGTTCTGATCAAGGACAACATCGATACTGCCGACCGCATGATGACCACGGCTGGCTCGCTGGCGCTGGTGGGATCGAAGCCGCCGAAGGATTCTTTCGTCGCGCAGAACCTGCGCGCGTCCGGCGCGGTGATTCTGGGAAAGACCAATCTCAGTGAATGGGCGAACATTCGCTGCAGTCATTCCACCAGCGGATGGAGCGGCCGCGGCGGCCTGACTAAAAATCCCTACGCGCTCGATCGCAATCCCTGCGGCTCGAGTTCGGGGACCGGATCAGGCATCTCGGCCAACCTGGCAGCCCTCGGCATCGGCACCGAGACCGACGGATCGATCGTCTGCCCATCGTCTTCAAACGGACTGGCCGGAATCAAGCCGACAGTCGGATTAGTCAGTCGCGCCGGAATTATTCCCATCTCCCACAGCCAGGATGGCGCCGGCCCCATGTGTCGCACCGTCCGCGATGCGGCGATCCTATTGGGAGCGCTGACCGGCGTCGATCCGGATGATCCGGCCACCGCTGCAAGTGCGGGCAAGTCGCAAACCGACTATGCGCAATTCTGCGACCCCAACGGACTTAAAGGCGCGCGCATCGGCGTGGCGCGAAAATATTTCGGCTTTAACGACGCCGTCGACGCGCTGATGGAGCAATCGCTCGACGTGATGAAAAGGCAGGGTGCGACTCTGGTCGATCCCGCCGATATTGAGACCTTCGGTAAGTTCGATGACAGCGAGCTGCTGGTTTTCCTGTACGAGCTCAAGGCGGATCTGAACGCCTATCTCGCGCGTTTCGGCCCATCCGCTCCGGTGCATTCGCTGCAAGAGGTCATCGAATTCAACGAGCGCAATCGGGATAAAGAGATGCCGTGGTTCGGCCAGGATTTATTCGTCAAGGCTGAAGCCAAAGGCCCGCTTACCGAAAAAGCGTATCTGGATGCGCTGGCGAAAAATCATCAGTTAGCGCGAGTCGAGGGCATTGACGCGCTCATGGATAAGCACCAGCTCGACGCCATTGTGGCGCCTACGGGTGGTCCCGCGTGGCTGACCGATCTGATCAACGGCGATCACGTGGCCGGGGGCAGTTCGAACGCAGCGGCCGTGGCGGGGTATCCTAACATTAATGTGACTGCCGGTTATGTTTGGGGATTGCCTGTAGGCATTTCCTTCTTCGGACGCGCCTGGAGCGAACCCACCCTGATCAAACTCGCTTATGCATTCGAGCAGGCAACCAAGGCGAGAAAGGCGCCGCGGTTTCTACCGACAGTCGACTAACCATCAGCATGAGGTAACAGAGGTAACCCGCGGCATACACATTTATTGACGTAAGTTTTGCAAAACTGGGAAGAAACTCCAGACGCACAATCTACAATGGGTTCAGCTGGAGGACGTTTCATGACGAAACTCCGCATCGGCATGCTTCGGTTTATCCCAGCTGCAGAATTCCTGGTTTTATCCCTGCTCGTAGTTGGCGCATGCGGCCAAATTCTTAGCCCGGATCAGGAAATTCAGGTTCATAACTTGCCGTCTTTGATGGCGCGCACTCCGCATGCCTCCGACGTTCTGCTTACCTCGCTCGATACCATCATTCACGATCGCGATGTTTGCTGCGGAAAAGATTCGGCCCTCGAAGACAGCGTGGCGCGTGCCGACCCGAAGTCATTGAAAGACATCGCGAACAAGATCCAGGGCCGTCACCTGCTCAGCGATGGACGCCCGATTGAGGTAAGCACGGTATATCTGAGCGCGGACCAGGTGAATGCCTATCAGCTCGTGACCATGATGCAGAAGCAACACGCTGCGCTGATCCAATGGAACTCTCATATCTACGTTCTATACGGCCTCGACTATCTTTGGACCGAGAACTACAACCCTGAGTCCGGCAATATTCCGCTGACTACGATTCACAAGCTCTTGTTGTGGGACACGCGCTATTCGGACTCCCGCCGGGAAGTTGTTTTCAACCGGGAGAATGACGATCCCGGCACGATCCAGGGATTCTTGTTCGTCGATTTCAAACTACAATAGGTAAAATTAGTTCATCAATTTTGTCTTCTAATTCTTCTCGATCGATATCTATCCCATGATAGGCTGTGTAAGTAAGAGGGGGTAATCATGACAAACCTGAACAAGGTGGTCACTTCCCTGCGCTATGAGTATTCCCGTCTCGAAAAAGAGATAGATCGGGTGGGGAAGGCATTAAACGCTCTCGGACAGGCCAACGGCACCAGGCTCAAGAAAACAGGACGTACATTGAGCAAGGAAGCCCGCCGCCGCATCGCCGAAGCGCAAAGGCAACGCTGGGCAAGAGTACGGAAACAAGCTGCTGCCAAGCTAGCCAAATCGTAACTAGCAGTAATTCGCAAGCACCGCCACCGACCTCGTTCGTAACTTCTCCCAAACCCTGCGAACGGGGTCGAAGCGGAGCTTGCACCCCGCCGTTTCTGATATCCAGGGCCTCAACTTTCAAGAACCAATGCACCTTGCAAAGGAAGTTGGATTCCACCACCGCTCGCTTCTTCAGACCAGGCTTTTCAGGATTTCACCGAATCGCGGCCGGTATGCGGGATGGCTGAGAGTATTTTTTCTCCTGCTGCTCACGCATGGATCGTTGGCACAGCAGATTTCTTTGCAGGCACTGGTTACGCCCTCTACTGTTGTCGTGAAAGATGGACGCCCGGTCACCTTTGCTATTCACGGCTTCATCGAGTTCCACTCGCTGGCCGAATCTTTCCCTTACATAGAGTCGCAGTCACGGCGCTGGAAGCCGGATCAGCTCGACGATGCAGGCCGCAAGCGCCTGGCGCGCGAACTGCTGCGCGAGGCCGTTGAAAGCCGCGTCGTCTCGATGACCGACGAGCGTCCGCTGGAAACCCTCATCACTCACACCGCGGACGAACTTAGCCGGGCGATTGCGCGTGTGCAGGACCCTGTGCCGCCGGGTTACGCCGAAGCATTTCTCCAGGTGCAGGAAAAGTGGAAGAATTCCCTGAATTGCTGGAGCGCGGCTCCGTCGATCCGCGCCCGCGTGCTCTCCAACTGGTATCCGATCGAGGAAGGTATCGTTCTCTACGGAGGCGCTTACGATTCGACCGAGCACTTCTGGCAGTCGGTGAAATACCACCCTGATGTTACGGTCGCGCAATTAGAGGATCTGTTTACGGCGTTCGAAAGGAACAATTGGGCTCCATGGCTGGCACGTCTCGATAATGATCCGAAGCTATATCTTCCCAATGCTTATGCTGTGGAATTTCTGCGCCACAATCTCGCGCCCGAACGGTTGCGCTGGTTTCGCGAAGAATTAAAACGACAGGGTGCGAAGCCCTCGGATCATCCACGCAAAATTCAGCAGCGCGGTGACGTTTCTTTCCGCTTTACCGCTTACGAGGAGAAAGTTTTGTGGGGGGACCTCGCCGATGTATTTCATCTCGTCTACGTTTTTTCCCCGCCTGACGATCCGATCCGCAACGAGCTAGCCAAAAAACACTTCGATGGAGTCTATCTGAACGTGCGCACGCCGCAAGAGCGCAAGTTCGGTTTCATCAGTCCCGAATTTCGCTCACTTATGCTGGAGATCTGGCGCGTGAAGTATCTGGAGATGCCGCGCTTTCGCGAGGTCATCGCTTCGATTCCGCCCGAAGTTCACCTTTCCCATTTTCTCAACGACGGAGACTCACCCGACATTCCCATTCCGATTTACGTGGAGTATCTGAATCAGATCCGCGAACTGGCGGTAAACAAAGGATCGTCCGGCAAATGATTTCCCAGGGCATAGCGTTGCGGCCTACGTCCAGCGAAACCATTTAAGCGCCAGCATGAAAGAAATTCCGCCCCAGAGAATCATCACCGCGAGACGCGGCCACTGATGAAAAAGTGGCGTGCCTTCGAGAATCGAGGCGCGCAGGGCGTCGTTCAAGGCGGTCAGGGGCAGCGCTTTGATCAGCGGATGAATGATCGTCGGAAAGCGTTCATAAGAAAAGAAGACACCGGAAAAGATCCACATCGGCATCATCACGAGATTGATCAATCCGCTGACGGACTCGATTTTTTGCGCGCGGCTGGCAGTGAGCAGTCCGACTCCGCCGAACGTGAGTGAACCCAACCCCGCAATCAAGGCGATCGCGCCAATCGATCCGAGCACGCGCATATGAAAAAAGATCACGCCGAAGGCGAGGAGCAGGCCGACTTCGATGATCATCAGAATCAGGCGGCTGGAAGCGAGCGCGAGCAGAAAATCTCCGCGCTGCATGGGTGTGCCGACGAAGCGCTTCAGCAGCTTGCGCTGCCGCATGTCGACCAGCGCGAAGCCAATTCCCCACATGCCCGAGTTCATCAGGTTCATGCCCAGAAGGCCGGGAATTAGAAAATCGATGTAGCGCGAACCGGGCTCGGAAGACGTGACGGAATTGGTGGGAACTGCGTCCTTGCGTCCTGCGGCCGCTTGCAATGCGTCGTTGACCTCGGCCTTGGCCAGCACGCTCTCCGGACGCGCCGGATCATAAACATATTGATATCCACCGTTCGCGCCCGGTTCGATGACTAAGTCGTACTTCCCCAAGCGGAAGCCGTTCCGGGCTTCACCGGCGTTTAGAACGTCGACTTTGGCTGAAGCGAACAGCGGAAAAGCGTGCAACGTTGATCGCAAGGTTTGCGCTTGAGGCCCATCAATCACAGCAACGGGCGATGCGGCTGGCTGAGGCTTATTGCGAAATGCAATTCCGAGTCCCAGCGCGAGCAGCAAGGGAAACACGAACACCCAGAAGACGACTTCCGGCTCGCGCTTCAGTTCGAGCATGCGCGCCATCAGTAGATGCGCGTAGCCCGACCAGCGGCCATTCTGGCGAACTGGCGCGGGCGGCACTTTCGGAGATGTAACCGGTGTTTCTTGGGCTACGCTCATGATCTATTCAAACTTATTTCGCAACAGCGAATGCGAGCAAACCAAAGACTTCATCTTGAACGGCGTGCGCGAGCATTCCAGGCCGCAAACTCTTGCGCCACCAGGCAAGCAGACCGAGCAGACAACCGTAAATGGCGATAGCGATCATGGCACGCGAATAGTAACCATGGGCTAAGCCGAACAACACGCCTTGTATCACGATCGCCAACGCGGTACTGTTCGTCCACGCTTTGAATTGCCACCTGAGAAATCCTCGGAAGATCAGCTCTTCCGCAAAACCAGCGGTGGCCGCCAAGAGCACCCACACGGCCGCTTCCGTTCTGGTTCTGGGAAGAAAGTTTACCGGATCCCCGGAGTCTCCCAACAACCGACCGATCAGCGCAAGCAACGGCACGCCCACGACCAGAAAACCAATCGCCAGCCCTGCGTCCCTCAGGAAAGCAGTTGCTTTCGGCCAGCCGCCGGAAACCAGTTCCCTGATGGACGGCCCGCCGCGCCTGCTTTGCAGGGCTACCAGAAACACCGCCAGCCACTCTTCCACCAACACGGTCAAGTAGCCGCTGAGCCGCGGATTCAGGCCCGGAATGTTCACGTGCTCCAGGGTGTGCTGATAAGCGCTCACGGCAGAGCCCATGGCGAGCGGCAGAAGAATCAGCACCGTGTACCACCACGGCGCACCCCGTCTTTCCCGATGAACAGCATTCGTAATCAGTGTGCTCGCGGTTTCCATTTGTTCAGAAAATCTACCAGATACTCCGGGCTCAGCCCGCGCGCGTCCTCGAATTCTCCGTTTTTCTGGTTGAAGAGAACCTTGCCGTCACTTTCGGCGATCAAGACCACCGGGACTCCCTTGTCGAGCGAAACATCAAACTGCTTCAGGACGTCGGCGTTCTTGGTACTGTCAAGACCAATGTCAATATGAATGACTTCATAGTTCGCGGTCACGATAGGCGCCAGTTCCGCGCTGTGAAATGCCAGATCGAGTACATGGCAGTCGAAGCACCAGTTTGCGCCAACGACCAGCAGCAGGCGCTTGTGCTGCTTCGCTGCTCTTTGCTCAGCCTCACGGATTTCCGCATGCGCATCGGCATCGGCCGGATAAAGATCCTTCTTCATATCCGCCGGTTGCTTCAGAAGCGGCGCGTCGGTTCGCTCGACATAGACGAGCTTCCATTTCTCGCCCTGCTTCTGCCATTGCTGATCGTCGGTCAAATTGATCGACTGCTCAACCGAACCTTGCCCTTCGGAGGAAACGACAGCGCGAAAGATGACGCTGGCTTTCACGTCCGTAACGACCAACCGTACGATCTCCACCCTCATGCTTGGCGATTTCAGCCCGAGCCAGAAATCAGTATCGGCACTGGCCTCATGCATCACCGTCTTGATTCGAATCTGCGCCGGCGGGTCGGTACTGTAGAGCGATTTCAGCGTGGCAGCATCACTCGTCAGAACCGCAGCCATCCACTGTTGGAAAGGTGCGAAACTCGCGGCGTCTGGCGCGGCAGAACTGCTCTGAGCTGCGCGGACGACCACACCCGCCAACAGGCCCGCAATCACAGCGATGAACTTCGCAGTGCGATTCATTTCGCGTCCATCAATTACTGATCTCGGCGCCGATCTCACTCTTCCCGCAGATGCCGGCCCGTCAGCCGCACAAAAACATCCTCCAGGCTCGCTTGCCGCGTGGTCAGATGCTCGAGCGTGGTGCCCTGTCCCTCGATTGCCCCGAGCAGCGCCGGAATCGTCAGATGCGGCTGCTTCACGTTGAGCGCGATGAGGCCGTCATCTTCCCGAACCGATTCGACGCTGGGCAGACCGCGCCACGCCTCGAGCGCGGCGCCGTCGGAAGTTCCGCCCACGGAAAACTCCACCACATGATGCCCGCCCAGGCGGTCGATCAGAGTCGCCGGCGATCCCTCGGCAATGACTTGGCCGTGGTCGACGATTGCCAGCCGATCGCACAGACGCTCGGCTTCATCCATGTAGTGCGTGGTGAGTAGCACCGTGCCGCCGTCACGCTGAAAGGCGCGAATGATCTCCCAGAGTTGGCGCCGGCTCTGCGGATCGAGACCGGTCGTTGGCTCGTCCAGAAACAAAATTTTCGGATTGCACACCAGCGCCGTGGCCACGGCCAGGCGCTGCCGCTGCCCGCCGGAAAGTTTACCCACCCAGGAATCGGCCTTTTCAGTGAGTTGCAATTGCTCGAGCACTTCGTCAGCCGAGCGCGGTTGGCGGTAAAAGCTGGCAAACAGTTCGATCGTCTCGCGCACGGTCAGTTTTTCCGACAGGCGCGTCTCCTGCAGCGAAATGCCGAGCCATTCGCGCATCTCGCGCTCGTTTTCCTGCCAGCTGTGGCCGAGAATGGAAACTTGACCCGAAGTGGGCGCGAGCAGTCCTTCGAGAATTTCGATGGTCGTGGTCTTCCCC